>JAPLNQ010000259.1 GCA_026401075.1 Planctomycetia bacterium
GCAATCGCCGCCGCTCGGTGGCGAGGTTGTCCTCTCCGGCACGGCGACAACCTACACAGGCGTGTCGGTGGCCGGAGCGAAGGTCCGTTGGCATGTGGAGCGAGCCGTGCGCTTTCCGATCTGGTGCCGCTGGTTCTTCCCTGGGCTGCCGTTCGACGGCGGCGGGCAGCGGATCGCACGGGGCACTGCCGTTACGGATGCCGCCGGGAAATTCACGATCACGTTTTCGGCGCGACCCGACAAGAGCGTGCCCAAGGAGTCGCTGCCCGTCTTCACTTACCGCGTCGTGGCCGACGTGACTGACCCAAGCGGCGAGACGCGGAGCGACGAGCGGAGCGTGAACGCGGGCTACACCGACACCGAGGCCTCGCTCTCGACGGAGGCCTGGCAGGCGACCGGCGCCGATGGGAAACCAGCGGCCGTCGCGATCACGCTCGCCACGACCACGCTCGATGGCCAGCCCCGCGGGGCCGCTGGCACGCTCACCGTCTCGAAGCTCGTGCAGCCGGCGGAGGTGAGCCGCAGCAGCTTTTTTGGCGCGGGGCAAGGTCCGCAACCTATTCGTGCCCGCCGCGGGCAGGGCAGGGGTGTCGTTCGCCCGGCACCACAGCCGCAGCCGAATCCGGCCGATCCCGAGACCTGGGCCTTGGGTGAGGCCCTCGTGAAGGAACAACTCTCCACCGACAAAGCCACCGGAAAACTCGTGGCCACGGCCACGCTACCGGTCGGCATCTACAAGGCGGTGTTCGAGATTCCGGCGGCCGGCGACATGCCGGCGGTGAAGGCCCAGCGGCTGATCGAGGTGGTCGATGCTGATTCCGACCGCTACGGCATGAAGCGAGCCTTTGTGATGAAGTCGCAGAAGCAGACGGTCGAACCGGGCAGCGAGTTTTTAGCACTGATCGGCACAGGCTACGGCAACGGCCGTGCGCTCGTCGAGATCTCGCAGTCTGGAAAGATTCTCAAGACGTTCTGGACCGTGGCGGGCCGGACGCAATGGCCCGTGACTATAGACGTCGGCAATGAACACCGTGGCGGTTTTACGGTTCGCGCCTGGATGGTCCGCGATGGCCGGCTCCATATGGAGTCACAGACGATTATTGTGCCCTGGACCAACAAGAAGCTGTCGATTGCCTGGGAGCGATTCACGCGTCGGCTCGAGCCCGGCGCGAAGGAGATCTGGCGGGCCAAGATCGCAAGCGCCGCCGATCCGATCACGGGGCCGGCGGCGCCGGCGCTCGCCGAGATGGTGGCCACCCTCTATGACCAGTCTCTCGATGCCCTCGCCCCGCATCAGTGGCCCACCGACGGCCTGATGGGCCTGTTTCGGCGGGAGTCGAGCTGGATGAACCTCGCCTTCACGAACTCCGGCGAAGCCTTCAACCAGATTCTCGGCGGCTTCGCGACCAGCTACGTCGAAGTGCCGGAGATGTCTTACCGCATGCTCCGCGATCCGTTCGGCTCGCCGCTGCGCGGCGGGATAGGCGGCGGGATAGGCGGAGGGTTTGGCGGTCGCATGATGCGGGGCATGGCCCTCCGCGAAGCCGACAAGATGCCGATGGCGGCGGCCGCGGCGCCAGCCGGCCTGGCGAAGAATGCGATGGCGATGGATGGCGTCGAAAAGCGAAAATCCGCGGACGCGAACCGCGATCGCGCGGAGTCCCAGCAGGACAAAGCGACAGGTGGACCCGGCGAGCCAGCTGGCCAGACGGCGACCGCTGCCGCGGCAGCTCCGCCCCCACGGAAAAACCTGGTCGAGACGGCGTTCTTTCTGCCGACGCTCACGTCGGACAAGGACGGCAACATCACGATCGAGTTCACGCTGCCAGACACGCTCACCACCTGGCAGTTCAAGGGGCTCGCCCACGACGCAAGCCTTCGCAGCGGCACGATCATCGATAGCTGCGTGTCTGCAAAATCCCTGATGGTGGAGCCTGTGGTGCCGCGTTTTCTCCGCGAAGGCGACGTCGTGCAGATTCCAGTGAAGGTGAGCAACACCTCGACCGGACGGCTCTCGGGCAGCGTGAAGTTCTCGCTCACAGACGCCCGGACGAACGACTCGCGGGACAATCTCGTCGACGGCCCGCGGGAGCTGCCCTTCGATCTGGCCGCCGGCGAATCGAAGCCGGTCCTCTTTACCGTGAAGGTGGCCGACGGCACCAACACGCTCCGCTATCTCGCCACCGGCTCGGCCGGCAAGGCGGCTGACGGCGAAGAGGCGATGCTGGTCGTGCTGCCGCGGCGCGTGCTCATCAGCGAGAGCGTGCCGGTGACGCTCCGGGGACCGGGCGAACGGAAGGTGTCGCTCGACCGTCTCGTAAAGAGTGCCGGCACCGACATCCGCAGCCAGTCGCTCGTCGTGCAGGCGGCCTCGAATCCGGCCTGGTATGCCGTGCTCGCGCTGCCTTCGATCATGGAACAGGCAGACGAGAGCACCGAGACGCTCTTTACGCGGCTCTACGCCAACAGCCTCGCCCGGCATCTCGCCACGAGCGACCCGCGGATCGGTAAGGTCTTCGAGCAGTGGAAGGGGGCCGCTGCCGCAGGAAAAGCTGGCGCCCTGGAGAGCCCACTCGAGAAGAACACCGATCTCGTGAAGACGCTGCTCGCCGAGACCCCGTGGGTCCGCGACGCGGTGGATGAGAAGGAGGCCCGGGCCCGCATCGCGCTCTTGTTTGACACGACGCGAACCGACAACGAAGCGCAGGCCGCGCTCAACCGGCTCCAGTCGCTGCGGAACGGCGACGGCGGCTGGCCGTGGTTTCCGGGTGGGCAGACCTGCGACTCCGTCACGCTCGGCATCCTGTCGGGGTTCGGCCGGCTCCGCACGGCGGGCGTGAAGGCTGCGATACCCGGCGGCAACGACCTCGTGCAGCCGGCACTCCAGACGATTCCCTGGCTCGACGGCCGGCTCGTCGAGGAGAAACGTCGCGCGGAAAAGTTCTGGGGCGGCAAGCGAGACGACATCGTGCTCACGCCCATCGGCGTTTACGCCCTCTATGCGCGGAGCTTCTTCACGGCCGACGCACCGCCGCAGGGCGAGGCGGCCGAGGCCATTCGGTGGGCATTTGACATCGGGCGAAAGTGCTGGATGAAGCTCGACGCCCGGCTCACGCAGGGACACTTGGCAATCGCACTGGCCCGGTCGGGCGACAGGCCGACGGCCCTCTCGATCATCGACAGCCTCCGGCAGCGGGCGGTCGACGCCGACGTGAAGCCCGGCGCTGAAAAAGAATCCTGGCAGGGGATGTGGTGGCGGGATCCGCATCCGGGCTGGTGGAGCTGGACGTATGCCCCGATCGCCACGCAGACGATCATGATCGAGGCTTTTGACGAGGTGGCCGGTGACCGGGATGCCGTCGAGTCGCTCAAGGTCTGGCTCCTCTCGCAGAAGCGGACGAGCCAGTGGCCCGGCAGCCGCGCGACCGCAGATGCAGTGAGCGCACTGCTCGGCCGCGGCACCGACCTGCTCGCTTCGCAGGAGCTGGTGACCGTGACCGTGGGCGGTGAGAAGATCTCGCCGGAGCAGGTCGAGGCCGGCACCGGGTTCTTCGAAGAACGGTTCACGCGGCGCGAGATCGAGCCTGCGATGGGCCAGATCGTCGTTGCCAAGAAGGACAAGGGCCTCGCCTTCGGCGGCGTCCACTGGCAGTACCTCGACGATATCTCGAGCGTGCCGGCGGCCGGCCGCGAGGAGCTGTCGATCGAGAAGCAGCTGTTCATCAAGAGGGTGACGAAGGCGGGGCCGGAGCTGGTGCCGGCGGCGAAGGACGGCGCCACAACAGTCGAAATGGGCGACGAACTGGTCGTGCGGCTGGTGGTGAAGAGCGACCGGGACTACGAGTTCCTCGAACTGCGCGATCATCGGCCAAGCCTCACCGAACCGGTTGACGTGCTCTCCGGCTGGCGATGGGGGGATGGCGCGGGCTGGTATATGGCCGTCCGCGACGCCTCGACGCAGCTCTTCTTCGAGCGGTTGCCGCGGGGCACGCATGTGTTTGAGTATTCGCTCCGCGCGGCCCACCGGGGCACGGCCTCGAGCGGCTTCGCGACGATCCAGAGCCGCTACGCCCCCGAGTTCTCCGCCCATTCGGCAAGCATCCCGGTGGAGGTGAAGTAGCCCCCCGTGGCGGCAAGTTTTCAACTTGCCGATGGACAAGATGCAATCTTGTCCCCACGGACGCCCCGCATCCGCCTCCCGTCCCCGCCGTGATATCCTTTGCCGTATGACTCCGCACGACCCCGACCCCACCTCCCTCTCGAATGAACTCGCCCGCGAGCGGAATCGCGAGGCAGCCGACCGCACGCTCTTGGCGTGGATCCGCACGAGCCTGGCGATGATCAGCCTGGGCTTCGGCATCGAGCGGCTGGGGCAGGCCGCCCTCTCGTTCGAAGGCAGGCTCTCCGGGTTTTCCCCGCTCAAGACCCAGGTCTTTGGGGCGTCGCTGATCGTGCTGGGCATGGCCGCAACGCTGGCCGGCATGTGGGAGCACCGCCACATGCTCACCGCCATCCGCCGCGACGACTACCGCTATGCCGACCGGCCCCCGATCGCCCATTACATGGGCTGGGCGCTGGTGCTGGTGGGCGCGGCGGCGCTCGCGGCGATGCTGGGGATGTAGGGTAAGCTCCAGGGATAGCTCTGGGGCTCGTCCCCCGTGTCCCCGGAACGTGCCTGCCATGACCGGCTCCCTCACCGTCCGCCAGGCGGCTCTCTTCGTCGCAGTCATCACCTGCGTGGCCTTTCTCAATTCGTTCGCAGGCAAGTTCGTCCTCGACGACATCCAGGACATCGAGCACAACGTGTCGCTCGAGCAACTGTTCCCGCCCTGGGACGCGATGTTCGTGGGCAACAAGCTGCCTGCGAGGCCTCTGCCCTACCTCACGTTTGCGATCGACCGTGCAATCTGGGGCGTGCGGCCCTTCGGCTACCACGTCACGAACCTGCTGATCCACGTGATCGCAGCCCTGACGCTCTTCTCCATCGTCAGGGTCACGCTCCTTTCCCCGCGGCTCCGTGGCCGCTGGGGCGACCGCGCGGTGCCGCTGGCGATGGTGATCGCGATGATCTGGGCCGTGCACCCGCTCCAGACGCAGGCGGTGACCTACGTCTACCAGCGAATCGAGTCGATGACGGGGATGTTGTGCCTGGTGTCGCTGGCCTGCTACGCGCAGGCAGCGGCGCGGGCGACTGGACGCGGATGGTCCGTCGCCTGGCTCACCGGCAGCGTGGCAGCGGCGGCCGGGGCAATGGCCTCCAAGGAGAGTGCGGTCGTGCTGCCGCTTGTGATCCTCGCCTACGACTGGTTCTTCGTGGCCCACGAGCCGGCTGCATCGTGGCTCCACTCCCTCCGAGGCCGCCTCTGGTACTACGCCCTGCTGGCGAGCACGTGGCTCCTGATCGGCCTGCAGCTCGTGATCCAGGCGACCAAATACCAGGAATTCAATGAGAAAAACCATCCGCCGTTCGAGTATGCCCTGACCCAGTCGGGCGTGATCCTCCATTACCTCAGGCTCGCCGTCTGGCCCGTCGGCCAACAGCTCGACTACTCGAGCTGGCCGGTGGCGACCTCGGTCTGGCAGGTGCTGCCGGCGCTCGTGACAATCGTCGCGATGCTCGCCATCACGGCCTTGGGCACATGGCAGCGGCGGGCGTGGGCCTGGCTGGGCGTCGTGTTTTTCCTGGCGCTTGCCCCCACGTCGAGCATCATGCCAATCGAAGCGGTGGCCAACGAGCACCGGATGTACGTCGCGCTAGCCGCGGTGGTGGCGGCGATCGTGATGGGCTCTGTCGATCTGGCCGACTGGATCGCCGCCCGCCGTCCCGGTCGGCTGTCAGGCGATGCCCGGATTCCAGCGGCGGTCGCCGGCGTCGTGATCATGCTGCTGGTGGTCACGACGCAGTTTCGCAACCAGCTCTATTCGAAGGTCGGCGGTATCTGGCTCGACGTGCTCTCCAAGGATCCCGACAACTACCGGGCCAACTGGATGATGGCCAGCCTCTTCGACAGTGCCGGCGATCCTGAATCAGCCGAACAGTTTGCTGAGCGGTCCCTGCGGGCGAAGCCAACGACTCATGTCTTCAACGACCTTGCCAGCGGCCGCGTGCAGAGGGGTGATCTTGTAGGCGCCGAGGCGTTCTGTCGCCGCGGGCTCGCGCTGCAGCGGGAACTGCTGCCACCCGGTGACAAGGCCATGCTGGCCACGATCGGCGATCTGGCCGCGACGTTGCGGCTGGCGGGAAAACGAGACGATGCCGAGGCGATCTACGAACAATTCATAGACGCCATGCGGGAAAAGCTCGGCCCCGCCGATCCGGTCACACTGACCGCGGCGGCGACCATTGCGGAGGGCCTGAGCCGCAAGGGGGATCATGCAGCGGCCGCAGGACAGGCCCGTGAGACGCTCGAGGTGGCGCGACGGGCCAGGGGTGGCACCGATGGCCTTTCGATCAGCGCGGCGACTTCGCTCGCCAGAATCCTCATCGCCGCCGGCAGGCCCGACGATGCCGAGCAGGTCGTACAGGCATCCTTGGCGGATGTTGGAAGGTCGCGGCGAGGCCGCATCATCGACACTGCGGGGCTCGATGACGCGCTTGTGGAAATCCTCCTGGCAACCGGTCGGATCGACGAAGCCGTGGCCGTACGGCGACGACTGGCGACTGAAGCCGCCTCGCGCTACGGTCTGGATCATCCGCAATCGCAGGCGACGGCGACGAAGCTGGCCGTGGCAATGGCCACGCAGGCTACGGCGAAGGGCGACCATGCGGAGGCCGCCAGACTCTATGCGATCCTGGTGGATGGCTACACGCAGTCGGTCGGCCCCGACCATCCCGACACCGTTGCCGCGCAGGCCAAACTCGCGGCAGCCCGGCAGGCCGCCGGCCAGCCGCCCGGGGCGGCCCCGGCCCCCTGAGCCATCATGCCAATCGGCCCAACTGCCCTCACATAAAAGCCCCCGGCGGAAGCCGGGGGACTCCCACATAAAAGCCCTCGGCGGAAGCCGGGGGACTCCGGATCACAACGGATACCGGCCACCACACCGATCCGTTGTGCGGCATCGTTACCGGAATGCCACTCCTGACTGCTGCCCCTTCAACCGGGCGTGGTCGAGGAGAAAAAAGATCTGGCTGCCGACAAGCAGGAGCACGACCACGGCAGCACAGATCACCCGCGCACGGCCCCTCGCCGCCTCCGTGCGGAGCGACTGAAACCGTAGCCCGGCAATGAGATCGAAGAGCTGGAGCGGCAGAAACGCCTGCCAGATGAACACGATCGGGATGAAATACCTCACCGCCTGATAACTGGCCGAGAGAAAAATGCTGTAGAGCGCGACCGTGAGCGCGAACAATGCCCAGACAAAGACCGCCGGGAGTTTTTTCTGTGCCACTCCCGGGGCCACCTGCCCGAGCAGCGTGAAGGCGAGACAGAGGAACGCGTCCGCGCGAACGTCTGGTGGTGGAGGGCGGCCTTGCCGAGCAGATCGGCCACGTGCTGCACCGGCATGTGCCACATATAGGGATCGCAGATCGCGAACACAGCAAACGCGGCCATGACCATCCCGGCGAACTGCCGCCAGCGGAGGGTCGTCCCAAGACCGCTCATGAGCACAGCGAAAAGAAAAGCCGTCGTGATCGAACCGATGTCGAAGCGGGTCGCCACGGCCAATCCCGCCACGAGGCTCCAGCCGGCGAGCCACCGCCACGACACCTTCTCCTGCTCCAGTATCCCGAGCGTGATGCGGAGCGTGACCAGCGTGAGCAGCACGAGCAACGGGCCGACCACCGCCGATGTGGGCGTGGAGACGGCATAGAGCTTGTCGACGGAGAGCGTGCCGACGACGGGCAGCCACCAGAGGCTATCGGGCCTGAGCCTGCGGCAGAGCGTCGCAATTGTGGCAATCACGATGCTATTGAAGAGCGTCAGAAAGACCGGGAGCGCCGTCTCATACGAGATGCCGGCCAGATGATGGACGGCAATGGTGCCCAGGATGACGGGGCCGCCGGGGTGACCGTAGGCGTGTGCCGCGTTGAATTGCTCGGGGCTGCCCGCCTCGACATACCGGGCCTGATCCGACCAGAACGCCTCGTCCAGGATGCCGACGTTGAAGAACACGAACCCCTGGCCAAGACAGGCGATGAGCAACGCAACGGCAAAGAAAGAGTTTTTCATGCGGCCCACCACCGAGCGTCCAGCAAACACACAAGCCCATCCGACAAAAAACCGCAGCCGGAGAGGATGCCCCTCCGGCTGCGGCGTTTGCGTCGATCTGCCTCAGGCTAGGCCGGAAGCAGAGCTTTACGAATCAGACTACGGCTGCTCGCCGGTCGATTCCGAACCGGCACGGGTGTGCAGGTTCCGCATCAGCGTGCCGTCGATTTCAGGCGTCACCTGACCGACGTGGCCGTCGGCGTAGCCGAACAGCGTGATGCCAGCCTGATGGTTACTCGACTCGGCATAGTCAGTCGAACCATTATAGATCGCAGCAGAGCCAACCGTGGCCTGATTATCGAGGACACCAAGCGTGCCGCCCGTGCAGCCCGCAGCGGCATAGGTCATCCCCGGTGCAGCGGCATTAACCGCCGTCACCCACGCAGTAGCACCGTCGATCCAGCCTGACTTCGTCGCTTCACGACTTTCGCCGACCATGAACGTCTTCGACGTTCCGTCGGTGATCTGAGCCAGCGTGATGCCCGTGTAGGGGGCACTCGTCTCTGAGCCATACTTCTCAAGCGTGATCACACCACCGCCGGTGCCCAAAATCTGCGGGACGTTGGCAGCGGTCGTCGCGACAGCAGCAATGCCCTTGTAGTTCGTCACGCCGCAAGTCGCGACGGTGTTCGCCGTGGCATTCTTCTTGTCACCGGCGAACGACGGGCAGACCAGCTGCGGCAGCGATGTCTGCGCCTGGGCGGTATTCACAGTCCCGCTAAACGCAGTGGCTAAACGGCTCGAGTTGCTCGAGATCTGCGTGTAGAGGTTCGTCTCCTCCAGGAACGGCAGGATCGTAGTGATCCAGCTGTAGCCGCCAGCGACGAGGTAGCCGGTGCTCGAGTTGACATTACAGTTTGCCTGCGGCAGACGCCTACGAGCACTTTCAAAGTTCAGCACGCCCAGGCCGAGCTGCTTGATGTTGTTGGTGCAGGCGCTGCGACGAGCAGCTTCACGAGCCGACTGGACAGCCGGCAGGAGCAGACCAACCAGCGTGCCGATGATCGCAATGACCACCAGCAGTTCGACGAGGGTGAAACCCCCGCGATTCTTGGAAATTGTCATGAGAATCCTCCACCCATTTGGGCATGAAAAGAAAAGAAACAATAAAAACCCAACCGACAGAAACGAACCGACATAGAAGAGCAGAACGCGTGGAAGAAACCACCCCGCAAACCCAGCCTGACACCTGTCAACCGTTGGCCATCCCTCTCCGCATGACACACGGCGCCGAAGAAGGCCCTGACTTCTTCACCGGCTACTGAATTGAGGGGTTTTGGAACCCTCCCCGCGTACTCCTTAATTATTGATGATTTAGTACGTCGCCGTCAATGGGCTAGTTCATCGCGATGCAGAAAAATTTCTGGATTGCAAGGAAAGTCGCCGCCTGATCTCCGCAGGAGCCGCGCAAACGCCGTATTTTATCGGTTTTTAGTTGTTTCGTGGCTTCCGCGTCGGGCAGAGGCGGGCGGCGCGGTAGAACGAGTCACATGGTCTGGTCGCACGTCTACGATCCGTTGGCCTCGCCGCTGCTCTCCACGCTGGTGGCGACGCTCCCGCTGGTTGCCCTGCTGGGTCTTTTGGCCGGAGCCGGCTGGTCGGCCCACGCCGCGGCAGGGGCGGGCCTGGCCACCGCCCTGGCGATCGCCGTGGGGATCGTGGGGATGCCAGCCGATGCGGCTCTGGCAGCCGCCCTCCACGGCGCCGCCTTCGGCCTCTTTCCCATTGGCTGGATCATCGTGACGGCCATGTTTCTCTACCAGCTCACGCTCGAGGCCGGTGCCCTCGAGATCATGAAGCGGTCGGTCACCAGGCTCTCCGCCGATCATCGCATGCAGGCCCTCCTGATCGCCTTTTCCTTCGGGGCATTCCTGGAAGGGGCTGCGGGTTTCGGGGCACCGGTCGCAATCTCCGCAGCACTCCTCACCGGCGCCGGGTTTCCCGCCCTCGAAGCGGCCTGCCTCGCCCTCATTGCCAACACGGCACCAGTCGCCTTTGGCGCCCTCGGCACGCCGATCATCACGCTGGCGAAGGTGACCGGCCTCGACGAGTTCGCCATTTCCCAGATGGCCGGCCGTCAACTCCCCTTCTTTTCGCTCATCGTGCCGGCCTGGATGGTGGCCACGATGGCGGGCTGGCGGGGGCTCCTGGCGGTCTGGCCGGCGGTCCTCGTCTGTGGCGGATCCTTCGCCGTGCTGCAGTTTGCCATGGCCAACTATGTGGGGGCGGCGCTCGTCGATGTGGTGGCGGGAATCGTCAGCCTCGTGACGCTCGCCGTGTTTCTCCGCTGGTGGCAGCCACGGGAATGCTGGCAGCATGGAACCGGGCGGGCAAAACCGGCACCGGCACTACGGGCGGCACACACCGAGCGAGCCCCTGATCCACAAGACTCGCTCCGCGCGATCGCCTGGGCCTGGGCACCATGGGCGTTTCTCTCGGTGGCCGTGTTCTGCTGGGGCCTGCCCACAGTGAAGGCCACGCTCGAAGGCCGACCCCAGCGCGCGGATACAAGCCCCCGGCGTGAGCCGGGGGATGCGTTGCCCGTGATCGCTGCAGCAACCACACCGCCCGTGGCCGGCATGCCTCTGCTGCCGAAGAGCATCGTGGCCCCTGAACTCCCCGTGCCCAGGCTCGATGGCCGCATCGCAAAAGTCCCGCCGGCTACCCGTAAGCCGCTCGAAATCGAACGGGCCATCTACCGGCTCAACTGGCTCTCGGCGGCGGGCACCGGCATCCTCGTGGCGGCTCTGGCCGCGGTGCCGTGGCTCGGTATTCCCTGGCGGCGGGCGGCCGCGATCTGGTGGGAAAACCTGCAGCGTCTCTCGCTGTCGCTCCTGACAATCGCGGGGATGCTGGCGCTGGCGTTCGTGACCCGGTATTCGGGGACCGACGTCACGCTCGGCCTGGCCCTCACCCGGTCAGGCTGGCTCTATCCTGTCTTCTCGGCCCTGCTGGGCTGGCTGGGCGTTGCGCTCACCGGATCCGACACCGCGAGCAATGCGATGTTCGGCAGTCTGCAACGCGTGACCGCCGAACAGTTGGGCTTGAACCCGCTGCTCATCTGCACGGCCAACAGCACCGGCGGCGTGATGGGGAAAATGATCGACGCGCAGAGCATCGTCGTATCGGCGACCGCGACGGGCGTGCACCGCCAGGAAGGTGCGATCTTGCGACGGGTCTTTCCGCACAGCCTGGCGCTGGCGATCCTCATGGGACTGCTCGTCTGGCTGCAGTCGGGCCCGCTGGCGTGGATGGTGCCACAGTAATCGTCCCATCGGCATCCGCCTGGAGGCCGAGCACGACCGCGGCCACTGCCCAAGCGTCGGCCTCGGCACAGGTTGCGGACCGTACGGTCGCCGCGCGGTCGGAACTGTCGGAACTGGATGACGCCACCGGCCGGCCCGTCCGCGGATCGATCGGCGAACGGCCGGGGCGGCAGGTCGATGTGGCGACCGCCATGCCATCGGCAAGAAAAATCTCTTGCGGCTGCCCGTGCCCGGCATCGGCGGCTCGCAGCCGCACCCGCCACGGTCGGCCTTCGGAGGGCTGCCCCCATGCCCGCACCTCGCCGCCGAGCTCGACGAGATGGGCCGCCGAGCCGAGTTCCAGAAGCCGCTCGCCGATGCGGTCTACGGCATACCCGGGGGCGATCCCGCTCAGGTCGATCTCGACGCCAGCTTGGGATTTCCGCAGGGCTGCGCCGGCCTCCGTCGTGGCGGGCCGCGATTCGACCAATCGCATGCCCACACAGCCACGGGCTTCCGCAATTGCGATAGCGGATGGCTCGAGGGCACGTCCGCTCCAGAGCCGCACGAGGGGGCCGACGGTGATGTCGAAGGCTCCTTCCGACTGCTCGTGGATCTCGCGAGCGGTGTCCACGAGCGTCACGAGATCCGCCGACACCATCACCCATTCGCCGGCGGCCGCCCCATTGAACCGGCTGGCGTCGGAATCATTTCGCCACGTGCTCGCCGCCCGGTCGATCCGCGCGAGTACCGCCTCCACCTCACGATGCACCTCGCCGCGGGTCATGCCGGATATGTCGGCGGCCAGCGTCACCCGGTAGGTCGTCCCCATCGCCGGCCCCGCGAGCGTGGGCATCTCCTCTGCCGCCACCCAAAATGGTGCCAGGCACCAAATTTGGGCAATCTGGCAAATTACCCAGATTTGGTGCCAGGCACCGTTTCCTTTCATGCTGGCCACCAGTGCACGGCCGCTGCGATGGCGAGGCAACTGAGCAGCAGGCCATCCCGCCACGAAAACCGGTCGGCCCGCCGGTGCAGTCGTAGATGGTCGAGCAGCGCACCGGTTGGGCAGCCGTGCCGGCAGTAGGCCATCGGATAGACGCTGCTCGCGACGAGGCTCACGGCGAAGATGACGAGTGCCGCGACTCCAGACACCGCCGGGAGATAGGCATCGAACGGCTCCAGATCGACGAGATTCAGCGGGAGGTGGAGCACGGCCGCCAAGATCGCCACCGTAAGCAACACCCACGGCAGCGCGACGAGCACTCGCTTCAGCCACTCTGGCACGCTCCGCTTCGGCTTCACGAACCGCACGAGTAGCTGCTGCGCTGCACCGTGCGCACACAGATGCGAACAGTAGACGTTCCGCCGCGTCGTGATCGGCAGCACGAGGGCGGCCAGTGTGAGTGCCATGAGCACGACCGCCCCGCGGGCCACGCCCGCCTGCGCCCAGCCCCACAGTTGCGCCTGCGACAGCAGGGCCCCGGCGCCGAAGCCGAGGTATGCAAGCACGGCGATCGGGAGGGCGAGCCGGCCAAACCACGTGCCGCGAAGCCGCGTGAATGCGGTAACGATGCCGGCCACGATCACGCCGATGGCGCCCCACTGGGGGCCATCGATGCTCGCGATGGCAGAGGCCAGGAATGTCGCCCACGAGGCTCGACGCTGCGTGGCCCGCTGCTCGGCCTGCTGCCGCGCGGCACGAACGATCCCTTCGGCCACGGCCTGACTCGTCATCGTGGCGCCGCTGACTCCCTCGACACCGGTGTTTCGCGGATCGATGCCCACGATCGCCTCGAGCGACATGCCTCGGTAGACACCCCGAAAGGCCGCGTCGTCGCGGACATAGCCGACGTAGGGCTCGTTGTCGTAGCTGGTGAGCACCGCCACGCCACAGACTTTTCCCGTGGCATCGAAGCCGACCAACGCATCGGTCGGGCCCTGATAGCCGATCACGCGGTCGGCCGCCGGGCTCGTCCGCAGCGCCCAGCCCAGCGGGATCGCGTCGGCCGCCAGCACGCGGATCACCGCCGGATCGCCAGGATCGGGCTCGATCCGCACGGCATCAGGATAGATCAGCTTCAGGTCGGCGAGCGTGGGCGGTTGCTCGAACCGGCTCGCCGACGCCGTGCCCCCCAGCCGTCGCACGAGGGCCTCGGCGATCGCCAGGCTCGTGAGCGTGGCCCCCGCCACCGCATGGGCCTTCTCCGGCTTCATCCCGGCCAGCTCTTCAAGCGATTTTCCACGGAACGATTGCCAGAAGGCGGCGTCGCGTTCCACCGCACGCACATGGTCTCGCGTGTCGCGGCTAGAGAGCACCTCGATGCCGGCCACACGGAGGTCGCGATCGCAGACGACGAGCAGATCGGTCGGCCCCGAGAAGCCGATCGCGGCATCGCCCGCGGGCGACGTGCGGAGCATCGTGCCCACGCGTTCCCCTGCCGCATCGAGGAGGTCGCGGCCCCCCGCCACGGCATCCGCCGGGCCGCCGATCGCTGCCGCCTCGGGCAGATACTTCTGCACCTGTGCGATCGGCAGGCTGGCCAGATCGGCGGCCGAGTGCCGACCGACATATCGGACATGCTCCGCATGCACGAGCCACGCGATCGCCGCCACGACCGCCACGCGGGCCGCGTGCGCGACGATCGGCACGAGACTCCGCGCACCACGATGCAGCACAGCGGTCTCCTACTTGACGGTCGGCGTGACAGTTGGCACGAGCATCACGGCGTCGGCGTGGGCATTCCCTTTGGCACCGTCGGTGCCGATCACCACGACGCAGGCATCTCCCTTGCCGAGGTTCACGCGGCTCGCGGATCCAAAGCCACCGTCAAGGGGCGCCGGCTGCCGCATGTCGAGCCGGACGCTTGTGCGGCCCGCAGGGGTCTCCACGAGCACTGGTACCGCGGCGCCGCGATTCTCGTGGGGCAGCCAGCTGACGAGCACGTCGTAGCTGCCAGGAACCGGCGCCGTGAGTTCATATCGGATCGTGGCTCCGCTGTCGGCTGCCGCATAGAGATAGCCCCGGCCCACGAAGCCCTTGAGTCCGGTGCCCTCGGTCCAACTGCCTTCACGAACCGCCCGCAAGTCGTCCTCAACGACGGCCCCGCGATCCTTGGCGAGCTTCCGCGGATCGATCCCCATGGGGGGCCCATGCGGGCCGGCCAGCGGCAGGGCGTCGGCCGGGATCTCGATCGGCGACGAGAGGCTCATGCGGCGGGCCTTGCCCGGCAGCTTCAGGAGTTCGTCCACGTCGCCCCAGTGCTTCTCATACACGCCACGCGGATTCGTGCCGTGCTTGATCGCCACGCTCGCCGCCTTGCCCACCACCTCCCCCATCATCCCGCAGGTCTTCATCACGCGAACGGTGCCGAGCGCCTCGTGCGTGACGGAGATACAACGCCCGGCCATGAAGAGGTTGTCAACGTTCTTGGAGTAGAAGCAGCGGTACGGAACGGGATAGCCGTAGGCCCGGTCGATGCGGTCGTCAAACTTCGCGATCGAGATGAACGGGTTGTCGGGAAACTTCTTCGCGTATTCCTGCTTGGGATAGTGCAGGTCGATCGACCAGGTGGAGGGCACACACCCGTCGGGGAACTCCCGCTTGCCCACGACGTCTTCGTGCGTGAGCACGACGTCGCCGAGGATCCGGCGGCTCTCCCGCGGCCCCCCGATGGCGGCCACCCAGGTGAGGACGGCGTTCGCGTGCTTGTCGGCCCCGTCGCCGTTCTTCATCGCGTTGAAAGCGCCGTAGACCGCGCGAAGGTTCCAGTCACGGATCCCCTCTGCGTCGGCCAGCGGATCCTTGTCGAAGCCGCTCTCCCAGAACCACTCGCCGTGATGGCTGCGCGGATAAGGAAAGTCCGCCATCGTGAGCGGCAGCGCCCACGGCGTCTCGGGAAACGTCTGCGGGCCGTCGGCCTCGTCCCAGGACCACATGTTGCTCATCCCCATCCGACCCTTCTCCTCCATCACGGTCTCGGCGTCGGCCAGGTTGCCGATCGTGGCATGGCCGGTGGCGTCGCAGAAGAATCGGCCGGTGAACCGCAGCTCGCGGCTCGTTCGAGTATCGAGACCGGTGATGCTCTTGATCCGCGTGCCGTCCCGCTCAGCGGCGAAGGCATGCGTGTTGAGAAAGAGATCGATGTTCGGCTCCGCGCGAACGATCCGCTCCTTCTTGGCATCCTCAAACTCCTCATAGGTGCCGGGGCTCTTCTTCGCGTGGTCGCAGAACTCCTCGATGATTTCACCGACCCGCGGATACTTACCGCGACGGATCAGCCCCTGCGCCCAGACACGGATCTCACTCGACCCATTGCCACCAAGCACCGGCCGATCCTGCACGAGCGCAACCTTCAGTCCCATGCGTGCTGAAGAAAGCGCGGCTCCCATGCCTGAGTAGCCGCCGCCGATCACGACCAGATCGTAGGGCCCCTTGGTCTCCGGCTCCGCTGGCAGACCGAGCGACGTCCGCCGCCAACTGGCCAGGACGGCCGAATCGTTCGGGGGTGGCGTGGCGTCGGTAGTGAAGACGATGCAGTCGCAGCGGCCGTCGAAGCCGGTGAGATCGCGCAGACCGATGGTTGCCTCGCCGGCCGGCAGCGACACCGTGCCGCCATCCTGCCAGCCCCACGCGGCGCCGTTGGTGCCGCATGGCTCTGCCAGCGGCGTGCCGTTGACGACCACTTGAAATCGACCCGGCGATCCCGCGGCGTTCCACCGCGCCACCCAGTCCTTCGTGCGGACAAACACGCGATACTCACCGGCAGTGGGAATGGCGACCTTCGTCGTGGCATCGGCCACCGGCTTGCCCAGGCCGTGCGCGAGCAGGTAGGGCGATCCCATCTGTTCGATGAACTGCGTGTCGAGCGTCCAGCCGCCGTGGTCGGCGAAGCTCTCGGCCTCCACGAGCACCGTGGCCGCGTCGGCGTGCCCACCACAAAGGGCACTGGAAAGACCGGCCAAGAGGAGGAACGCTGGGGCAAGGCTGGTGATCACGCGCATGGTCGTATCTCTCCGGCAATTCTGGCGATGAAGCATGACGCCTGCATCATGCCTGAAGACTTCACATCGTTTCAAGCTTCAACCAACCACGAATCCCAGTATTCTGGCCGCCGCGACGAGATCCAAGCAAACGCGTCAAAAACCTGCATTTCCGCGGCAGTCTGCAGCCAATTGCGTCGACACCCATCGACCAAGCAACTACGCTTGACGCGTCCTTGAACGCCCTGCCCACCAGAGGATGACGCAGACCATGCTCGCCCGTCCTGCTTCCGCGCCTCTGATGCCGGCCCTGCTCACGGTCGTTCTGCTGTCCGGTGCCTCGGCACTGGCCGCCGACCTCGCGGGCCAAGACGCCACGGCCGACACGGCCAGCAATGCCTTCTCCCACTTCGGGATCTTCGCCAAGACGTCCCCGCGGCCAGACGCCTGCCCGCCCGGCACGACGTCGCTGCCGCTCGAACTCCACCGCGGCGACCACATCTGCCTGATCGGCAACACACTCTTCGAACGTACCCAACTCTTCGGGCATCTGCCCGCCCTGCTGCACGCCGGCTTCCCTGACCACGAACTCGTCATCCGCAACCTCGCCTGGTCGGCCGACGAAATCGATCTGGCCCCCCGACCGGAAAACTTCGCCGACGTCGACCAACATCTGGCGTATTTCAAGGCTGACGTGATCCTCGCCGCCTACGGGTTCAACGAGTCATTCGCGGGCGAGGATGGACTGCCGGCGTTCCGGCGAAAACTCGCGGCGTTTCTCGGAGGGCTCAAGACGAAGGCGTTCAACGGCCGGACTGCCGCCCGCATCGTGCTGGTCTCGCCGATCGCCAACGAGAATCTGCCAGGCGTGGCGGCAGCCGACAACAACAATCCGCGGATCTGTCTCTACGTCGAGGCGATGCGGGAGGTGGCCCGTGACGCGGAGGTCGGCTTCGCCGATGTCTTCACGCCGACGCTGGCCGCGATCTCGAATCCGACCACGACGCTCACGATCAACGGCTGCCACCTTACTTCCCGCGGTGACGAACTCTTCGCGCGATCGCTGTTTCAACAGTGCTTCGGCCGCGAGCCGCCGGCCATCGACGAGAAGCTCCGTCTGGCCGCCGTCGATCTCGACCGGCAGTTCTTCCGTCGCTACCGGCCGCTGAACACATTCTATTACACCGGCGGACGCAACAAGGATTACGGCTATCTCGACTTCCTGCCGGCGCTTCGCAACTTCGACATCATGTGCGCCAACCGCGACCGGTGGATCTGGGACATCGCCCATGGCCGCCCGGTGGCGGACAAGGCGGACGATACCAACCTCCCCGCGATGCCGCCGGTCAACGAGAGCCGCGGGGCCAACGAGTGGCTGTCCGCGGCGGAGGAATTGAAGGCCTTCAAGATCGACCCGCGGTTCACGGTGAACCTCTTCGCCGGCGAGGAGCAGTTTCCCGAGATCGCCAATCCGATCCAGGCCCGCTTCGATGCCCGCGGCCGGCTCTGGGTGAGCACGTCGCAGGCCTATCCGCATATCTATCCTGGCATGGAGGCCTGCGACCGCCTCGTGATTCTCGAAGACACCGATGGCGACGGTCGGGCCGATACGTCGAAGATTTTCGCCGACGACCTGCATCTTCCACTGTCGTTCGAGTTTGGCGACGGCGGCGTCTACGTGTCGGAGCAGCCGCACCTGACGTTCCTTCGGGATACCGACGGTGACGACCGGGCGGATGTCCACGACGTCGTGCTTTCGGGATTCGGCACCGAAGACTCCCACCACTCGCTCCACGACTTCATCTGGTCGCCCGACGGCGGCCTCATCTTCCGCGAAAGCGTCTTCCACCATTCGCAGGTCGAGACACCCTACGGCCCGGTACGGCAGCACAACAGCGGCTGGTTCAGGTACGAACCCCGCACGCACCGGCTCACGAGTTTCGGCAGTTATCCCAGCACGAATCCCTGGGGCGTGGCCTACGACCCGTGGGGCAATCACGTCGCGAGCCACCCGATCTTCGCCGAAGCGTTTCATGCACTCGACCCGCCGTATCCGCGACAGCATGCGGCGCCTCAGGGTCTGCAGGCCTATTCAGGCACCTGCGGCCAGGCCTTCGTCGATGCGCCGGGATTTCCACGGGATATGCACGGCGGCTTCATCAAGGTCCGCTACAAGCCCACCAATCGCATCGAGATCCACAGCTGGGTCGAGGGCGGCTATGGCTACGATGAACAGTACGCGGGGGATCTGCTCTTTTCGACCAATCTGAGCTTCATCCCGGTCGACCTCCACTTCGGACCGCGCGGCGACCTCTTCGCGATCGACTGGTACAACCCGGTCAAGGGTCACGCGCAGTATTCGCTGCGGGACAGCCGCCGCAACCGCGAGTCAGGCCGCATCTGGCGGATCACCGCCACAGACGGCCGACTCGGCGACATGCCCCGCATCAACGGCGCTGGTGAAGCCGACCTGGCACGACTGCTCGGACACCCGGAATTTCGCATCCGCTATCTAGCCACCCGGGAACTCGCGTCCCGCGACCGTGCCGCGGCCGCGGCGGCTGTCGATGCCTGGGCGGCGGGACTCAATCCCAACGATCCGTCGTTTCTCCGCCACACGACCGAGGCGATGTGGGCGCTCAGCACGATCGGCGCGGTGCGGCCCGAGTTGCTGCGCACACTCGCATCCGCGACCGACCACCACGCTCGGGCCGCGGCGGCACGGCAGCTGAGGTTCTGGCACGACGTGCTTTCCGATCGGCACGAACTCCTGTCTGCGGCCGCCGGCGACAGGTCCGGCCTCGTGCGGATGGAGGCGGCGATCACCGCCAGTTGGATCGGCACTCGGGAATCCCTCGATGCCGTCCTCGCCATCTGCCGACAGCCGCTCGGTGGCCACCTGGCCTACGCTGCCACCTGCGCGCTCGAGTCGCACGCGCTCCGCCGGCATTGGGAATCCGATGCCTCCTCGCCGGTGCCCAGCCTCCTGAAGCGGGCCAGCCGGAGCCTGCGGATCGCGGAGCCGAAACCGACGACCGAGGAGCGGAAGTTCGACCAGCAACCCGGCCTGACCGAGGTCCGGATTGGGTGCGAGCCGGAACGGATGCTCTTCACCAATCGGCAGTTCGTCGTCCGGCCGGGGCAGCCTGTGAAGCTCGTCTTCACCAACCCCGACGCGACCGACCACAACCTCGTGATCGTCCGACCGGGCACGCTCGCGGAGGTGGGCATGGCCGCCAACGACATGGCCAAGGATCCGAGCAACGCCACGGGCGACTTCGTGCCCGATTCGAAGCGGGATCTCATCGTCGCCGCCACGCCGATGATCGGGCCCACGCGAAAATCCACCGCGCATGTGCTTCGCTTCGAGGCTCCGACCGAACCGGGTCTCTATCCCTACGTGTGCACGTTCCCCGGTCACTGGATCGTGATGAATGGACAGATGGTCGTGGCCAGGGATGCGGCGCAGGCGGAAGAGCTGCTGGCGACCTGCCGGCCGAAGATCGTGAAGGCCTGGACGCTCGATGATTTTCCGGTGATCAAGACGGCAACCGACGAGGCGACGCTGACCCGTGGCATGCATGCCTTCGCAAAGGCGCAGTGCACGCAGTGCCACGTGGCGGCCGGGCATGGCGTGAATCTTGGACCGAATCTGGTCGAGAGCACGAAGAAGTATCGGGGCCGGGAACTCCTCGAACAAGTGCTCGAGCCGTCGAAGGTGATTCACGACCTCTACCGGACGATGCAGTTCGTGCTGGACAGCGGCCGGGTCGTCTCGGGCGTGGTGCTCGAGGAATCGGCAGACTCCTACCGGGTTGCAACGAACCTGCTCACGCCCCAACAGACGCTCACCATCCGGAAGGCTGATGTGGAGGAGCGGATCGGGTCGCAGGTCTCGGCGATGCCCTCGGGACTGCTGAACGTGTTGTCGCCGGAGGAAGTGCTGGCGCTCGTGTCATTTCTGGAGGCCGGGGAAAACCTGCCGGCAGCCTTGCGGCATACCCCGCATCCGTAGCGAGGCGGGGTGCCGGCGCGTTCTACCGACGACGGCTTGCCACGGCCATGGCGATCGAGACCATCGGCAGGATGAGACAGATCACGCCGGCGGCAAGCAGGGTTCCCGTGACCGGCGTCACGTCGAACCGCGACCGGCCCGCGAGCGTCTGCACGAGGGCGAAGCAGCCGATGAGCGTCGTGCCGACGGTGGCCGCCGCCACCAGCCAGAAGCGACTTGGTTCCGTGACGCCGGCCCGCCGCGCCGCCCAGGCGAGCAGCGGCAGCCACTGCAGCGCATGGATGACCGCGCCATGGGGAAACTTCGGCACGCCGGCGACGCCGTAGTGTTCAGGGGGGAGCCCCGCCGCCATCCGCATGTCGCCATGCACGCTCACCCAGATGCCGAGCCCACACGAGATCACGAGCAACACGAGCCCTGCCCGGGCAGCCAGCAGCATGTCCGGAGCGAGGCCCGTGGGCTGCCGGAGGAATCGAATCGTGAGGTCGACAGCGATGAGCGTGACCCAGAGGATGAGCAGGCCCATCGCGTCGTAGAGCACCGAGTCGAATGGCGTCGAGCGGTTGAAATGGCTGGCCACGCCACGCCAGGTCTGCAGATTGATCAGGCCCACTTCCACCAGGAGCGCCCAGGCAACGGTCGCCGCCAGCCAGGCATCGCCGCGACGCCACGGCAGTTGGGCCCACGCCCAACCGAGCGACAGGCACGTCAGGCCGCCCGAGATGCCGAAGAGGATCGGCTTCCGCCAGGTGACCGGCCCCTCCCACGGACCTCCAAGCACGGCCCAGACGACGAGGTGGGCCAGTCCGCTGACGACGAGCAGGAGGCCGATCACGGCCAGTAGTTGCGCGCGTCGGTCACGAAACCAGTCTCGAGAAGGCGATTGAAGGTCCATGCTCGATGAGTCTACGTCGAAACGCTCCGGCGAGCCGGGGGTCGTCTTCCGTGGGGACACGATTTCATCTTGTTCGCATCGTGGGGACAAGATTTTATCTTGTCCAAAAATCACAAGTTGAAAACTTGTGGCCACGGGTCAACGCTCTGGCCACGGCGCACGACGTTCAGTGGCGATACCGCTTGAGCCCCAAGCCGTATTCCACGACACTGCTCCCATCATGAACACACGCACATTCGGACGGACGGGCTGGCAGGTTTCCGAGATCGGCTTCGGCGCCTGGGGCATCGGCGGCGGGCAGTGGGGCGGCGCCGACGACGCCGAATCGATGGCCGCACTCCACAAAGCCCTCGACTGCGGCATCACTTTTTTCGACACCGCCGACGTCTACGGCGATGGCCTGAGTGAACGCCTGATCGCCCGCCTCCGCCGCGAACGCTCCGAGCCCTTCTTCGTAGCCACGAAGGCGGGCCGGCGGCTCAATCCCCACACGGCCAACGGCTACAACGCAGCGAACCTCACGGCCTTCATCGATCGCAGCCTGAAAAACCTCGAGACCGACCGGATCGATCTCGTGCAGCTGCATTGCCCACCGACCGATGTCTATTACCGCCCCGAGGTCTTCCAGGCTCTCGATGACCTCGTCGTCGCCGGCAAGGTCCGCCACTACGGCGTGAGCGTCGAACGCGTCGAGGAGGCCCTCAAGGCGATCGAATATCCAAACGTGCAGTCGGTGCAGATCATTTTCAACGCCTTCCGCCTGCGGCCCGCGGAACTCTTCTTCGAAGTCGCGATGAGACGGCAGGTGGCCGTGATCGCACGGGTGCCACTGGCCAGCGGTCTGCTGAGCGGGAAGTTCTCCCGCGCCACCGAGTTTCCCGCCGACGACCACCGCGCATTCAACCGCGAGGGCGCCGGCTTCGACCGGGGCGAGACATTCTCCGGCGTCGACTACGAAACAGGCCTTGAGACTGTGGAACACCTGCGGCCGCTGGTGCCGCCCGGTGCGACACTTGCACAGTTTGCACTCAAGTGGATCCTGTCATTCGAGGCCGTCTCGTGCGTGATTCCTGGTGCGCGTCGGCCCTCGCAGGTGGAGGACAACGCCCGCGCCGCCAACCTGCCGCCACTCTCGGCCCAGACGCTGGCCGCGGTGCAGGAGATCTACGACGATCGCGTCCGCCCGCTCGTGCATCATCGGTGGTGAGCAGGTCGGTCGCTCACGCATATCCCATCGCTCACGCTCCGGGCTTCTCTGCACGTGGCAGCGCCTCCCATACAAGCCCCCGGCGGAAGCCGGGGGACTCCGGGTGTGACCATCGTCCCGCGTGCCATGCCGATCCGGGCTTGCTGATCCGGGAAGAGCCCAACGGCCCGGTGTCCCCGGGCTTCCGCCCAGGGCTTTTTGTCAAAACACGCGCCGAGCCCGGCGTTAAGCCAGCATGCCTTTCACCACATGCCCCTGCACGTCGGTGAGCCGGAACTGGCGGCCTTGGTAGCGGAACGTCAGCTTCGTGTGGTCGATGCCCACCATGTGCATGATCGTGGCCTGCATGTCGTGGATGTGCACCGGGTCGGCCGTGATGTTCCAGGCGTAGTCGTCGGTCGAACCATAGACATGGCCACGAATAGGCCTTGCCAAAGTGATCGCGACCCTTGGGATTGGCCGGGTCGCCCTGGCCGAAGGGCGTCCGCCCGAACTCGCCGCCCCAGGCGACCAGCGTGTCGGTGAGCAGGCCGCGCTCTTTGAGGTCCTGCACGAGCGCCGCCGACGGGCCCTCCGTGTCGCGGCACTGCGTTTCGAGCTGCGTGAACAGGTTGCCATGCTGGTCCCAACCGGCGTGCATCAGCTGCACGAACCGCGTACCCCGCTCGAGCAGCCGCCGCGCGATCAGGCAGTTGTAGGCGAAGCTGCCCTTCACGTGCACGTCGGCCCCGTAGCGGTCGAGCACGTGCTTGGGCTCGTCCGAAAAATCGACGAGGTCGGGCACGCTCGCCTGCATCCGGTAGGCCATCTCGTATTGCGCGATCCGCGTGTCGATCTCCGGATCGCCGTAGTCGGCCAGATGGGCCGCGTTCATGGCGGCGATGTCGTCGAGCAGCGCCCGTCGCGACTCACGGCTCACGCCGGCAGGGTTCGCCAGATACGGCACCGGATCGCCCGTGTTGCGAAACCGCACGCCCTGGAACCGGCTCGGCAGGAAGCCGCTACCCCAGTAGTGGTCGAAGAAGAGCTGGCCGCAGCTCTTCTCCTTGTCGGAGGAGGTCATCACCACGAAGGCCGGCAGTTCATCGGTGTCGCAGCCGAGGCCGTAGCTCATCCACGCGCCCATGCTCGGCCGGCCCGGTACCTGCGCGCCGGTCATAAAAAACGTTACGCCCGGGGCGTGGTTCACCGCTTCGGTGTGCATGCTCCTCACCAGGCAGATCTCGTCGGCGATGCCGCCGATGCCGGGCAGCATCTCGCTCATCTCGATGCCCGATTTGCCGTACTTCCTGAAGCCCTTGATCGGCGCGACGACCGGCCATTTGGCATAGCCGCTCGACATCGTCGAGAGCCGCGTGCTGCCGCGGACGCTCTCGGGGATATCCTCGCCACCGCGGCTGATCAGCGCAGGCTTAGGATCGAAGAGGTCGACGTGCGACGGCCCGCCTCCCTGCCAGAGCATGACGACCCGCTTCGCCGTCGGCGGATGATGCGGCAGCCCTGGCAGGCCGGGCGCCGCTCGGGCCTCAGCCACATCGCTCGCTGCCGGTGCGTCGCGGTTAAGCAACGACGCCAGCGCGACCGCGCCGATGCCCAGGCCGGCCGAGCCAAAGAGCCGACGGCGGGTGAAAAAGGGGACGCAGCTCTTTTCTGTGTTCATCGTTGGCTTCCTTTTTTGGAACGTAGCAGGATGGAAAAGAGCTGCGTCCCCTTTTTCTCGGCCTCCCCTCGGCTCAAATTACCCAAATTTGGTGGCTGGCACCTTTTCTGGTCACTCACGCGTCAGGGCCTCGTCGAGATTGAACATGCCCAGGCAGACGCTGCTCAGGGCCGCATGCTCGGCGAGGTCGAGCGACTCGTCGCGACTGCTCTCGCCCACGCTCACGAGTTGCTTCGCCGCCTCGGCGTCGGCCCGATAGGCCGCCAGTTGCCGCTCGTGCATCCGCCGCAGCGCGGTCAGGTCGTAGTCGGTCGGCCGGCGGCCGAGCACGCGGCGAAACATGAACGCAAGCCGCCCGTCGGTGTCAGCAGCGGCCATCATGGCCTTCGCGGCCAGCACGCGGGCCGCCTCCACCCAGGTGGGATCGTTCAGCGTCGTGAGGGCGTGCAGCGGCGTGCAGGTGCGGCTGGCCCGCACACTGCACGTCTGCCGATTGGCCATGTCGAACATGTTGGCCGGGTTCACCGTCCGCCGCCAAAACGTGTAGAGGCTGCGGCGATAGAGGTCGCTGCCATGCGACGCCGGATAGGTGAAGTCACGTTCTTTCGTGATCGCCAAAGCCTCCCAGATCTCGTCCGGCTGATAGGGATAGACGGGCTGGCCACCAAGCCTCCGGTCAAGCAGACCGCTGGCGGAAAGCGCCACGTCGCGGAGCACCATCGACGGCATCCGAAACCGGCTGGCCCGCGCGAAGAGACGATTCTCCGGATCCTTCACCAGATGATCGGCCGTCACCCTGCTCACCTGCCGGTAGGTGGCACTCGTGACCAGAAGCCTGTGCATCTGTTTCTGGCTCCATCCCCGGTCGCGAAACTCCACCGCCAGCCAGTCGAGCAGCTGCATGTGGGCGGGATACTCGCTCTGCACCCCCATGTCTTCGGTCGTCTTCACGATCCCGATGCCGAAGAAGTGCTGCCACATTCGGTTGACCTGCACGCGGGCCGTCAGCGGATGTTCCGGCAGGAAGAGCCACCGCGCCAGTCCGAGCCGGTTGGCCGGAGCGCCGTCCGGCAGCGGCGGCAGAAACGCCGGCGCGGTGAACGCAATCTTCTCCCCCTTGGGCGAGAGATAGTCGCCGCGGTCGAGGATCTTCGTCTCCCGCGGATTGGCGTCGCTCATCACCATTGCTCGGGGCAGCTGATCCCCCTTGTAGTCGTCGAACGCCTTCTTTGCGGCTTCATACTTCACGACCTGCGGCAGATTCTTGACGACATCCGCTTTCACCTTGGAATCGAAGTGACTGCGGAGCTGGTTCTCGATCGACTTTTTTTCATCCTCGGTGCGGTCCTTCTCCGGCTTGCGCAAGAGCGGCGTTAGTCCGCGGGAGAGATCATTGCCGTCGGCCGGTTCGCCGTCGGCGAAGAGGCCGGCCTTCCAGGCCGCATAGGCGGCGTCGAGCACCGGTTTGGCATCGCTCTCAAGCTGCTTCGTGTCAGCCTCGAGTTCGGCGAGCTTTTTTTTGTTTTCCTCAGTCGGCAGTTCGATCACCGGCGGTGCCACGCGAATCCGGGCCGAAAACCGCGTCGGCGTTCCCGATTCGGGCACACGGTTGAAGGCGTCGAGCAACGCGTAGTAGTCGGCTTGAGTCATCGGATCGTATTTATGGTCGTGGCACTGGGCGCAGGCCATCGTGAGGCCGAGCCACGTCGTGCTCGTCGTGTCGACCCGGTCGAAGAGGTTGTTGAACCGCTGCTCCTCGGCGATGGCACCTCCCTCGCCGTTCAAGAGATGGTTGCGGTTGAAGCCGCTGGCGATCTTCTGATCGAGAGTGGCCTGTTCGGTGGCGGCAGGCGGCAGCAGGTCGCCCGCCAACTGCTCTGTGGAAAAACGGTCGAACGGCATATCGGCGTTGAGGGCCTTCACCACCCAATCCCGCCAGATCCACTGCCAGGTGTCGCCATCCTGCTGGAAGCCGTTGGAATCGGCGTAGCGGGCGACGTCGAGCCAGGAGAGCGCCATTCGCTCGCCGTAGTGCGGGCTGGCGAGGAGGCGGTCGACCAGTTTTTCATAGGCCTGCGGATCGGGGTCGGCAACGAAGGCATCGACCTCCTCGGGCGTGGGTGGCAGGCCGACCAAATCAGCGTGGAGCCGGCGGATGAGCGTGGCCCGGTCGGCCTCGGGCGACGGTTTCATTCCGGCGTGTTCCAACTTCACGAGCACGAATCGATCGATGTCGTTCTTCGCCCAAGCTGCGTGCTTCGGCTCAGATGGCTGCGGTCGCACCGGCGGCACGAAGCCCCAGTGCGTCGCGTAGACGGCCCCTTCCTCGATCCAGCGGTCGAGGAGTTTTTTTTGGTCGTCGGAGAGCCGCCGGTTGGAATTCGGCGGCGGCATGACGACGTCGGCGTCGGTCGAGTGGATGCGTTCGAGCAGCACGCTCGCACCAGAATCGCCCGGCACGATCGCGCCGGCATGAATCGCAGCCTCGCGGTCATCGAGCCGCAGGTCAGCCTGCCGCTTGTTGCCGTCCTGTCCGTGGCAATAGAAGCAGTTCTCGGAGAGGATCGGCCGGATGTCGCGATTGAAGTCGAGCGACTGAGCCACCGTCTGGGCAACCGGTTCGGACGCCCCGACCGTCGTCCAGATCGTCATCACCATCGTCATCCAAGCCGCCACCATCAGCATGGCGACGACCGCCGCTCGCGATGGCAGAAACCGCCACGCTGGCCGCTGGATCGCGAGAGACCGTTTCGAGCAACCCATGGAACTTTTCCGTGAGGGGTTACCCGCTTCGCCGATCCGAAGGCACGAGCCAGGCGGACCGCGGACCAGATTGGTCGATCGGCGGGAAAAAACCAGCGCTCTGAAGGATAGCACCCAAACTGGCCCATGGCCAGCGATGGTGCTGTCTTAAAATGAGTGACATTCGACGCTGTTTCTCCCGCGGTCTTGCGGCCATAGATGCTGCCCACCTGGCTGGTCATAATGAGGCTTTCCTGTTTTCCAGGTTCCCGTCAACAAATCGCCGCCCCCTTCCACCAGCGTGGACCAGACGCACAGCATGGCCGCCTTGAACCCCCGATCAATACCCTGGCTGGCTCCCCTGTTCGTCGTCGGCTGCACACTGGCCGCCTTTCTCAACTCGCTCGACGGCGAGTTTCTGATGGACGACCACACGGAGATCGTCGGCAATCCGTTGATGGATTCGTTGTGGCCTCCCTGGCGAGTCATGTTCATCGGCCATCAACTCCCGTCGCGACCGCTGCCCTATCTGACCTTCGCCATCGACCATGCCGTCTGGGGCAGAGGGCCTTTCGGCTATCACGTCACGAACCTCGCCATCCACGTCGTCGCCGCGCTGTCGCTTTTCTTCGTGACGCGAACCACGCTCTCCTCGCCGCGGCTCCGCAACAGCTGCGGTAGCCATGCTGACGTCCTTGCGGCGGTCATCGCCTCACTGTGGAGCGTGCACCCCCTCAACACGCAGGCCGTGACCTACATCTACCAGCGACTGGAGTCGGCGTCGGCGATGCTCTGCCTGCTCTCGCTGGCGGCATTCGCCGGCGCCGTCGCGCGGCAGTGGAATTTCCGCTGGCTGGCAGGCAGCGTGCTGGCGTCGGCGGCCGCGATGCTCTCCAAGGAGACCGCGGTGGTGCTCCCGCTCCTCATCGCCAGCTACGACTGGCTCTTCTGCGGCGACCCACCAGCCCCGGCGGGCCGCCGCACCCGGTATTACTCGGCCCTGTGCTCGACCTGGCTGGTCCTCGGCGCGCAGATGGTTGCGCAGGCCGGCCTGTACCACCACACGGGCATGTATGGAGCCTCACCCGTTGACTACTTCCTCACACAGCCTCGGGTGATCCTCCATTACATGCGGCTCGCGTTCTGGCCCTTCGGTCTCTGCTTTGATCCCAACTGGACGCTGCTCACGAACTGGTCCGATATCCTGCCGGCGTTTCTGTTCATGACAGCGCTTGGCCTCGCGGTGGTCTACGGCCTAGCGCGGCGCCGCCCCTGGGCCTGGCCGGGAGCCATGTTCCTGCTCGCCCTTGCGCCGTCGTCGAGTTTCATGCCTCTCGGGCAGATCGCGGCGGAATATCGGATGTACCTGGCACTGGCGGCCGTCATGGCCGCGGTCGTGCTCGGCATCCACGCGGCGATTCGGAAGTGGGTGAAGGCCGGAGCCTGCCGTACTGCGTTCTTCCGCGGAGCGGCCGGCCTGGCCCTCGCCGCGGTCGGTGTGCTCATCGTCCTCACGCAGGAACGGAACGCTCTCTACGCGACGCCGGGGGGCATCTGGCTCGACGTGATCGAGCAGGGCGCGGGCGGCACGCGGGCCCTCTGGAACATCGCGGTCGCCTGTGATGAACATCACGAGTTCGACGCTGCCATCAAATACGCCGACGACGTGATGGCGCGCAATCCTAGCCTCGTGGTCTACGAGCACCTCGTCTCGCGCCGTCTCCGGGAGGGCGACACCGCCACTGCGGAACGCTATCTGCGGCATGCGGTCGTCACTCAGGCGGAACGCATCAATCGCGGCGACACGCTCGCCGTGCAGAACATGGCATACCTCGCCTCGGTCCTCAGGATGCGAGGGCAATTCGCTGAAGCCGAGGCGCTGGCAGCCGAGCACGTCGATCAGGTGCGGAACACGCTGGGTGTCGACCATCCGCTGACCGGCGAACTGCTGGCGATCCGTGCAGATGGCCTGCTCCGCGCAGGTGATATCGTCGCTGCCGAAGAAGCTGCCCGTGCAGCCTACGCGGTGCAGTTGCGGGCCGGGAAGCAGGCGGACATTGGGGGCGGCACTGCCGGCAGATGCCTGGCGAGGATTCTTCGACAACAGGGCCGGGCCGCCGAGGCCGACGAGATCGAACGGCAAAGCCAACGGGCGAAGAACTAGCCACCGCGGCCCGACACCCGTTCACCCCAGAAGGTTGTATCGAAGAATACAACGCAGCGCCGAGAACCCGTCCTTCCAGCCGATCTTCTTCCCTTCGGCGTAGGTCCGGCCGGAATAGCTCACCGACACCTCGTAGATGCGGCATCCCAGCCGGGCCACCTTCGCCGTGATCTCCGGTTCGAATCCGAACCGGTTTTCGGTGAGCGTGATCTGCCTGAGCACGTCGGTCCGAAACGCCTTGTAGCAGCACTCCATGTCGGAGAGGTTCACGTTGGAGAGCATGTTGCTCAGGGTCGTGAGCATCCAGTTGCCAACAGAATGCCAATAGTAGAGCACGCGGTGCGTCTGTCCGAGAAAGCGGGTGCCGAAGACCACATCAGCCCTGCCGTCGAGCAGAGGGGTGAGGAGTTGGGGATACTCGCGGGGGTCGTATTCGAGATCGGCATCCTGCACGATCACGATATCGCCGGTGGCGGCGGCGAAGCCTGTCCGCAGCGCGGCGCCCTTGCCGGCATTCTTGTCGTGCAAGCAGATCCTGATGTCAGGCCGCGAGGCGACATGCTCTGCGAGCCATTCCCGCGTGCCGTCCGTCGAGCCGTCGTCGACGACGACGATTTCCATCGTCAGTCCATCAGGCAGCGGCGCGGCCTTGACCCGGTCCATGATCTGCGGGAGGAGGACACGTTCGTTGTAGACCGGGATGCCGACGCTCAGTTTCATGCGCTGCGTTCTCAAGTGCTACGACCAGAAACCACTCTCGACACACGATCGTACCAACCCTTCCGACCATCGAGCAGCCGGAACAAACCACTCCTATTCGATGAACCTCGCCGCCTGGGCGGGTGCCCCCGCGTCGAGGAGAGCCTGAAACGTCTGTGGCTCGAGACGGTAGACGAGAATCGCACCGTTGAGTGTCTCATCCGGCTCGCGTTCCCTAAGTTGGGCGAGAAAGCGATGGTATTCGAGAAGTTGAAACTCTTCGCCGATCTGCACGAACACGTCCTCGGTAATTCCATGAGCCTTTTGCCGCTCTTCAGAGGAGAGCGGTGTCAGCAGAGCCATTGCCAGCTTGCGATCCTGGTACCGTTCTTCCAGGCTTGCCCGCCACGGCCCCCACAGAGGCATGTAGATCCCCTGGAGATGCGTTGCACTGATGCAGTACGTCCCCGGCCTCAGGGGAGGCAGCGGCACTCGCTCGAAGGCTGTCGGAAGCAGGGTCAGGGCGGGCCGCATGGACGCCATCGGTGAGGAATCAAAGAGGCATCCATAGATCGGATGTTCGTCACCGTAGTCGCTTCGTTCACGAGCGACAAACGATTCGAGCGCGGCGTGCTCCTGACCCCAGTCAAGATTACTGTCGACGAGGTAGTGCCACGCATCGTCGCGTCCGACGATGCCGTTGAAGAAGGCCAGATAGTTTGGAAACGCCCACAGGCTCGCCAGTGAGGTGCACGCCGCAAGCGCCCACGGCAACCATCGCAGTCTGGGCCGCGCCCGGGTCAGCGCCGGCAGAGAACCAAGCAGGACGAAGATGACGGGATAAATCGGCAACAGGTGCCGATGACCGATGTTCAGCGTCGTCGTGACCGACGCTGCCCAGTAGACCGCCAACAGGGTGAAGAGCGGCGCGAGCGGATACCAGGACCGCTCGCCCGATGCCTGGAATCGAGTCTGCACCCAGCGAACGGCAAACACCGGCAGCAGAAAGAGCCCAGCCAACGTCGACAGCGGCGTCTTCACGAGGAACGTGACTGGAAAATAAGACCACCAGCCATCGATCGAGTAGTCGCCACAGAAGAAGCTCTCCCGCAACAGCGAGCTGAGCACGTAAGCCATGCCGTAGAGATATCCTTCCGGCACGACGTGGTGCTCCCCCAGAAAGGCCAGCAGTTGGCCCTTGAAACCGCCGACTCCTCTCGTGACGCCGTTGAGCGTACCCCACCGGAACAATGCGCCGGACGGAACCGTCTGGATGTTCATGGCTTCATAGCGGCAACCGAAAGAAAACCACACGACCAGCCATGCGGCGAAGCCGACCAACGCGAGGCACGCTCCCACCGTGGCAAGGCCGGCATAGGTCGATACCCTTCGCGGCTGGCCACGCCAGGACACCTCCCACGCCGGGCCATAGCAGCTGCGGATGGCAAGCAGGATCATCCCCACCAGGATCTCCAAGGGCGCCGAAAACTTGGCGACGAACAGACCGGCGACCGCGAGAGCCGCTACGATTGCCGTGCGGAACGACTGCAGTTGCAGCATCCGCCAGATCGCCAGCGTGCTGCAGCCAAAGAAAAATGCGGCGCACGTGTCCGATGTCGCGAGCGGGGCGTTCGCAAGCAACGTCGTGTCGGCGAGGCAGAACGCGAGCGACAGCCACGCTCCCTCAGGCCCAAACAGTTCGCGGCTCCAGCGATAGACAAGGAGGGCGACGAGCACGCCCCAGATCGCGGCGAAAGACCTCGCATACACGAACATCAAACGCGACGGATTACCTGTTTCGAAGAGATACGCCCGCGACAGGGCCATCATGTCACTTTCGGCCCAGCCAGGATGCTCGAACGAGGGCAGCGGCCAGCCGGCCATCACGAGGGGGATCGCACACCAGCGTTGCGGCAGATTGCCGTTCTCCGGCTGCAGTCGGTAATCGTTCAGCCACCAATACGATGACCCGCCGATGATGTGAAAGAATTCATCGGATGTCCCCGATTTTTGGAGCGTGGAACCGACAGCCACGCACCACCAGAGGGCAAGCGCAGCCGCGAGCAGAAGCGGTTCGGCATGACGATGACGAAGCAGGCGATCCATTCCGACAGGTGGGCCTCTCACGGCGCCTCACCCTGGTCCTCGACCGCCCAGAGGTTCTTCTGCGAAGCCACGAAGAGTGTCTTGTTGGCCGCGCACGGAATCGACCAGACCGGCGTGCCCAGTTTGATGTCCGCCAGCACCTTCTTCTCGAGCCCGGCGGCCAGCACGACGAGCGACTTCCTCGTGCCGATCCAGACCTTGCCGTCGGCCACGAGCGTGCTCGACCAGATCTCCTCGCGGGTGTCGTGCACCCAGTGCAGCCGGCCCGTGGCCGCGTCGAGGCAGTGCACCTTGCCGGCATACTCGGCCGCATAGACAAGCCCGTCTGCGACGGCCACCGTCGAGAGCGCCCGTCCGATGCCTGTGTATTGCCAGACCCGGCCGCTCTTCGCGATGTCGCCCGTGCCGTCGATCGCGATGCAGGAGAGCGCACCGCGGCCAGGCCCATGCACTGGATCCTGGCCGATGCCGACATAGACCCGGTTGCCCACGACCACCGGCGATCCGATCACCTCGTTGGGGCTCACGAGCATGCCGTCGGCGTCGAGCGTGCGCGGGCCGCCGCGGACGAGCGCCCAGTAGTCGATCTTCACGCCGCCCCGCTCCCGGTAGCCGGGAGGATTGCAATCGAACGACCAAGTCTCCCGAAGGATCGCCGGCTGGAGGGCCGCCGGCTGGAGGAACGCTGGAGTGGGCGTCGCCGGTTGCCCGCCCGCCACAGCCTTGGCCGACAGCTGCTCAAAGCCGTGACAAAGGCCGTCGCCGCCGCCAAACACGACCTCCTTACGGCCCTTCACGTCGGCCAGCGTGGGCGACGACCATTGCCCATGAAACACGTTCGCACTGATCCGGCCGTCGTCCCGCGCGAGCAGCTTCCCCGACCGCTTGTCGAGCACGATCAGCGACGCCGCCGTCGGCAGCACGACCTTGCCGTCGTAGACGCCATTGGCCGTGCCCATATAGAGATGGTCGCCGACGACGAGAATCGAGCAGTTGGCGGCATCGTGCGGAAACACCGGCAGGTCGCGGATCATGTCGAACCGCCAGAGAATGTCGGCGTCGCGGTCCGCAGGCTCGACGGGAGCCGCCCCCTCGGGCACCGAGAAGCTCGCCTCGGCGGTAAACGGACCATCGTTGCCATTGGCCATGCCGGCCACGTCGAGGCAGACCACTTCACAACGATTGGTGACGAGGTAGACGCGGTCGCCGTCGACGGTCGCCGTCGAGCAGATGCCGAGGTTCATATCGTCAAAATCCTCGCTCACCTTCGAGCGGTCGATCTCCAGCCGCGGCACCACCAGCCGCCAGATCAGGCTGCCGGTCTTTTCGTCGAGGCACATGAGCACGCCGCCACGGGTCGGCGCAAACCGCTCGTCGTCGAGATCCTCGTCGTTGGTGCCGATGTAGACGCGGCCGTTGGCCACCACCGGGCAGGAATAGTTTTCGCTGCCGAGGCGGACCATCCAGCGAACGTTCTTCGTCGTGGCGGGATCGAATCCGAGCCGGTCGCGTTTCTTTCTGCCGGGATGAAACGACGCCGGCAGGCCCGCCTCACGGGAGACGAGGTTGCGGTACTGCCCTCCGCCCCACTGCGGCCAATCCGCGGCGACGGCGGGTGATCGCGTCACGGCCGACAACACCGCAACTGTGACGAGGGCCAGGATTCGGCAGGCGTTCTTGGACCGCATGGAAATTTCCCCGGTGTCAGGAGGATATTGTTGATGCACGCAGTCTCCGGGTCCAGACACATGCTTCCGTCTCGCATGACACACGAAAACCAACCCCTGCAGCCCTCGCCTCCCCTCGACGGTGAGCCGGCCCCCGCACCGGCGGCCCGGACAAGGGATGCAGCCGCCCGTCGGGTCGACATCGCGATCGTGGGCGCCGGGGCAGCCGGACTCTTCGCGACAGCCTGGGCAGGACGCACGGCCCGGGGCCGCGGCCTGACGCCGTCGATCGTGGCGGTGGATGGTGCCCGCAAGCTCGGCGCAAAGATTCTCGTGGCCGGTGGCGGCCGCTGCAACGTCACACACTGGCAGGTGGCCGACACCGACTTCGTCGGCAGCACGCCACCGGCGATCCGCAAGGTGCTCGCACGCTTCACGGTGGACGACACGGTCACCTTTTTCAAGGCGGCGGGCGTGGAACTCAAGCGCGAAGACACCGGCAAGCTCTTCCCCGTCACCGACTCGGCACGGACGGTGCTCGATGCCCTCGTCCGCGAGGCCACCGGCTGTGGTGCCACGCTCGTGCATCCCGCGCGGGTTGAAGCAATCGTTCGCGACGCCGACGGCTTTCTCGTGACGACATCAGCCGGGCCACTCCGCGCGGCCCGCGTGATCCTCTGCAGCGGTGGAAAGTCGCTGCCCAAATCGGGCTCCGACGGCAGTGGCCATGCCCTGGCCATGTCGCTTGGCCATTCGCTCACGTCGCCGATCGTGCCGGCGCTGGTGCCGCTCACGCTGCCAGCCGGACACTGGATCACGGAGCTGTCGGGCCTCACGCTGCCCACCGAACTCGTCCTCTCGACAGCCAGCGGCAAGCGCACGACGGCCAGCACCGGCAGCACGCTCTGCACTCACTTCGGCCTCTCCGGCCCGGCCGTGCTCGACATCAGCCGCCACTGGCTCGTTGCCAGGGACCGCGCCGCCTCCGCGGGCCAACCGCCCGTGAAGCTCTCGATCAACTGGCTACCGGAAACCCATACCGGCGCCGTCGACGACATGCTGCTCGAGTCGCGGGGCCGCGGCCCGCTCGCCGTGTTGCGGGAGCATCTTCCCGACCGCCTCGCGCGGCGGCTCTGCGAACTCGCCGGGGCACCCACCACCGGCGACCTGCCCCGCGAACCACGGAAGCGACTGGTGACGCTGCTCACCGGAACGCCGCTGGAGGTCACAGGGGATCGCGGCTTCACGCTCGCCGAGGCCACGGCCGGCGGTGTGCCGCTCTCGGAGGTCCGCCTCGACACGATGGAGAGCCGCCTCTGTCCGGGGCTGCATTTTGCTGGCGAAGTGCTCGATGTCGACGGTCGGATCGGCGGCTTCAACTTCCAGTGGGCCTGGGCCAGCGGCTTCCTGGCCGGCACCGCCGCGGCGGCCCTTTACGAGAGCTAAAAGGGGACGCAGCTCTTTTCCGACTTCTTTTCCGAAGTCGGAAAAGAGCTGCGTCCCCTTTTTTCCGGTCCCCTTTTTTCCGGTTGCCGCTCGGACAGCGGCGCGAGCAGACGCTCTGCGGCGGCCGTCACCTGCTCGACGCTGACGGCCAGCATCGAGCGTGCGCCCCGGGCCGCAGACGAACCGGCGCAGACGACTTCGCTGGCAGTCTTCCAGGGATGCCATTGCCGGGGATCGCTCGGACCAAAAAGCGCCACCACCGGCACGCCGTGCGATGCGGCGACGTGCGGCAGACCACTGTCGATGCCCACGCAGAGATCCATCCGCGCAAGCAACCCGCCCACCTGCCGCAGTGGCACCGAGGCCGAGTGATCGTGGACATGGCCGACGACCCGCGGGGCAAGAAGGCTGATGACATCCGCATGCAGGTCGGCATCCGCCGGGCCCCCGCAGAAGAAGACCTCACAGCCGCGTACGGCAACCAGCCATTCGATCACGGCGGCCCAGCGGTCGGTCGGCCAGTGCTTCTCCCGATTGGTCGAACGCATCGCCAGGAAGACCCGAGGCCGTCCGGTGGGCACGTTCGCGAGCAGACTGTCGAGCGGTGCCCGATCCCGTTCGCATACCCAGTTCTCATTGTGGCCGTCATCGACGTCGATGCCGTCGCCACGCAGCAGGTCGAGGTAGGCCTCCGCCTGATGACGACCAGGGTGCACGCCCACGGCCCGGGACAACAGCCAGCCCCGTCCCTCCGCCCCATGGCCGACCCGCCACGGGATGCCGGCCAGCCGGACCAGCAGCGCACTGGAGAACGACCGCTTGAAGAGATAGGCCCGGGAATACCCGCGTGACCGCAGCCAGGCAGCATGCGCGAGAAGGCCAGCCAGTGCCTGGTGTGGGAGACGCTGCGAACGCGGCGGCCGCGGCCAGGCCATCAGTTCGTCCGTGTAGGGACAGTGGGCCAACACCGCCGCCGCGGCTGGCACGATCAACACGTCGATGACCGCCCGTGGAAACCGTCGTCGCAGATTGCGGAGGAAGGGAATGCCCAGCACCGTGTCGCCGAGGAAGGCGTTGCCAACCACAAGGATCCGCTCAGTCTGTGCAGGCGTGGCTGGCATGATTGGCGTTTCCCGATGGCAGCTGCCGCTACCGCGCGAATCCCACGAAGAAGCTGAACAGCTGCTTGCTGTCGTAGGGGGCGTAGACCACCGGGACGGCGAAGTCGAGCGCGATCGGCGCCGGCCCCATCGCCGGCAGGGTGATCCGCAGGCCGAAGCCGGGCGCCACCCGCATGTTGCTGATCGACACATTCGACTCGACGGTGCCGAAGTCGGTGAAGACGACACCGCGAAGCGCGTCGTTGGCCGTAATTGGAAACATGTATTCGACCGTGTTGAGCCACTCGAACGGACCGCCGATGATGGCGGCATTCTGGCTGGCGTTGACGGGCGACGCGCCGGCGACCGTCTGCCGCGGGCTGGCCCCGCGAAAGGTGAAACCGCGGAGGGTGTTGTAGCCACCCGCGAAGAAGTTGTCGTAGGCGGGCGTGTTCGGCCCCGACATGCCCAGCACGGAGCCGATCGAGAGCACGTGCCGGCCCGAGCCGTCGGGCCGCTCGTTGAGCAGAAAATACTGCCTGCCCTCGAGGATGCCGCGCGGGTAGACGAAGGTGCCGACCACCTGCTCGAACTCGAAGGTCGCCAGATGGCCCTGCGTCGGCAGGAAGGGGCTGTCGCGGGTGTCGTGGACGAGCCCGCCGCTGAAGCCGTAGACGGAATTCGTGCCGTACATGTTCTGGATGGCGGGAGTGAGGATCCGTGGGTTGTAGACGTCGACACTCTCGCCGCGAAACGCGGTGTTCACCGACAGGTCGGGGGCGAACTTGAACTGATAGCCCAGGCCCACGCGACCACCCACGCGGCCTTCCGCCCAGTCGTAGAAATACCGCGTGTAGTAGGAGGCGCTTGTGGACAGGCCGATCCGCGTGTCGAAGAGATACGGTTCCTGGAACGTGGCCGTATACCGCTGCAACTGCGTGCCCGGCGCGGCCTCGAGCCGGAACCGTTGGCCGGCTCCGCGGAAGGCGGTGCCGTTGCGGATATCGTCCCAACTCTGTGGCAGGCGGGTGATGTCGAAGTTTTGTTCGTCGACGACGATGTTGCCGACGAGCCCGGCATTGGAATTGACGCCCGCACCGATCATCAGGCGGCCCGTCTGCGTCTCCTCCGCATCCACATCGACGATGACGTAGGGCTCCTGGCCCGGAAAGACCTGCAGCGGCTCGGCACCGAAGTTGGGCACCATGCCTGGCTGGGCCATTCCCGGCGGCATCAGCCCTGGCTGCATCATGCCGGGCTGGGCCATGCCTGGCTGCATCATGCCGGGCTGGGCCATGCCGGGCTGGACCATGCCGGGCTGATATTGCACCGGCTGCATCATGCCGGGCTGCACGGCCGGTGCGGGCCCTCCCGGAAACGCCTGGGCAACGGGGGCCTGGGCCACGTAGACGGGAGCCCGCGGGGCGGGCGCCACGGTCCGCGAATAATCGACCGCCTCGGGGCCTGTCGGCGCAAGCGGCGATCCTCCCCAGGCCTGCGCGGCTGGCTGGGTCGCCGGCGCCGGACTCTGGCCGCGCCACACCGGCTTCGCCGCGACCGTCTGCTGCCTGTTGTCCTCAGGGTTCCACTCCCCTTCGAGCACGAGATCGATCTCCGCGTCTTCTTCGTCGGCGGCGTCGGGGCTCTGCCCGCGGAAACCAGGCCGCTTGGGGTCGCGGGCAATCTGCTTGTTCTCACCCCCCTCGGGCTTGCTGAAGGCAATGCGGGGCCCCTCGCCCTTGGCGGCATCGGCGAGAAACAGACTGCTCGACTTCAGGCGACGTTCGTCGTCGCGAAGCTTGCGAATATCGAGGATGTCGCCCGGCCGCAGCGAAAGCCGGTTGAGGACGGTGCTGTGGCGGGTGTGCGGATGTTCGCCGCGGATGCGGATATTGATCTTGCCCACGCGGTACCGCTGTCCCTCGTCGATGTTGTAGACGAGGTCGAGTTGACCGGGTTCCTCGAGAAACCGCGGATCGGCCCTGATGTCGGCGAAGACGAACCCACGGCCGCCGTAGATATCGCGGATCATGCCGAGGTCGGCATCCATCTTCGACTGGTTGAAGGGCTGGCCGCTGGTGAGCTTGAGTTCTCTGGAGATGAACTCGCTCTTGAACTTGCTGTTGCCGACGAACGACACGTTCCGGACGGCATAGCGAGGTCCCTCGTTGATAACGAACGTGAGCATCGTCCATTCACGCTTGCCGCCGTTGACCACCTCGACCTCGCGGCCCACCTTGGCCTGAAAGAAACCGAGACTGCGGTAGTAGGCGGTGAGCGCCTCGACATCGGCGTCGATCTTGGCACGGTCGAGATCGCCGCCGAGCAGCCACAACACACCGGGCTTCGACTTGATCTGCGTGAGCAGGCGGGCATCGTTGGCGATCGTGTTCCCGACGAAACCCGTCCACAGCGACTTGCGGCTCCGCCCCTCGTCGATGAGGAACACGGCCCCCTTGTCGCCAGGCTTATTGCCCTCGATCGTGGTCACCTTCGCGGCGTCGTAGCCCTTCTCGTGGTAATACGACTCGATCCGACGACGGGCCTCTTCGACCACGTAGGCATCCATCGAGTCGCCAACGTCGATCTCGGCCTTCTTCCGGATGGTGCGGGATGGCACCCGCTGGTTACCGACGTATTTGACATACCGCAGCATCGGCCGCTCCACCACCTGGAAGATCACGACCACGCCTTCCTTGACGCGGACGTACTTCGGGTGGACATCGACGAATTTGCGGCAGCGGTGGAGCGTGCGGACGTCCTCCTCGATCGCCTGGGCGTCGAAGATCTGGCCGGCACGGGTCACGAGCTTGGGAAGCTTCGACACGTCTGTCGCATGGTTGCCTTCAATCCGCACCTCGACGATGCGGTTGGCTTCGTCAACGGCGGTAGCCGCCGGGGGTGTGGGCTGCGGCAGGGGCGTGACGCCCCCTGGCAATTGAGGCTGTTGGCCGTGGGCGGCCGCGATCCAAAGCCCCGCGATCCACAGCCCTGCCAATGCCCGCGGCAGCAGCCGGCAGGTGGCAGAGAAGAACCATCCGCTGACGTCGGCCAAAGGGCCCGACCGTCGAGACGAGAGCGTGTCGGTGCGGGGGGTGCGCAAAAACATCAATGGTGCCGATGAGGGAATGGGCGGCAGTGGGCCGGGGAGGAATACCGGACCCCGGGACTGCGTCACAAGCCGAAAAGTGTCCGATGATCTGGGGTCCGGCTCGGGTTCCGGTCCGTTTTTGTCTGGCCCGGACCGTATGGATTCCCCACGGTTCGCCCGTCCTGCCCAGATGCCGATGCTTGACTGCGACGGGCAAACTCCTGTATTTTTCCATGTTTCCGCCTGTTTCTGTGTTTTTCCCGCGAGCACGGCTCGCCGGGTGCATGGCATCCACGACGTCGGCCCCTGCCCATGCCGCCCATGGTCATTGATCTGCGCCGCACAGACGACGCCCGCGATGTTGTCCATCGTGCGGTTCAGGCTTTGGCAGAGGGCAGGGCCGTCGCCTTTCCGACGGAAACCGATTACGTGGTCGCCGCCAGCGCGCGGCATGTGGAGGCTGTTGAGCGGCTCCGCTGTCTGGCTGCTGAGCGGTCTGGTGAGCCCCAGTTGTCGCTGGCCCTCAAGAGCGCCGACGAGGCGCTCGATTGGGCCCCCCGTCTGAGCCCGCTTGGTCAACGGCTGTCCCGGCGGTGCTGGCCCGGACCGGTGACGATCATCGTCGATGACGATCATCCGGACAGCCTCGTCAATAGGCTGCCGCCGGGCGTGCGGCAGTTGATCGTCGGCTCCGGCCAACTGCGGCTCCGGGTGCCGGGCCACCGCATGCTTGCAGACTGCATGCGGATGCTGGCAGGCCCCGTGGTGCTGGCGGAGCCCGGCGGAGGAGACGACTCTGCAGCGGTTACGGCGGAGCAGGTGGTCGCCCGGTGCGAGGCGGCCGGGGCCGCCGTGAGTCTGGTGATCGACGACGGCCGCGCCAGGTATGCCCAGCCGGCATCGACGATCGCGATCGATGATTCCGGCTTTCGCGTGGTGCATCCCGGCATCGTCTCAGAGGAAACACTGCGCCGGCTGTCCAGCCTGATGGTGCTCTTTGTCTGCACGGGCAATACCTGCCGCAGCCCGATGGCGGAGACGCTCTTTCGGGAGTTGGTCGCGGAGCGGTTCAACTGCAGAGCCGACGAGATCGAACGACATGGCGTCATGGTTGCCAGTGCCGGAATCGCCGCCTGGGGGGGTGGCAAGGCGAGCACCGGCGCCCTCGAGGCGATGCGGGAGCGGGGCGCCGATCTTTCGGGCCACGAGAGCCAGCCGTTGACGGAAAACCTCGCCCGGCAGGCTGACGTGATCTGGACCATGACGGCGTCGCATCGGGCGAACATTCTCGCCCAATTTCCCGAGTCGGGCGGCCGCGTGGCGATGCTTTCCCCCGATCGGCTCGACGTGATCGACCCCATCGGGGGCACGCTGGCGACCTACCGAAAATGTGCCGAGCAAATCCGCGAGCATTTGGCGAACAGACTGGATACACTCGAATCCCAGCTTTTCGGCGGCTCGTGAGCCGTGGGCAAGGCTGACCGTCGTGGTCAGGCTGGTCATGCTGGTCAGGCTGGTCATACTGGTCTTGCTGGTCATGGACCGAGTTTGTCAGGGAGTTTGTCAGGGAGTTTTTCATGCGGATTGCCATTGGCAGCGATCATCGGGGCGTGGCGGCGAAACTACGCCTGATTGGGCTTCTCGAGCGCATGGACAACGAGGTGGTCGACTGCGGCTGCCTCAGTGACGAAGCCGTCGACTATCCCGACATCGCGGCGGACGTTGCCAGGAGAGTCAGCCACGGCACCGCCGACCGCGGCATCCTGCTGTGCTGCACAGGCGTGGGCATGGCGATCGCCGCCAACAAGCTGCCGGGCGTCCGTGCGGCGACCTGCCACGATGAGGTGACCGCCGAAATGAGCCTTCGCCACAACGACCTCAACGTGCTCTGCCTGTCGGCCGAGATGATCGGGCCCGAGGTGCAGGACAAGCTGATTCGCACCTGGCTGGAAACGCCATTCGAGGGGGGACGCCATGCCCGGCGGGTCGCCAAGATCGCAGCCCTGGAATGCGGCGGCGGCGACAAGACTGACACGAAGTCCTGACCGCGGCGGGTCCACGGACGTGGATGCCGATATCCGCTGCGACGCGGAGTCCCCCAGCTTCCGCCGAGGGCACCGGTTCACGCGAAACACGACATCGTGTCGCCCTGACAGGCGGATGCCTGTCCTCAGTCAGGCGCTTGGCCGACTCCGTCGGCTGGTGCTTACCCGGCCCTCCGGGCCTGACGCACGTTCGACAAAAAGCCCCGGACGGAAGTCCGGGGACGTTGGGTCGTTGGGCAACCCCGGATCTGCATGGAACGCGGGCAAGATGCCGTGTTTCGCGGAAATGCGGAAAGTGGTCATGTCGTAGCGGTCGTGCCGTCCGAGAGCCTGAAAAACGGGTAAAAAACCTGAGGAAATTCGTTGAACCCGCGGGTGGCGTTGGTATCGTCGAATTTTGGAGCGGGTCAGAGCCGGCGTGTGCCGGTGACCAGCTCTCTGGCCACACACGGCCTCCCGCACGTCCCCCAACACGCCCTTTTACGGAATTCGCACGGTATGCCTCTCGCTCACCATCCCGACTCCGACGAAGTCGACTGCCTCCTACGCAACTGCGAACTGCGCAATGAAATCGAGCCCTACCTGGATGAGGCGATCTGGGAAATCGACTTTCGCCTCCTGCCCACCGCCGTCGAAAATCGGTTCCTGGAATCGATGCTGGCGTGGGAGCGGGCGCCGCTGGTGCCGATCGCCCGCTGGTTCGAGCCCCCGCTGGCCCTGCAGCCGGCCTGCACGCTCGACGACGAACAGGTCAGAGAGCGGCTCTGGGAGACGATCGAGAAGCTCTACTCCCAGCGGGTGGTGCTCGACTTCACCGATCATCTTCCCGACCGGGAACTCTATGCCCTCATCCGCCGCGACATCCTGCCGGCCACGGTCAAGCGGGTGGACCTGCCCGACAACTATTTCCACTGGGATTGCAGTGTTTGGGATTGCAGTATGTGGGATTGCGGCCTTCGGGATGGCGGCACCACCGAAGCCGAGGACGCGACGGTCTGGCTCATCTACTACGCCACCGACGAGGAGCGGGAGCAGTGGAGCCTCGAGGAGGGCCGCGATCCGCCCCCGCGGGCCGTGCCGCCCTATCCCCGGGCACTGCCGACCGCGCCTGTGTGATCCTGTTTCCGCATCCTTCGCGGAGTTTCCGTTGGGTTGACTCCAACCGTATGCTTCTGGAGGTCGTCATCACCCTGCGGAGAGAGAGATCGTGAAGTGCAGACATGGCTGGTTGACCTGCCTGGGCAGTTGCCTCGGCGCCTTCGTGCTCCTGCTGCCGTCTGCCCGCGCTGCCGACGAGGTGGCGATGCGGACGGCGATCACCGAGGCATCGGCCTACCTGATCGACCAGGGCCAAGCTGCCGACGGGGGCTTCTCGTCGCAGACCGGCCCCGCCGTCACGGCGCTCGCGGTGACGGCGCTGGTGAAGACCGGCACGCCTGTCGATGCGCCAGCTGTGCAGAAAGGCATCGACTACCTGCTCCGCTTCAAGCAGGCGGACGGTGGCATCTATCCGCCTGACTCGTTCGTGTCCAACTACGAGACGTCGATCGCGATGGTGGCACTGGCCGCCTGCAACCGCGACGGACGCTACGACGAGCAGATCAAGGCCGCGCAGGCATTCGTGAAGGGGTTGCAGTGGGACGACGGGGAGGGGAAGGGCACAGCCGATCCGGCCTACGGAGGCGCGGGCTACGGCCGCAAGGGCCGGCCGGATCTCTCGAACACGTCGTTTCTGATCGAAGCCCTGCAGAGCGTGGGGGTGGGGGCCGATGATCCGGCGATCCAGCGGGCGCTGGTGTTTGTGTCGCGGACACAGAACCTCGAGGGTTCCCACAACACGCTACCGTTTCCCGCCAAGAACCCTGACGGCGGCTTCTACTACACGCCGGCCGCCGGAGGCGAAAGCCAGGCGGGCATGACGCCCGAGGGGGGTTTGAGGAGCTACGGTTCGATGACCTATGCCGGGCTCAAGAGCATGATCTTCGCCGGCCTCACCAAGGACGATCCCCGCGTGAAGGCGGCGGTTGCCTGGCTGGCGAAACACTACACGTTCACCGAGAACCCCGGCCTGGGCGATGCCGGTCTCTACTACTACTTCCAGACGGCGGCCAAGGCCCTCGACACCCTCGGCGAGGAGACGTTCACCGACGCAGCCGGCGTCAATCACGCCTGGCGGAGCGAACTAGCCGACGCCATCATCGCCCGGCAGCAGCCCGACGGTTCGTGGGTGAACACCAACCCGCGGTGGATGGAGGGAGACCCCAACCTCGTCACCAGCTACACGCTGCTGGCTCTGGCCTCCTGCCTGCCGAAACTCCCTGCCGCAAAGTAGCGGCGACGAACAGGAATCACGCTACGGGACGGCGTACACCCCGTCCCCCGTGGCGGCAAGTTTTCAACTTGTCCGTGTCCCGGCGCGTATTCCACAAGTTAAAAACTCGTGGCCACGGGTCGAACTCCTTCGGCCGCGTCATCCGTCCCCACCTACCTGCGGCTGGCCGCGATCTGGCGGAGGTCGGCCTCGGCCTGCGGGAAATCCGCGATGATGCGGCGGAAGTCCTCCGCGTCGAGCACGAGGAGATCGCAGGGAGAAACCGCGCGGACCGTGGCACTGCGGGGCTGGTTCAACAACAGCGCCATCTCGCCGAAGCATTCCCCCGCCTTGACGATCCCCAGCCGCTCGCCGGCCGCGCCCACCGCCTCCAATGCGCCCCGACAGACGATGTAGAGATCACATGTCGTATCGCCCCGCTCCACGATCGTCGCACCTGCCTCCACCGCGAGCGGCCGGAACGCCAGCAGGAGCGTGTTGAGCAGCACCGCGGGCGCGTCGGCGAAGAACGCGCTGCGGGAGAGAACCTCACGACTTAGGCACTCGTGCCATTGGCGGCCGTTCCGCTCCAAAAGCGCGTTGGCAGCCCGCGGCCCCCACGTGGCCGCTTCGTAGTTGGGGAAGTCGTTGGCGGGCGTTTCGCTCCAGGCATCGAGCACCGGCTGCATGATCTGCCAGGATGTCTCGACGAAATCGGTCCGCGAGAACAGCGTTGGATCGCCGTTGAGCGCGCTCGAGAGCAGCACTTCGTAGCCCGTGCCCCGGGATGCCTCGAACGTGTCGGCGTAGTCGAACCGCATCCCGGCCCGCTGGAGTTGAAACGCCGGGCCGGGCCGCTTGGCCTGCATGCGGATCTCGACGCCCTGATACGGCTGGATGTGGAAGATCAACAGGTTCGATTCGGCCTGCCCCTTGAACTGCACGACGATCTCCGTGCCCCGCTTCCAGAGCGACTTTCCGCTCCGCAGGTAGACCGGCATGCCGGCCCATCGGTCGTTGTCGAGATGGAGCTTCATGGCCGCGAAGGTCGGCGTGTTGGACTGCGGATCGACGTTGGGCTCCTCGCGGTAGCCAACCGCCGGCGTGCCGTCGGCCTTCGCGCCCCGGCCATACTGACCGCGGACGCAGTCGCGGTCGACGTCGCCGGGACCGGGCAGCCGCACCGACTCGAGCAGCCTCGCTTTCGCGTCGCGGACGACGTCGGGTTCGAGCGACTCCGGCGGCTCCATGCAGACATACGCCATCATCTGCAGCAGGTGGTTTTGCAGCATGTCTCGGACCACGCCGGTCTTGTCGTAATACTGGCCGCGGGCCTCCACACCGACGGTCTCGGTGGCGGTGATCTGGATGTGATCGATGTGGGCGGCGTTCCAGAGCGGGGCGAACATGGCGTTGGCCATCCGAAACGCGAGCAGGTTCTGCACCGTCTCCTTGCCCAGGTAGTGATCGATGCGATAGATCTCGTCCTCGCTCCACAGGGAGAGCAACGACTGGTTCAAACTGTGGGCGGAGGCCAGATCCTTGCCGAACGGCTTTTCGACGATGATCCGCTTCCGCCCAGGCAGCCGCGTGAAGCCGGCGGCGGCGAGTTGCTGATTGACCACGGCGAAAAAATCGGGCGAGATCGCCAGGTAGAGGAGCGTGTTGTCGGCGGCAGTGGTACCGGCCGCCACCTCCGCCACCAGCTTCCGCAGCCGCGCATAAGCTTCGGGGTCACTGAACTCGCCAGACGTGTAATGCAGCCGCGACTCGAGCCACTGCCATCGCTGCTCATCGAAGGACCGACGTGTGTGGAAGCGGGCGATCTCCTGCCGCTGCTGGCTGCGGAAGGCCTCGGTGGACATGTCGTCGCGGGCCATGCCGACGACGGCGAAGTCGTCGGGCAAGAGTCCGTCACATGCCAGGTTGTAGAGTGCCGGCATGAGCAGCCGCTTGGTCAGGTCGCCTGACGCGCCCAGGATGACGAGCACGCCGGGCGACGCCACGTGCGCCGCCGGTCCGCTCCTCACGTCGACCGCCGCCTGATGGGATGACACGACACGGGCTCCTCGGCGGACATTCGGGCGGACATTCGGCGCACGACATTCGCCGCAGCATGATCGATCAGAGGCCCAACGTTCAATCCTTCAGATCGAACAGCCGCTTGAGAGCGTCGAGCAGGCCGTGCGGCGAGCCCGCGCGGCTCTCGCTTCGCAGCGAGGCCAGTGGCGGATGGAGGAGCTTCGCCGCATAGCGGTCGAAGGACTGGCGGATCTCGGCCCGCGACGCGTCGTCGAGTCCCGGCAGCCGCCTGAACAGCCGATCGAGCTCCGCATCGCCCGTCTCGCTCCAGCCCGCGCGAAGCCGCTCGATCACGGGCGCGGTCGAACGGTGGTGCAGATCGCCCATGAATCGCTGCGTTTCCTCGTCGATGATCGTGAGCGCCGCCGGAAGTTCACGCTGCCGGCTCTTCCGGTTGGCCGCGCAGGCTGCGGCGAGATCATCGACCGAGTAGAGCCAGACGCCGGGCCGCTGGCCGATCCGCGGATCGAAGTCGCGCGGCACGGCCAGGTCGAGTACGACTAGCGGCCGCCCGGCGCGTCGCAACTCCACCTCCGCAAACAATTCCAAAGACACGACCGGCGCCGTCGCTCCCGTCGTGCTCACCACGAGGTCGGCCGCCGCGAGTTCCGCGGAAAGGTTTTCGAACCTGCCGGCCCGCGCGCCGAGCCGCGCTGCCAGGTCGCCAGCCCGGCCGGCGGTGCGGTTGACGATGAGCACGTCACGGGCTCCGGCCACCCGCAGGTAACGCAGCGTCTCGGCTGCCATCTTGCCGGCGCCGATGAGCAGCACCCGCTTGTCGTCAAACCGCTCGAAGACACCACTGGCGAAGTCTGCGACGGCCACGCTTGGGATCGACAGCCGCTCGCGGCCAATGGCGGTCTCGGTGGCCACCCGCTTGGCGGTCCGCAAGGCGGCCTGAAACATCTCACCCGTGAGCGGACCGGAGGTGCGGCTCTCCTGCGCGAGACTCCACGCCTGCTTCACCTGTGCCACGATCTGCGGTTCGCCGAGCACCATGCTGTCGAGGCCGGCCGCCACGCTGAAGAGATGCCGGACCACTGCCTCGTCGCGGTCGCCGGCGAGCACTGGAGTGAGCAGGCTTGCATCGATACCCCGGCATTCCGCCAGAAACGACACCAGCTGGTCGGGCGGTGGCGGCGGCCCGTCGGCCTCCGCACAGGCGGCGTAGAACTCCACTCGATTGCAGGTCGAGAGCAGCACGCCCTCCCGCCCAGGAAATCGCTCGCGAAAACGGGTAAGCGCCTCGGCCGCCTGCTCGGCGGAGAAGGCCAGCCGCTCACGGAGCGCCAAGGGTACCGTGCGATGGGTTCCGCCCACGAAGGCCAGCGTCATGGCGCGGCCTCCCGGTCAATGGCCTGCTGGTCGACGGCATGCGAGACCACAGGCTGCACCGGCGGTGCGCCGTGTCGGGTCGTTCCAAAAACCCCCCACAGGATCGACGCCGTGAGCACGGCGAAGCTGACCAGCGACAGCCAGGCGGCTGACCGCGGCCCGTCAGCGCTGCGGCGGGTCACCCGCGCCGCCACGGCCGCGGTCACCAGCCACGCCACCAGCGCCGCCATCCTCAAGACCACGGGATCGGTCCAAGGCACGGTCTCCAGGAGTCCGCGTTGCCGGTTGACGGCATTGAGGACGATGCCCGAGAGGAAGCCTGCCGCGGCCGTCCACGCCGCGATCATGAGCGTGCGATCGGTGGCGTGCGCGAGACGCTCGAGGCTCGGCAGGCGAAAGCTGCGAAGCGGCGGCTGCTTGCGGGCCAGCCTGCCCGCCTGAATCAGCCACAAGGCTCCTGCCAGGGCGCCGATGGCCACCGCAACGCTTGCCGCCAGATTGAAGATCCCGTGAATCGCCCCCCAGATCTGCGTGGCCGGACTCTGTGGAAACGGAGTCCGGCTCGATACCTGCGCGGCACCGATGAGTCCCAGCACGACCGGCAGCATGAACAGCCCGACGGGGGTGCGTGGGTTGGCGATCGTCAGCCACAGATAGCCACCAGCCAACAGCCAGGCCGCCAACAGATACCAATCGAAGGCGCTCGACAGGGGCACCGCCGGTTCGTGGGTGGCCCGCCAGGCGAGGAACAACGTGTGGGCCACGAGCCCCGCCACGCCGAATGCGATCATGGCCGCCCCCCGCACTCCGGAGCGGAAGAGCAGCCGGGAAGCCTCGCAGGCCAGCGCCACGGCGTAGCTCGCCGCGAAGCAGACGACTGAAATACCCGATACGAATTCGATCATGCTGATCCCTGCGGTGCGTCGCCGTTTATTGTAGTCTGCCTGAAAAATAGGGACGGGAGCGAATTTCGCTACTGTATGGGTAAAAATAGGGACGGGAGCGAATTTCGCATGCCGACAGTGAGGTGTCGGACTCGTACCGTAATGAAATTCGCTCCCGTCCCTATTTTTCTCCGTCCCTATTTTTCTATCGCCCCCCGAGCACCCGATGTCCGATCCCATCCTCCCAACCGATCCCACCCCGTCCCAGTCGGGCCGTTCCCCGCTGGCTCTGGACTCTGCTAACGGCGCGTCTACAGCAGAGCGTCGCAGTCAGGCGCTGCTCATGCGGGCCTGCCGCCGCGAGCCGGTGGAACGCACGCCCGTATGGCTGATGCGACAGGCGGGCCGCTACCTGCCGGAATACCGCCGCGTGCGGGAGCAGGTTGACTTCATGGGGCTGGTGAAGAATCCGCGACTGGCGGCGGAAGTGATGATCGCCACGGTCGACCGGCTCGGTGTCGATGCGGCGATCATCTTCAGCGATCTGCTCCCCATCCTCGAGCCGATGGGCATGGATCTTGAGTTCGCGGTGGGGGAGGGCCCGGTGATCCACAATCCGCTTCGCGAACCGGCCGACGTGCAGCGGCTCCATGAGCTGGAGGATCTCGAGCCGCTCGACTACGTGATGGACGTCGTGCGGGCCACCCGCGCGGGGCTCGACGATTCGATTCCTGTGATCGGCTTCGCCGGCGCGCCCTTCACGCTGGCCGGCTACTGCATCGAGGGGGGCACGAGCAAAGCCTGGCTCCACACCAAGACGCTCATGTACCGCCACGAGGCTGCCTGGCACGACCTGATGGACAGGATCGCCCGCGCCGTGAGCCGCTATCTCGTGGCCCAGCTCGATGCCGGAGCACAGCTGGTGCAACTCTTCGACAGCTGGGTTGGCTGCCTCTCTCCCGACGACTACACGCGCTACGTGCTGCCCCACAGCCGCACGGCGATCCACGAGGCGGCGCGGCGGGCACCGGTGATTCACTTCGCCACCGGCAATCCCGCGCTCCTGCCGCTCCTCGCCGAAGCGGGCGGCTCCGTGATCGGCATCGACTGGCGGATCGAATTGAGCGACGCCTGGCGGCTGGTCGGCCACGACCGCGCGGTGCAGGGCAACCTCGATCCGGTGGTGTTGCTATCAGACCGCGACACGGTCCGCCGGCAGACGCAGCACGTGCTGGCACAGGCCGCCGGCCGCCCGGGCCATATCTTCAACCTCGGCCACGGCATTCTCCCCCAGACGCCTGTGGAAAACGTGCTCGAACTGATCGCGACAGTCAAGAACTCGTAGCCGCCGTGAGGCCCGCCCCTCGCCAAGTGTGGCCCCGGCGAGGTACAACAGCGTGTTGCGCGCAAAACGGCCCCGCTGCCGTTGCGTCGTGCGCAACCACTTTCCCACCTGGTGTGTGCCGCATGACGAGCCTGGAAAAACGCCTGTTCAACCTGTTCGAACCTGCTGATGTCTCGAAGGCACGGCTGCTCGTGCTCAAGCGGGTCTGGTGTCCACGGGTCGGACACGTGCATGCGACCATCGACGGCGACGATGGGGACGCTCAGGAGGTGCGGCTGGAACTCTCGGCACGCCGCAAGGGCGGCATGTCGCTTGAAAGCCACTCCAGCAGCCCTCTGGGCCGAACCGGCAAGCCCTGTGCACTCCTAGCTGCGGTGTTGCTCGAGGTCGACCGTCGGGGGCTGTTCTCGAACCTGCACGACCACACCCCACTGACGCTCGACATTGTGCCGGCCGAGGACCACGAAGAGCTGGCAGCCGAGGACGACAGGAGTCTTGAAGACGACGACGCTGATCAGGACCACGGAGCCTCGCGATCCCCCGCGGTGCGGAACGTGTCTCCCCCCGTGACAAGCGCGGTCACCGTTGGCAGCCGCGCGGGATCGACGCGACTCCCGGCCTGGGCGGCCGAACTCGACGAACGCCGGCGGCTCGTCGAGCCGGCCGTGCGCGATCGCATGGTCACTATCACCGACAACCGCAAATCGGCAGGCGCGGTCATCTTTCTGCTCGATCTCGCCGCTTCGGCGGATGCCCGCGCGGCCGTGCTCGTGCCCGGGCGGATGCAGCTCGACGTGGCGGGCAACGCCACCGGCCGGCCACGGCCGATCGTGATCGGCCCGGGGCAGGTAGAGCTTGACCAGCTCGATGCCCAGGAACGGTCCATCCTCGCGCAACTCGTCGGCGCCTTGGCCGTGGGTGAGCTCGGCGGCACCGAGCCGCTCGAGCGGCGGACGATCGCCCGCGTGGTGGTGAGCTCGCAATCGGCGGCCACGCACCTGGCCATGCTCTGCGAAACCGGCCGCCTCGTGCTGCAGCCTGAGCCGCGGCGAAACCCCGACCTCGTCGTACCCTTGGTGTGGGATGGCGGACGGCCCTGGGAATTTGCGCTCGTGCTCGAGCCCGACGACGTCGCGAGCACCCGCGCCGAGACCGTCGCCGACATGGCCGCCGAGGGCAAGCCGTTGCCGCGGCCAGGCCGGGCCACGCTCCGCGGCATGCTCGTCCGCGGCAGCGAGCGGAAGGACCTACGGACGCCCCGGGCGATCCTGCGGTCAGGGCTGATCGTGTTCGACGATCGGCTGGCACGACTGGCCGTGACCGGCACAGGCGGCTGGATGGAACAATTTGAACGTCGCGGTCCGATCGAATTCTCGGGCAGTCAGGTCGATGGGCTCATCGACCGGCTGGCGATGGTGGCCGATCTGCCACGGCTGGAACTACCTGGCTGGACAGGCTGGCAAATTGAATCGGGAGCCCCGCGACCGAAGCTCGTGCTCGACGATTCCCCCACCGTCAGCCTCGATGCCGAGGACGAGATGGTGCCGCCCGACGAAGACGGTGGTGGCCGTGCCATCCGCCCGGCGCGGCGCCGTTCGACGCCACGTGTCCAACTCGCTGGCCGAATCTGGTTCGATTACGCCGGCATCGTGATCGCCGCCGATGCACCCGCTGGTGGCGCCACCGACCCTACACGGCGAATCCTCGTGCGGCGCGACCGGGCCGCGGAACGCGACGCAATCGCGATGCTGCCACGGTATGGCGGCATGGCGCCGCGGATCGGCGACACGGATACCGCCGACACCGGCCACCACGTGGAGATCGCCCGAGCCAGGCTCGACGCCTCCGTGTCGCAATTGGCCGCCGCGGGCTGGACGGTCGAGGTTTCCGGCCGCCGCTACCGGCCGGCCGGCAGTGTGGCCTGGAACGTGACCAGCGGAATCGACTGGTTTGAACTGTCGGCGGCGATCGACTTCGGCGGTGTCACGGCCGATCTCCCCGCCTTGCTCGAGGCGCTCGCGAAGGGGAGCCGCTCCGTGGAGTTGTCGGACGGTTCCATGGGGATCCTGCCTGAGTCACTCGCGGCGCAGATCGAGCCGATGGCGGTGCTCGCACAGAAGCATGATGGCCGCCTGAGGTATGGCCGGATCCAGATGGCCCTCCTCGACGCGCTCTTGGCGGGCCAGCCGCAGTCGCAGGTCGACGAGGCCTTCGAACGGATTCGCGATGAGCTGTCCCGCGGCGAACGTCCCGAGGCCGAGGATGAACCGGAAGGCTTTCAGGGAACGCTGCGGCACTACCAGCGGGAAGGGCTTGGCTGGCTCTCGTTCCTCGAACGGATGGGCCTGGGCGGCTGCTTGGCCGACGACATGGGTCTCGGCAAGACGATCCAGGTGCTGGCGATGTTCATTCGGCGGCAGACGATGCTCACCACCGGCGGCATCGCGCATCGCCCGTCGCTGGTCATCGTGCCGAAGAGTCTCGTGTTCAACTGGATCGAGGAAGCCCGCAAGTTCGCGCCTTCGTTGCGGGTGCTCAACTACACGGGGAATACCAGGGTCGATGAGGCGGGGTCCTTGGCGGATCACGACATCATCCTCACCACCTACGGCACCCTGCGCCGCGACATCATCAACCACCGCGAGATCGAGTTCGACTACGTGGTGCTCGACGAGGCGCAATCGATCAAGAATGCCTCCAGCCAGGCGGCCAAGGCCTGCCGCCTGCTGCGGGCCCGCCATCGCCTGGCCCTCACCGGCACGCCGGTGGAAAACCACATTGGCGAGCTCTGGAGCATCTTCGAGTTTCTCAATCCCGGCCAACTCGGCAGCGCCACACGGCTCAAGCGGTTTCTGGCAGGTGGCCGCACGAGCTCCGATGTCGTGGCCCGCGCCGTCCGACCCTACCTCTTGCGGCGCACCAAGAAACAGGTGCTCTCCGACCTGCCGGAGAAGACCGAGCAGACGCTGTACTGCGAACTCGGCGAGGAACAGCGGAAGGTCTACGATGAACTGCGGGAGCACTACCGCCTGGAACTGTCAGGCCGGATCGGTCGCATGGGTATTGGCCGGTCGCGGATCGCGGTGCTCGAGGCGCTCCTGCGGTTGCGTCAAACGGCCTGCCACCCCGGCCTCGTCGATCCCGCCCGCCTCGACGAGCCAGCAGCCAAACTCGACACGCTGCTAGAGCAGCTGTCGGAGGTGATCGACGAGGGCCACAAGGTGCTCGTGTTCAGCCAGTTCACCAGTTTTCTTTCAATCGTGCGCCGCCACCTCGACGAACGCGGGATCACCTACGAATACCTCGACGGCAAGACGACCGACCGGCAGGCACGCGTGCAACGGTTTCAGGAAGACGCCGACTGCCGTCTGTTCCTTGTGAGCCTGAAGGCGGGCGGCCAGGGTCTCAACCTCACCGCGGCGGACTACATCTACATCCTCGACCCATGGTGGAATCCGGCGGTCGAGGCCCAGGCGGTGGACCGGGCCCATCGCATCGGCCAGACTCGTCGAGTCTTCGCCTACCGGCTGATCGCGCGGGACACAGTCGAGGAGAAGATCGTCGCGCTCCAGGATCGCAAGCGGGAACTGGCGGAGTCGATCGTCCGCGCCGACGAGAGCATGGTCTCGAGCCTGACGGCCGAGGACGTCGAGATGCTGCTCTCGTAACTGGCTGTGGAAAATGCCATCCCCGCAGTCCTGTTCAACAAGCCTCATGAAACCCTAACCGCTCTCGACTACGAAATAACCTGCTAGAGTCGCGTTCAGGCCCCGCTGTCGAATCCAGGCCCCGCTGTCGAGTACAGGCCCCACTGTCGAGTACAGGCCCAGCCTGGGAAACAGAAAGTGATTGCCCCGATGGCCGGACAACAGATCCTTGTGGTCGATGATGAAGAGGATCTGCTGGAATTGGTGAGCTACAAACTCTCCAAGGACGGCTATCGCGTGCAGTGCGTGGGCACCGGCGAAGATGCACTCAAGACCGCGCGGAAGCAGCCACCCGACCTGATCGTGCTCGACTGGATGCTCCCGTCGGTCGACGGCCTCGAGGTCTGCCGGCGGCTCAAGAGCGACCCCAAGACCCGCGACATCCCGATCATCATGCTCACGGCCAAGGGTGAGGAGAGCGACATGGTCGCGGGGCTCGAACGCGGCGCCGACGACTACATCGCCAAGCCGTTCAGCCCGCGGGTGCTCTCGGCCCGCGTCAAGGCCCTCCTGCGACGCAAGGAGGCCGATTCGAAGGCAGGCCAGGAGACGACGATCGACGTCCACGAACTGTCGATCCATCCCGGCCGGCACGAGGTGACCCTGGCCGGCACGCCGGTCGAACTGACCTATACCGAGTTCGCCCTGCTGCAATTCCTGGCCAAGAGACCGGGCTGGGCCTACACCCGCACGCAGATTGTCGACGCGGTCAAGGGGGAGGATTATCCTGTGACGGAGCGCTCGGTGGACGTCCAAGTCGCCGGCCTGCGCAAGAAACTCGGCGAGTTCGGTTCCTACATCGAAACCGTCCGTGGCGTGGGATACCGGTTCCGGGCGTGACACGAGTCTTGGTTCAGAGTCTCGGTCCCGAGTCCATCCCTGTCCGTTCCGGTCGTTCGCAGTCCTTCGCAGCTTTTTCATGGCCCGCTCGCGGTTCGTCTGGCATGTGTTCGCGGGCTTCTGCGCGATGGTCGCAGCAGGCTCCGTCGGCTGCTTCTGGTTGGCAAGCGTGCAACTGGCCTGGCTGGCCGATGCCTCCCAGTTGCAGCGGGTGGCCGACATGGCGACGGGACTGACCGCAATCTTTCCCACTCGCGCCGACGCGCTCGATCCCACCGCGTTCGCCGATGCCACGCGGCGGATGGTCGGCGGCATGCGGGCCCGCATGGACCTTCTCGCCCCCGACGGAACCGTGCTGGCCACGTCTGCCCCGGGCGGCGTCGTCGGAGAGCGGTCTGCGACGGCTGATGCACTCGTCGAGGAAGCCCGGGCCGGACGGATCGCCCGGTCCAGCCGCTACGATGCCACCGCCGGAAAACGCATCCTGGTGGTGGCCGCGCCCGTTGGTCCGGCTGGCCAGCCTGCGGGCATCATCCGAGTCACGGCGGACACGATCGACTCCGATGCCGAATTGTCGCGGTCCCTGCGGTGGCTGTTGCTCGGCTTCCTGGCGTGGGCAGCGGCGGCACTGGCCGTCGGCCTCGCGGTGGCCAACCGGCTCGCTCGACCAGTCGCCGACCTGTCGCTGGCCGCGGCCCGTCTGGCCGACGGCGATACAAGTGCTCCCATTCCGGTGGCGGAATCGGCGGAGCTGTCCGCACTCGCCGACGCGATTGCATCGCTGCGCGAACAGCTCGTGGAACGCGGACTCACGATCGGCAGGCAGGGCACGCAGCAGGAGGCGGTGCTCGGCAGCATGATCGAGGGTGTGCTGGCCATCGACGCCCGGCAGCGTGTCGTGGGCATCAACCGTGCCGCCGCCGAGCTCCTCGCGGTCGATTCGGATCGTGCCATTCGCCGCCCCCTGCAGGAGGTGGTCCGCAACCCCGATCTGCGGCGGTTCGCTCTGCGGGCGATCGACTGCCGCGAGCCCGTCGAGGATGACCTCCTCCTTCGCGGCGTTCGCGACCGTACGATCCGCCTGCGGGGCACGGCGCTGCGGGATCTGTCGGGCGAGGGCGGGGCGGTGATCGTCTTGAACGACGTGACCGCGATGGAGCGGCTGGAAAACATCCGCCGCGACTTCGTCGCCAACGTGTCGCACGAACTCAAGACACCAATCGCCTCGATCAAGGGCTTTGTGGAGACGTTGCTCGACGGGGCGGCCGATGACCCGGTCGACCAGCGCCGGTTTCTGGAAATCATCGCGAGGCAGGCCGACCGGCTCGCGTCGATCATCGAGGACCTGCTGGCACTCTCTCGGATCGAGCAGAGCGAAGGCACGGGCAACCTGCCACGGGAGGCCGTCCGCATGGCCGATCTGCTCTCAGCCGTGACCGTCGACTGCCTGCCGCGGGCCGGCGACCGTTCCATCCAACTCGACGTCTCCTGCGATCCTCACATCGAGTCGGAGGTCAACGCGCCGCTCCTGGAGCAGGCACTGATCAACCTCGTTGATAATGCCATCAAGTACAGCGATCCGGGCCGCACGGTCTGGATCACGGTCGGCGTCGAGACGGCAGCGACAGACCGCGCTCCAGCAGTGGTCATCACCGTCCGCGACGAAGGCTGTGGCATCGATGCCGAACACCTGCCACGGCTCTTCGAGCGGTTCTACCGCGTCGACAAGGCCCGCAGCCGCAAGCTCGGCGGCACGGGGTTGGGGCTCTCGATCGTGAAGCATATCGTGCAGGCTCACGGCGGCACGGTAGCCGTGGAGAGTCAGCCGGGCGTGGGCAGCACGTTCACGATCCGCCTGCCGTGACCCTTGTCCAGAGCGACTCACATTCCGTTCACGACGTTTCGCAAGGGCTGACCCAGCAGCGCCCGCCGGCACGCGTCGGTGCCCTTTACCCGCATGTCCATGAGGCCTTGCTCGGAATAGAAGGCGGCGTGCGGATTGACGATGAGTCGCTCGAATGCCGGATGATCGCGGTCCCGCCAGGCGACGAGCAGCGGGTCGTCTGAGGCGGGCGGCTCCTGCGGCAACACGTCGATGCCGGCGCCGGCGAGCCGGCCCGAGGCGAGGGCCGCGGGAATGGCCGATGTGTCGACCACGCCGCCGCGGGCGGTGTTCACGAGGAACGCACCCTGGGGCAACAGCTCGAGCGTGTTGGCGTTGACGAGCGCCTTCGTCTCGTCGGTGAGCGGACAGTGGAGGCTCAGCACGAAGGCCTGCCGGAAGAGGTCCTCGACCGACTCGACGCGGCGGATGCCGAGGGCTTTGTCGAAACCGTCCTGGCGATAGGGGTCGTAGAAGGCCACATCCATGCCGATCGCCTTGGCCCGCAGGGCAGTGGCGATACCGATGCGGCCCAGGCCGACGATCGCGAACGTGCGGCCCCGAAGGCGATGGAGCGGCGCGAAGACGTGATACATCCACGGATCGGGGCGATCGCGGAGGCGGGTGTTGAACTGGTGGATGCCGCGGGTGAGGGCCAGCGTCATGCCGATCGCCGAGTCGGCCACCTCCTCGGTGCCGTAGTCGGGCACGTTGGCCACGGCAATGCCGCGTTCGCGGGCGAAGGCATGATCGACGTTGTCGAAGCCCACGCCGCAGCGGACGATCAGCCGGCAGTGTTTCAGCCGCTCGATCGTGTGCCGGGTGAGCCTGATGTTGTGGTACATCATGATCGCGGCGGCATCCTCGATCCGGCCGACGAACTCGTCCTCGTGGTGGGCGTCGAAGGCCTCGACCGTGGCCAGGCCAGTCAGGGCCTCGCGCTCGGTGGCGAGGTCGTCATTGATGAAGTCGGTGATCACGATCTTGTGCATACGATGCATTCCCTGAGGTGAGTCTTGCTGTGGGTCACGTCTCGCTCGGCGGCAGCCGTCAACGCACCCAGATGCCCCGGCCGGTGCCGCCACGCGGCGTCCCACGTCTTCGTGACGACCAGCGGCCGCAGGTCGTCGAGCGACGAAGCAGCCATGCTCCGAGTGCCGCAGAGGCTGATCACCGTGGCCACCAGCCGGCCTGTCAGGCATGCAGCGGCCAACAACCGGGATGATACCGGGATTCGCTTCATCGTTTGGACCGTCCTTTCGCGGCATCGGCCTTGAGGTCTTGCTCGGCCCAGTCGAGGTGCCGTCGCATCGCCGCCTCGGCAGCCCGCGGGTCGTGCCGCTCGACGGCGGCGAGGATTTCGCGGTGGCCAACGATCGCCGGCTCCGGCCCGGCCGCCTTGATCGTCCGTCGCCTCGACTCGACGAGCAGCCCCCCGAGCGTCTTCAAGAGCACCGAGAACACCGGGTTGTCAGTCGCCTCGGCGAGCAGTTCGTGAAAGCGGATATCGGCGTCGACGCGGTCTTTGAGCCCGGTGGCCCGTTCGAGGTCATCGATCACCGCCCGCAGGGCCGCGATTTGTGCGTCGCCCGCCCGCTCCGCCGCGAGCCCCGCGATCGCCGACTCGAGCGGCCGGCGCACCTCGGTGAGCTGCAGGAGCGTCGTGCAAGACCGCTGCAGGAGCAGTTCGAGCGATTCGATCGTCGGACCGGCATCGACCTCCGCCACCCGCGGACGTGCCCCCTGGCTCATCACGATGAGCCCCTGCGACCGCAGGCTCCGCATCGCCTCGCGGATGACGGTCCGCGAAACCGTCAGCGACTCGGCGAGATCCCCTTCGCTGGGCAACGACATGCCGGCGGCGTAGGAGCCGGAGACGATCTCCTTGCGAAGGTAGCCGATCACCTGGGCGACGAGGTCGCCTTCGGCAGCGGATTTGCCCGCCACGGCGAGGCGGGCCTTGCCGGGTGGCCGGCCAGGAGGACGGGGCGAGCGACGGGCGGCGGATGCAGGCACGATGGGTTCTCGGAAAACGGTTTTTTGGCGAGCCAAGCCCTATCGTATAAGCAGGCGGACACGACAGAAAGTCCCCGCGGCGGCCAGCCGAAAGCAGGGGGCGTGTCGCTGGGAGTCCGTTGGCACCGAGATGGCTCAGACGCGAGGCACGATCGCTCGACACCAGACCGTGTTTCTGCTCTCCGCCGCCTCACGTAGCATCACCGGCGCCAATATCATGGCCGACCTCGGCATGACGAGCCTGCTCGTCAGCCGCGAGCCCTACTCTTCGAAACCAATCACCGGAGCCTGACATGCCGCTTGTCGATCTCTCCCACCCGCTCGTCCACGGGCAGCAGACCTTTCCATCCGACCCGAAGCTCTCGATCGTGCCGCACGGCACCACCGCCACGCTCCGCTACAACATCTCGCAGGTGGTGATGTCGACCCATCAGGGCACGCACCTCGACGCGATGTACCACTTCGTCGACGACGGCAAAACGCTCGACCAGATGCCGCTCGACTGGTTCTACGGGCCCGCCACGGTGCTGCGGATCCCGAAGGCCCCACAGGAGGAGATCACCGCCGACGACTTCCGACGTCATGAGAGCGTGCTCGTGCCAGGGGCCAAGATCATTTACGAGACCGGCTGGCACCGGCAGTTTGGCGCCGAAAACTTCTTCAGCGATTTTCCGTCGCTCACGCAGGAGGCCGCTCGCTACCTCGTCTCCCGCGGTATCCGCATGCTCGGCATGGACACGCCCACGCCCAGCCGCGACTGGTTCGAGGTGCACCACATCCTCTTGGCGAAGGATGCAGAGATCGTCGTGGTCGAGTCGCTCGCCCATCTCGACCAGATACCCGACGCCATTACCTTCATCGGCTTCCCACTCAATTTCGCCGGCCGCGATGGCTCGCCGATCCGGGCCGTGGCGATGGTGTGAGTAGTCACGCGCGACCGACGCCGCGCGAACGGCAAGCACTGACGTTAGGCAAGGCGAGTGCCGCCGTCCACCGGCAGGCAGATGCCGGTGACGGAATCGTTCTCGAGGAGAAACAGCACGGCGTGGGCGACATGCTCGAGAGTGCCCTCGCGATGCGCCGGCGTGCCGGCGAGCACGCAGTTGGCCCGCACCCGCGGGTTGCGGGCAGCGAACTCCTTCGCCAGGCTCTGCGTCATGGCGGTGATCGCCCCCTGGCTTGGAAAGAAGGCGGCCGAGCCGGTCGTGGGCCTTTCCACCGCTGAGTCGCCCATCATGACGATGCTGCCGCCCTCGGGCTGCCGCACCATGAAGGCCCCCGCCTCCTGCGCCGCCACGAACGCGGCCACGCAGTTGATGTCGAAGTGGGTCCGCAGATCGTCGGCCGTCACCTCTTCCAGCGGCCCGGCTTGCCGGATCGCGGCACAGGTCACGACCGCATCGATGCGGCCGAAGTGATCGGCCACGCGTTGCACCATGGCCCGCACCGGCCCTTCGTCGCGGAGGTTCGCCGTGACGGCCAGGCTCGGCACGCCGGCCGCAGCGAGCTGATCGGCCAGCGCACGGGCCTCCTGCAGCGACCCGTGGGCGTGGATCGCCACGGCATAGCCGCGCGAGGCCAAGGCCCGCACGACCGCCGCTCCCATGCCTCGTTCACCGCCGGTGACGAGCGCCACGCGGCCCGTCTGCGCAAGAGCCCCGGGGACAAAGACAAGTGGTTCGTACATCAAGCGTCTCCGGGAAAGCGTGCGGGGCGGCAGCGGCCGTTTCATCCTGACCTTCAGGTCGGCCAGGTCAGCCAAGCCGGCATCTTGATCGGCTACGCCGGCGTCTTCATCGTCTCATGAAAATCGAGGATCTTCTGCCAGGCCTCCTCGGCCGTTTCGGCGTAGGTGAAGAGCTTGAGATGCTCGTCCGAGATCACGCCGCTGTCAGCGAGAAACTGGAAGTTGATCACCTTCGACCAGTAGTCGCGACCAAACAGGATGATCGGCACCGGCTGCATGCGGTGCGTCTGCCGCAGTGTGAGCGTCTCGAACATCTCGTCGAGCGTGCCGAAACCACCCGGAAAGAGCACGACGGCGGCAGCCCGCAGAATGAAGTGAAACTTGCGCAAGGCAAAATACTTGAACTGAAAACAGAGTTCCGGCGTGATGAACGGATTGGGCTGCTGCTCGCTGGGGAGTTTGATGTTGAGGCCGATCGATTTACAGCCGACGTCGAACGCACCCCGATTGGCCGCTTCCATGATCCCTGGGCCGCCGCCAGTGATGATCACATAGTCACGCTTGTCGTCGCACTGGTTGTCGATCGATACGAGTCGGGCAAACTCGCGGGCCGCATCGTAGTAGCGGCAGTAGGCGAGGAGTTGTTCTGCCCGCTTGAGTTCGCGGGCGAGCCCCTCCACGGCCTTCGCCGACGCCGGGACGGCGGCCGAAGCCAAGCCCGACGCCGGGACGGCGGCCGTATTCAGCGCCGACGCCGGGACGGCGGCCACATCCTTCGCCGACGCCGGGACGGCGGCCGTAGCCTGCGCCCGCGCCATGGCGCGGCGGGCCTCCGACAGCCGCCGCTCCGCCGCGGGCCGTTCCACGATCTGTGTGCCGCCAAACACGATCACCGTGGAGGTGATGCTGTCAGCCAGGAAGGCCAGTTCCGGCTTGCCGAGTTCGAGCAGCATCCGCACACCGCGCATCTCGGACTTGTCGAGCAGATGCCGGTCATCTTGCGCCAGGCTGTAGCTGGGAGAGGAGAGGATCGCCTCCATGTTTTCTGCGACCAGGGCCACGTCGTCGCCGAGCGTGGTGTCAGGCAGGATGCTGCACGCCTTGGGACGGACTGGAGCCGTCCCAGCGGTAGCCGGGGGTTTCAGCCCAGCAGACTTGCCTGTCTTTGGTGTCTTTGATGTCATGATTTCTTGTGTGTCTTGGCCATGGCGATCTCCGTGCCGTCAATCGATAGACGTCGATTCTCGTTGAAACGATTCAGGAATCCAGCCGGGCGATGGTGCCGATGGCGGGAATCTCCACATCCCAGCCGCGGGTCTCCCGGAGGAAATCTGCCAAGCCGCGGGCAGCCGGCGGTTCGCCATGCACGAGGAACGTTTTCCGGGGCGCGGGCATGCCCGCGAGCCAGCGGCCGAGCTCGCGGCGGTCGGCGTGGCCGGAGAGGGCGTCGACCCGCCGCACGGCGGCCTTGACCGGAATGTCGCGACCGTGGATGCGGAGATATTTTGCCCCGTCGATGAGCGACCGGCCCCGCGTGCCGGTGGCCTGGAAGCCCGCTACCAGGACCGTCGTCTTGGGATCGGGCAGCCGCTGGACGAGATGGTGGAGGATGCGTCCGCCGTTCATCA
>JAPLNQ010000050.1 GCA_026401075.1 Planctomycetia bacterium
ATGCTGCCACGCGATTCCGCCTGCGCAGCCGCGATCACCTCGCGGGCTCGAACGTTCTTCGGGTTGTCGACATCACCAGGCAGTGGAGAGTCTTTTGTAACGCGGGTCACCGTCGTGTCGTCGGTGCCCTTTGATCGGTCCCGCCCGCACCACCTCCCGAAGGTGCGCCATGAGAGGTCGATTGAGATGGGCAGCCGCCTCCAGAACGTTCAGGAGCGTGCTCCTGGCAGGAGTCCAACCATGGGACGCGAAGAGGTCCTGCTTGCGGTAGACCGGAATGTGGTAGGCGTATTTCGCGACCATGATCTCGGCCGCCACGCTTGTGTCGTACCTGTTGCCTTCGACCAGGCCGACGGGCCGCGGCGCCTCGACCACGCCACACTCAGGAGCCTTCGGGCAGGCGAGCTTGGGGATTCCAGCGCGTCGCACGATCAGCTTTGGCGGGACCACTTCCAAGGTCTCTAGCCAGTCGTAGCCGATCACCTGCCGCTCGCCGTACTCGGCACAGGTCTTCTGATCCTCGGGCTGGCACCGTCTCGAACGTCCCCTGCTCCAGCCGCTTGTACCAAAGCACGAAGCCGTCGCCGTCCCACCACAGCGCCTTGATCCTGTCTCGTCGCTTGTTCACGAAAAGGAAGAGACTGCCGTCGGCGGGATCGCCGCCGAAGGTGCCACGGATGATTCCCGACAGCCCATCGAAGCTCTTCCGCATGTCGGTGGCGCCGGAATGAAGATAGATCGTCGGCGGAGGGGCGATGCTCAGCATGGCTGTGGCTCTGCAGCCATGGCCGTGATCGCGACCTGAACCAGGCCGGGCCGGTCGCTGGGGATCTCCATCACGCCGCCTGCGGCGAACCGAATCACAACGGCTCGTTCACTCAACAGATCCACCGGTTGGAAGACTTGCGAAGCGGGCCGTGAGACCCGTTCAGGCTGCTCTTGCCCGAGCCTTCGCCGCCAGTAGTGGAAGGCGGCGGCCGATACGCCCGCTTGATCGCAGAACTTGGACACCGTCGTGCCTGATGCCGTGAACCGCTGCAGCCGCCGCTGCCTTCCGCGGATCTGCCGGTCGAGCCATGAGTCGCCTCCTTGAAAACGGGTTGAAAAGTGTCAACCCGCGAGGCTATCAGGGCGGTCAAGGCTAGCTGTGGTGGGCGCTCACCGTCGTGGCGGACTTCGGGATCAAGTGACGGTATCGAACCGCCGGCGCTTGCGGCGCGACGATCACTGTATGTCTGCCGCACTCGTGCGGGACTGGTCCCGAAGCATCTCGATGAAGGCCAGAATCTTTTCGGCCTGAGTCCGCCAGGTGAGGCCCTCCACGGCGGCTCTGGCGCGGGCGCCGAAGGCAGCCCGTTCCTCTGCGGGAGTGTTCGCCGCACGTTCGATGCCTCGTGCGAGGCCCTCCGGGGTTTCGTCTTCGAGGACGATCACGTCGCTGGCATAGTGCTCGGCCACGTCTGACGTGGCTGTGGACAGAACAGGCCGGCCGGCGGCCATGTATTCCATCAGCTTTGAGGGAAAGTTGTAGCGATTCTCCAGCAGCCGGGATGGTCGTGGATTCACGAGCACCTTCGCCCGCTGCAGCATCGAACTGTACTCCTTTTCGGTCACAAATCCGAAAAAACGGATGCGGGAATCCGAAGCGGCCTGCTGCTTCAGTCGCTGCTCCAGGGTGCCCCGGCCGCTGAACCAGAACTCGAGCGTCGGGTCTTTGACGTGCGGGATGGCATCGAGAAGCAGGTCCACCCCGGCCGATTCCGAAAGAGCGCCGGCGAAATAGACAGCGTGTGCTGCAGGCTCAGCAGGCGGTTGAGCCAGATCAAGAAGGTAGGAGGCCGGCGGCCTGACCATTCGTATCGATGGCTTGCCTCGCCGAAACTCGTTCGTCGTGTGTGAAGAAAATACGACCGTCCCGGGCGACAGACGGACCATCACGGTCTGCAGCCAGTTTCGCAGCCTGGTGACAGGGCGTTGTCCACGCTGGGAGCAGGTCAGGTCCGCCACGATCGTGGCGACGGGGATGTGATACCACCAGCCCACGAGAATCGCGGGCGCCGCGTAGCGGGTGAGCGGATTGGCAACGAGGATGGCGTCGGGCTTTCCGTCAGGCCAGCGGCCGAACAGCCGTCGCAGCATCGACCAGACCTGCGTGAGGATCTGCAGCGGACCCATGGCGTAAGACGGCATTTCCTCGATGACGACGCCTTCCTCCACGACGCTACGCTTGTATGGCCGCCGTCGTGGACGTGTGTTGAAGGCCGAGGCTCCCGGCAGGCTCAGGCCCGTTACGCGGGCCACGCCGCATTCCCGCATGGCATGCATGAGCTCCAACTGCGTCGTGTTGTGTGCCGCCGATGCCCAGCGATTCTTCGCGCAATCCTCTGGAGTCTGCATCGCGCCGATGAATGCCAGATGATTCACATGCTGCTCCCGGGAACAATCGGAATGGTCAGGGTGTTGCTTCCGTGCACGCGTCGCCGCAGGGGAGATTCTACGTTCAGGGAAGCAAGTCTAACCAGCGGTGCGGTGGTCACAGCATGAAACGATCACCGCGACGAACCCTCGCAGCGGCATGGGTCGTCGCGCTTCTCAATGTGAAGCGCGCACCTGACTGCAGATCCCCAGAAACTCCCGTCGCCAGCGATCAGGACCGAAAGGCTCTGCGAGACGCCGGCTGACGATGGCAGCTCGGACGCGTTGCTCGTCGCTCCATTGGGCGAGAGTACGGAGTCCCTGCGCGAGAGTCTCTGGATCACCGCTCTTCACGACCATACCATTTTCCTCAATGACGAGTTCAGGGGTGTTTCCCACGTCTCGGGTTGCGAGAAGGGTGCAACCGGTGAGTGCGGCTTCGTGCAGCGCCAGCGGCCAGTTGTCGTCGCGGCTTGGCATGACGAAAACCCGAAACGTCTGCATGGCGGCAGCGATCTGTTCCGGATCGCAGAAAGGATGACACAAGACGCCAGGAGTGGATTCCGCCAGGCCCCGGAGTTCCCCGTCGCCGTAGAGATGCAACTCATATCCCCCGACGCTGGAGCAGAACTGCCGAAATGCCTCCAGTAGCACGTCGAGTCCCTTTCGTCGAATGTGTTGTCCGACGAAGCCGATGCGATACGGACGGCCAGCGACTTCGGCAGGGGGGACGAAGAGACTGCTATCACTGCCATACAACCCGGTTGCGATGCGCGATCGCGGCACGCCAAGATAGGCGCACAGTGTGGCCGCCGATGCTCCAGGAACCCAGGCATAATCGAACGCGTCGCGCAAGAAGGCCTGGAAATACACTTTCCCCATGAGCTGCCGAAGGTCTCCCCGCCAGCGATTATCGATCATGCTGCAGACCTTAGCGCCGTTTGCCTTTGCGATCGCAGCAAAACGCTTGCAGGGGGCGAAAGCCCAGCCCGTGGTCAGGCAGAGATCCATGGGGCGCTGGGCCAGATCGTTCAGCAGCCGCGAATTGTCATCGTTTCCGACCCAGTAGATGGGCTGTCCGACCACCTCCTGCAGATAGTCGGGGCGGGCTGGTGAATCCGTTCCGATGAGCGTGAGATCGACGTCATCCCGGCCTACGATCGACCGCATCAGCCTTGCTGCATAGGCGGGTAGCCCGTGCCAGATGATACTCACGCGTATCGGTGTCGTTGCGGGGGAGGTGGCGGACTGGGCGTTCATGGGGCCTGCTCGTCGCGAACAATTCAGCACTCGCTCAAGGCGTTGGGGCCAGCGTGTTGGCCAAGGCGAGAGCCGTCACTGCTTCTCGGGCCTTGCCGAATTGGCTGAATAATGAGCTTACGGTTATACTTTCGGGAGATGATCGTGAGAATATCCGGTATGCAGGATCGATCTGCGTAACGCGCTGCCGGTTTGCCAGCCTCTGCCCGCTCCAGTTTATGAAACTGTCTTCCGACGTCGAGGTTGCGGCGTTGTATGCTCATTGTCATGGAGCATATGAAACACATTTTCGGTGTCGGCTTTGTTGTCTTCGGCCTGCTGGTGCCAATCGTCGGATCCGCGGCTGACGTGGCAGCGATCCAGGCTGATCCGGCAGCGAAGCGGTATGTCTACAAGCATTCGGAAGGCAAGCCCCTAGGGATCGAGGTCTTCTCCCCGAAGGATCATGATCCGGCCACGAGAAAGGTGGCGGGGATCATCCTATTCCATGGCGGAAACTGGACCGACGGCAGTCCCGCGGAATTTCACGATGTGTGCCGCTACTTCGCCAGCCGTGGCCTCGTGGCAGCGACCGCCGACTATCGCACACTGCCGGCGCACGGGCCGGATAAAGACAAGGATTCGAAGACGGGTCTGACGCGGAAGCAGATCTGCGTCCGCGACGCCAAGTCGGCGATCCGCTGGTTCAAGGAGTATGCCGAGGCACTCGGCGTGGATCCGACGCGGATCGTTGCCGGAGGCGGTTCGGCCGGTGGCCACATCGCCGTGCTCGCGTCGACCACGCCCGATCTCGACGATCCGACCGATCCACCGGGCATCGACACGTCGGTGGCAGCCTCCATGCTCTGGGCGCCGGCGTGCACGGAGGCCGATGCCGATGATCCGCCGATCGATGCGCGGCGGCATGTGGGAAAGAACTTTGCGCCCGCGGTGGTGTTTTTCGGCACGGAGGACAGTTGGCTCCGGCATTGGAAGAACCTGACACAGTATTCCATCCGGCCACGGGGCGGGGCCGAGCCGATCGTGTGGTTTGCGCAGGGCGGCGACCACGAAGTGTTTGGGAAGCCGGATTGGCGGCTTGCGACGATCGCCGCGGCGGATCAGTTTCTTGTCGATCGCGGCCTGCTCGCAGGGGAGAGCACGCTGCCGGCGTCTCCCGGCGGTAAGACATTGACCCCGTCCGCGGCCATCACCGGACAGTGATTTCTACCGGACCGTCATCTCGCGGGCATATAACTCGGCATATTGCCGTGCGACGACGGAAGTGTCCCATAGTCGGCACGCCCGTTCGCGGGCCGCGATCCCCAGGTCCGGGCCGCTTGCCTTCGCCCCCAACACCCATTCGATTCCGGCTGCCAGGTCCTGCACGTCGAATGGCGCTGCGAGGTAGCCCGTCTGGCGATGGGCGACGATGTCGGCCAGCCCGCCCGTATTGAAGGCGACGACGGGTGTTCCGCAGGCGTGGGCCTCCGACGCAGTCTGGCCGAAGGCCTCGAGCCGGGAGGGCACAGCCACCGCGTCGGCGGCGTTGTAGAGCAGCCTGAGCTTCTCGTCATCGTGGAGATAGCCGGTGTGGCGGACGGGAAAGCCCAGCGGCGTTTGCTGCGTGGGGGCAAGTTGTCCGAAGACGACGAGTTCCAGGCCGTTCAGTTCTAGGCCGTTCAGTTCCATTCCATTGATCCGGCCGCGCAGGTGCTGCAAGGCGTCTCGGAGCAGGTCGTATCCCTTCCGTGGATCCTCGTCACCGCCCAGCGCACCGAAGAGCAGAATCGGTGCGGTCTGAGGGAGGTTCAGCTTCTGCCGGGCAATCAGCTTGTCCACCGGCCGCCAGACTTCTGTATCGACGGGGTTGGGGATGACGGTCACGGGCCAGTCTCCCATCAGCGCGCTCTGCTCCACGCAGCCCGCCAGCCAGCGGCTGGGGGTGACGATCTGAAGCGGCCGCCGCCAGTGCCGCTGCTTGCGCCGCCACGTCCAACGGTCGAGATCAAAGCCCGATTCCTGGGCCGGCCGATTCGTGGCAGAGTATCCCTCGCGCCACCTGAAGCCGTCGGTATAGTGCTCCGCGCCACAGAAGGCCCACATGTCGTGCAGGGTCCAGACGACTGGCTTCGTGAGCCGGCCGATGTCCGCGATCGACATCATCTCACAGTTGATCCAATGTAGGTGCACGACATCCGCCGCAGAGGCATTGAGACGGCTCGCCCAACGTGACGGGATGCAGGCGGGTGAATGAAGCCCGGGGCTGCCCCCCTTCGGCAGACTCTGCCACGGAGTCGCAAGGATGCGACGCGCCTTTCCCAGGAGACGTCCGGGGGCCGTGGCCGGGTCGATCACCGTCGGGTCGGAAAGGACGGCCCTGTTCACCAACAACTTCGAGTCGACCCCCACACCGCGGACCGCCTGATGAATGCGAAGGGCCGCGCGGGCGGCTCCGCCGATCGAGTCGGAGTAGTTGAGGTGCACAACTTTCATGGTCGAACGGGCGAGCCTGTCGTCTCACGATCACGGGAACGGAATCATGCTAGATTAGTTGCAATTCCCGAATTCGACAGACGTTTTTTCGGCCACACCCATGAAGTCCCGCGACGACTCGATGCCAGCAACGGCGGCTGCCCCGGCGGGAGCGGAGATCGTGCTGCCCCCGGCGTATTGGGTGCTGCCGACGAATGTGCCGTTTTATGTCCCGGGCTTTGAGAAGCAGCGCTACCCGCAGTGCCATGTCTTTGCCCCCGAACCGGTCGACTGCGCCGCGTGGTTCGATCGCTTTACAGGCCGGGTGTTGCAGTCCGTGGGCTCCACCTATCTGCCTGTCTGTCGGATGAGCGACGGTGAGTTTCTGCTGCTGTTCGGGTTCCAGCCGCCGAGCGTTCGGCATCCCTTGCTGCGTCGGTGGAGGATTCGCCTTTCGCAGACGCGACACATGATACGGCAGCGGTTCGTCGGGTTTCGGGCTCACACGGCTCCCGGAGTCTCGTCCGGTGTGATGACGTATGCGGAACGGAAGGCCCTCTTGCCACTGCTGTCGTCGCGGTATCTGGAGATCGCGAAGGACGGGATTCTCGGGCTGCATCTCGGTTATGCCCCCACGCCGTTTCAGGAACACTATTTTCCGGCGGTGCGGCAGTGGCTGAAGCAGAACAACGTCACACTCACGCTCGACAACTACGCACCCTTCTATTTCGTCTATGGCCTGCTGCGCGGCCCCGTATTTCCCGAGCTCATCGGCGGTCGGCGCGTATTGATCGTTCATTCGGCCACGGGCTCCAAGCGGGACGCGATCACGCGGTCGATCCAGGCGGCCAACCCGCGTGGGATCGAATGGCTGACGATTTCTCCGAGCCGTTCGTTTGCAGACACGCTCGACCTGTCCCAGCTGCAAGACAAGCCAGACCTCTGCCTTCTGGGCGGCGGCGTCGGCAAGTCGGCGCTGTTTCCGCAGCTGCGGCCGCTCGGCATTCCCTGCCTCGACGCTGGCTTTTCCTTCGAGGTGTGGGCCGATCCCAACAAGCAGTGGGATCGCCCCTACATGTCGCCAGATCCGTCCTTCGATCCTGCGCGAGTCCGGTTTGGCACGGCCGCAGAACGACGGCAGATGGGGGCGTAAGGCGATGCGCTTTCAAAGTTCTTGGCGTCGTCGCCGGTCGTGTCGGTGCATGAGCCTCGTTCAGCTAATGCCGGTCACAGGTCTTTTCGATGATAATCTGGGAATAGAGGCGAACGAGTTTGTAGGAACCTTTGTGAAGTCGCAGGAACGCATTGATGGCCGCGGCTGGGTTCTCGATGGCGCGCGGATAATATTTCCACAGATAATCGTCGAAAATCATGATCCCGCCAACCTTCAGCAGCCCAAAGCACTTGATGGCATCGACGATAACGTCGTCGCAGTGATGCGAGCCGTCGACGTAGATGAGATCGAAGACACTCCCGGCTTTGGTGTTGTTAAAGTAAGAAAAGGACGTGCCTTTATATTTGGTGACCCGGTCACGGTACTGTGACACGTTCGCATCGAATGCCGACTCGATCTTACTCAGCGTTGGAAAGCCTCAAGGACTGCAACTGGTTTTGGAACTCTCGTTGTGCCTCGAGGTACGGACGTTTTGAATGGTTGTTGAGCAAACGTCCTTTGACGTAGCCCAGCAGGACATCGCCGGGTGCATTCGTTTTCAGGAGGTAACGGATATTCCCGAGGAAAGTCTTCCAGAACCAGTAATGGGACCGTGGTTTCAGGAGGCTCGATAATTTCATCGTGGACCGTCGCTCGTGGAGAGGCTACTGGATGGTGTGACGTGGCGATACCTGCCCCGCAGGAGCCCGCTGTAGTATGCCAGCTTGAATCGCGGCCACCACCGCCACTGCGGTTTCCAGCACGGCGAAAGGAGGACCGACAGGCAGAGAAACACAGCCATGCGAGACACTGCCTTGACCAAGGAAGCGATGCTGCGGTCATTCTCCTGCAGGCCGATGACGAGGCCGCTGGTATGGCATCGCTTCTTCACCCAGCCGGTCGTGCACCTGTCCTTCGGAACATGGTGCCAGACCATGGCATCAGGGAGGTAAAGGCCCTGCATGCCCGTGGCGAGAAGCTTCCGCTGCACCTCGCTCTCCTCGCCGATGGTCTGTCCCCCCGGGGCACCGGGGCCGATGTGCTCGGGGAATCCGCCCACTCGACTGATGTCATTCGCAAACGCCGCCCAGTTGAAGCCCAGGAAGCAGGGCCGATCCACCTGTCGCGGGGCTTCTCCGAGGGAAAACCCGGTCGCCGAAGCAGGCAGATGCTTCCGCAGCCACTCCGGAGGCTCCTGCTCGTAATCGGCACCGGTTGGTCCGCCGAAATAAAATCCTTGGGCATGCTCGGCAGCGGCATCGATGTACCGGCGAACGGTATGCGGCGCGACGCGAACGTCGTCATCCAGATAGACGATGAATTCGTCGGTGAGCTCCTCGAGGGCACGGTTGAGGGCCCGAGACTTGCTCGAAGACGGCTCGAAAAGATACTCGGCATGCAACCGCGGGTCGGCCACAGCCACCACTCGTTCGGCACCAAACTGCCGGCCATTTTCCACAACCAGCATCCGTGCGTATTCCGTCGGAAGTTCGCCCTGTGCAAGAAACGCAAGCGTCCGCTCCAACAGGTGACACCTGTCGTGGCTGACAAGGACGATGACCGCCTTCAGGGTGTCGGGCATGGGTTGACGGTCACTCAATGAGACGTTCGTGTCTGGCATCGTCGGAGCTGGTGGCGGGGATCCGCGGCGCGTCAGATCCTCGCGTGCCGCATCAGATAATTTCCCAACGCCACGAGGGCGAGAGGTCGGTTCCAGTGACACCGCTCTGGATGAGCCACAAAATCGTGCCAGAGGGAGCGGACCGCTCTGGCGTTGAAAAGTGAGTAGGTGGCGACCGCGTCGACTGCCGCCGCGCAGGAGTCACGGTTGGGCCCCAGCATCCACTCGGCCATCGGGAGGCAAAAGCCGGTTTTCGTGCGTGTGAAGACACTCGGGTGGAGCAGATCCCGTCCGATTTGGCGCAGGAGGTGTTTAGGGCTTCCTCCCGCCGGCTGATGCATGCTTCCGGGCAGGCTTGCGGTGTAATCCACAAGTCGCCGTGAAAGATACGGCACGCGCACCTCGAGCGAATGAGCCATGCTGTTGACGTCCACGTCACGCAGCACCGTGTTGGCGAGATAGAGGCGGCATTCCGCCCGTGACAGCGATTGAAAGGTGTCGATGCGGGCCTCTGCATCGAGCCGTTGTTGTTCAGCCTGGGGCAGGTAGTGCGGCGACAGGCCCAGTTCACTCGGCCGCACGCCAAGGTCCGCAAGCTGCGCATTCGAGAAGATTCGCCGCCTCCAGAGGAGCACGTCCAGTGGAGAGTCGAGTTGGCTGACGAGGTCGACCGCGCGTTCACGACGATTCCTGCTCGCCAGACTGCCGGCGGCATAGGCCAGCGAGCGTCGGAGCGCGGACGGCAATGCCGCGAAATGCCTGAGCCGTTGGTAGAGGGCGGGGGTTCGCTGAAAATAGGAATAACCGCCGAAGATCTCGTCGGCTCCGCCTCCGGAGAGGGCCACCGTGATCCCGGCCTGCTTGATGGCGGCACAGACAATGTAGGTATTGAGGCCGTCGACACCTGGGCGGTCGGCCGCATCGAGCCATTGGTGCCAGAACGACGCGACCTGGGCATCGGTCAGCACGGTCTCGGAATGATGCGATCCGATCGCGGCGGCTGTCGCGGCGGCGGCCAGGCGTTCGTCAATCTCCGCGCCGCTCGTGAATCCCACGCAGTGGGTTCGCAACGAAGGTGACAGCCGGTGGGTCAAGGCAGCGAGCATCCCACTATCGATCCCTGCGGAGAGAAAAACACCCAGGGGTACATCGGAGAGAATCTGCTCACGAACCGCGGAATCAAGCAGGGAGCCGATCTTTTCCAACGCGTCCCGTTCACTCACCGGAGCCGAAACGGGCGGAAAGTCCCAGTACCGTTTCGGACTCGGTGGCTCCTGGGTCATGACTGAATCGGCCGTGAACCAGCAGAAAGACCCCGGAGGAAAGGATCGGATCTCCTTCAGGACCGTGAGCGGGTCCTGCGGCGATCCGTAGGCAAGCATCGTCGCGATGCCGGCAGGGTCGAGTTCATTCGATACGAGGCCCGATGCCAGAACGGTTCGGATCTCGCTCGCGAACACGACCTTGCCCCGCGACCGGGCCACGTAGAGGGGCTTGATGCCGAGGTGATCCCGGGCCAGCAAGACTCGCCGATTCCGGGCCTCGTAGAATGCGAGTGCAAACATGCCGTCGAGTTCTTCGAGCGCCCGTTCGCCCCAGTGCGAGAGCGCTTTGAGCAAAACTTCTGTGTCGCCAGAACTGCTGACCTCGATCCCCTCGGCCCGCAGTCGCGAACGAAGCTCGACAAAGTTATAGATTTCACCGTTGAAGATCAGGCAATCCCCGGTCGCGGGATTGACCATTGGCTGATGACCGGCCGGGGAAAGATCAAGGATCGAAAGCCGACGGAAGCCCAGGCCCACGGTCGACCTCGTGTCGTCGTGGCGGCCGAGGGGCCGCTCCTCGTAGCCCTCGTCATCCGGACCGCGATGGATCATCGCCCGCATCATGCTGCGGACCGGGCCTTGAACCGGAGTGGCCTCAACACTGATCACGCCGCAGATGCCACACACAACCGAGAAATCCTGCTCAAAATGGGGGGGTACTGTGAGTCTAGTCTGACGCGGCGGTAAGGCAACCGCGTCAAGCTTTCGATTATGCAGGGTTAAACGGGGATTTTTTGGGTGGAATTCCCGCCAACGAGCCCTCCGAGTGAATCGAGATTGTGCCACGAGTGGCTGGCGATCACGATCTGATCTGCTCTGATTGAAGCCGGGCTTTCAGCAAGCACATGCCAAGCCCGAGGAGGTAACGGCAACTTGACTGCCAGCATTGCCGGGGCTGACAATCCGGCACGAATCCGGATACCTGCCCGCATGGACCACATCAAACGCTTCGCCGCCGAACTCTTCGGCACGTTCACGCTCTGCGCGATCGCCATCCTGGCGATGGCCGGTGTGACTCAAGGCGACGCCGGCCGCATCGTCTCGGCGACTGCCTACGGTCTCGGCGTCGTCGCCGCAATGCACGCCTGCGGGACTCTCGGTCCGGTCCATCTCAATCCGGCCGTCACGCTGGCGATCTTCGCGACCGGCCGTGGCAGCCTCGTGCGGGTGCTGGCCTGCGTTGCGGGGCAACTCGTCGGCGCGTGCCTGGCCGGCCTGCTTGTGATGTGGCTGCTGGCGGGCGAGGGCACCGCGATGGGCATGCCGGTGGGCAGCTTCACGAAGACTGACGCGGTGAAGACGGTGGTCGTCGAGGGGCTGCTGGCGATGGTCTGGTCGGCCGCGTTCCTGGGCTGCGTGTTTGGTGGCAGGCTCGGCTCTGCTGCGCCGCTGCCGATCGGTCTGGCCGTCGTGGCCGCGGCGCTGGCGGGCCTGCCGTTCACCGGCGCCGCGATGAATCCCGCCCGGGCCCTTGCCTCGGCGGTGGCGATGCTCGACTTTGCCACGCTCTGGATGTATGCCGCCGGGCCACTGGCCGGTGGTGCGGTGGCGGGCCTCGTGGCCCGTGTCTTCCTCGTCGATGGCAGCGACGCTGCTGCGCGGCGCGGCTGAGCCTGCCTTCCCTGCAGTTGCAAGGGGCTTCATGCGAGTCTGCAATGTCTGCCTGACGCATGATCCCGCCTACGGCGGCCTCTACCGATCCGTGCAGGATTTTTCGAGGGCGCTCTCGGCGTCGATTCTGTCGTTCGACGACGGGCCCTTTAAGAATGAATCCGGTGAACGCGTGAGCGTCGAGGAGGGCGTGTCTGTGCGCCGCCTCGGCTGTGGCACGGGCTGGCTCGCCCGCGATTGCCGCGTGATGTCGCCGGCAACTGCTCGTCAGGCCGATGCGGCCGTGGCGGACGCCGACCTGCTCGTCGTGCACTCGCTGTTTCGCGGCCATGCGGCCTGGGGTCAAGCGTGGGCAAAGCAACACGGCCGGCTGTATTGGGCCGTGCCGCATGGCTGCCTCGACCCCTGGGGGCTGTCCCACCGCGGTCTGCTCAAGCGGCTCTGGCTCGAGGTCCGCGGCCGTTCGTTCCTGGCGCACGCCGATCGGATCGTGGTCTCGTCACAGCGGAGTCTGGAGAAGTCGCTGGCCTGGATTCCAGACGGGCGACCGGCCGATCGGACCGTCGTCGTGCACTGGCCGGTCGATCTGCCGGGGCTGGATGGTCAGGCGGCGGCACGGGCGATGTTTCGCCAGCAGCACGGCATCCCGGAGTCGGCACGGCTCTTGCTCTATGTGGGCCGGCTCCATGCCGTCAAGCGGCCTGTCGAGACGGTGCGGGCGTTTTGCGAAGCCACTGCTGCGGCTTCGCTCGAGCACTGCCACCTGGCGATCGTGGGAATGGATGGCGACCTCACGCAGGCGGATATTCTCGCAGCGATCCCAGCTGTCTGCCGGGACCGCGTGCATGTGGTCGGGCCACTGGCGGGGGCCGATCTTGCCGCGGCCCATCTGGCCGGCGACGGCTTCATCGCGCTGTCGTTTCAGGAAAATTTTGGCTACGCGGCGGCGGAGGCGATGGCGTATGGACTGCCGGTGATTCTCTCACCGGGGCATGATCTGGCACACGAGATGCCGGCTCTCGATGGACGGTTCGCATGTGGCTGGCTGCTTGGCGACGACGCGCACGCAACAGCCGTGGCGGCGATCCGCGAGTGGGCGAGGGCGTCAGACGCGACGCTGGCCGCGCTGGGAGGCACGGGCCGAACATGGGTGGCCAATACGCTCTCGTGTGAGCGATTTCGCGACAGGCTGACAGGGCTCCTCAGGGCGGATTCCACAAGTTAAAAACTCGTGGCCACGGTTCAGAAGTGGCGGCAAGTTTTTAACTTGTCCGTGGCCACGGTTCAGAAGTGGCGGCAAGTTTTTAACTTGTCCGTGTCCACGGTTCAGAAGTGGCGGCAAGTTTTTAACTTGTCCGTGGCCCCGTCGTGGATTCCACAAGTTAAAAACTCGTGGCCACAGGCTCCACCGGGTCGGCGGCCTGATTGCTCTCGCGAACCGTGACTGCGATCGCCCCCTCGACTGGGATCGTCTTCTGGTCGGTGACGAGCACGGCCGTGAGCGTGAGATCGCGGTTCACCACCGACACGCCGTCGGCCGTGGTGCCGGTGCCCACGCTGTCGAGATAGGGCTTGATCGCCCCCCGCAAGGTCTTGTCGGTGGCGGGCCGCGACGTGTCGCCGATGAAGTTGCGGAGATCGGCCCCACTGAGCACGTATTCCTGCGCACGGGCGTCGAACGGCGGGGCGGGTATCGAAAACATGCCCACCGTCATGCCGGTGGCGGTGTCGCGGAGCGTGAACGTGATCGCCGCCTTCGCCGGCGCGGCGAATACCGACGGCACTGCGATCCTGATCGTGTCGGGCGCCGACTCAAAGAACTCGTTCACCCGCCAGGTGCCGGCCTTGGTCTTGGTGGCGGTCAGCCGCACGACGTTACCCGAGGCGAAGGCTAGTGTGCAGCGGTCGGTTGCGGTGAATTCGCGGTCGGTTTCGGTGACGGGAATCAACAGACGGCCGCTCACGCCGTAGGGCGTGGCCAGATGCACGTCGACCACTTCGCGGGCGTGGCAGTCGGGCGTGCAGCCGCAGGAGTCGGCTGTCAGATCAGCAGCGGGCGCCGCCCCGGCATCGAGCGGCGGAAGCGAGAGCCGGAGCGACGGCCGGGGCTGCGTGGAGGGCTGCGTGGAGGGCTGGGGTTTGGCGGTCCCATCCGCTCCGGCCGGCGGGGGCAGAGGCTCGGCGTTGCTGGCGAGGCGGATGCCCGTCGGACGACGGCGGATGGCAGCCGTGCCGCAGCCGCCTGCGCCGCGGCACTGTGCGGCTGGTGTGATCGTCTGCACCCCTGGCGGGATCTCGGCCCGTAGGAGCTGTCGGCTCAAGAGTGTGGTTTTCACGGGGCGGCCGCCGGCGATGACGTTGGTGTCGTGCACACTGAACCCCTTGCCAACGAGGAACACGACGGTAGTGTCGGCGGGATCGACGCCCTGCGCCCCATACCAGCCGATCAGCTCCGGCGCGAGGTCTGTAATCCCCGTATTGAAAAGCTCAAAACCACCCGCGGTGTTTTCGTAGGGAATCGGCGCGATCATCGTCTGCAGCGGCAGCGTGCGGTCGAATTGATCGATGCTGCGGAGCAGTTTGACCATGTCGCTGTCGCGGCACGGATCGCCCGAACGGCAGTTGCGGGCCGCGGTCTGCTGCATCGATTTGACGCTGCGGGAGAGGAGTATCGCCTGCCGCATGCTCTGATCGGTGACTTTCGGATGCGTGAGCGAGAACCAATTCGTCCTCACATCGAACGTCACGAAGGGCACGAACGACGGCATCACGACGATCGCGGTGCACTCCCGCATGCCCGGTTCGAGCCGACGCGCGGCAAGGTCGCGGGTGGTGGACGACGTGCCGCAGAGGGTGTCGGTGAGGGTGGCGAGGTTGCCGCGTGTGGGGGGCGGCTGGATGCGTGGATAGAACCGCCAGCCGAAGGTGTCGGTGCCATGCGTGAAGCCGACGGCCGTCTTATTCAGCGAGATGGTGGCGAGGTCGGTCTCCAGCCGACGGGCGTAGCGGGCGAGTGCCTGCCCGTTGGCCCGGCCGCTGGCAAATGCCATCGCCATCGCCATCTGCATCTCACGCCGCTGGGCATACTGTTCCTCGACGTTCTGCTCCTGGCTGACCGGATCGAGCGCAAACACCCTGATCGGCCAGCGACGGCGGACATAGTCGTTGAAGGCGGCCCGGGCCTCAGGGCTGGGATGCGGCCCATAAAATGGCCCAGCGCAGGCTCCGAGCGTGTGGCTTGAGTGGCCGGAACCGCCGCTCTCCCGCATGTCTGCGGCGAGCCGCTCATCGAGCAGAGCCGATTCGACGAGGATCGCCCAGGCGAGCACGGCGGTGGTGGTCTCTGCGACGCCGAGCGAGTCGAAGAAGGCCTGCCGACGGAGTGCCAGTTCGTCGATCCGTCGGCTGCGGATGAGTTCGGCGAGGTTCCAGCCGGGCAGCTCCGCCCAGACATGCTGCTGCCGCTCCTGTGCCAGGAAGTCGTGGGCGCCCTCAAGCTCCTCGCCGAGAAACACCCGAACCTGCGGATAGCTGATGCAGGGAGTGTTGGCGGGATCGGCGCCGAGGGCTTCGTAGGTGCTTTGGAGGAGGATCACGACCTGGCGTTGGCCGATCACGTCGACCATCTGTTCGGGCGGCAGCGGCATGCGGGCCCGCCGCATTTTGGCCGTGGGCACGGAGACCGACCGCGATCGGATGCCCGCCATAGTGGCGGTGGAGAGGGTGTCAGTCCCATCGCTCGCGCTCAACGCCTCACGCACCGCGGCCGTATTCACCGCAAACGTCAGCCCCGGCGCGAGCATGTCGATGATGTCGTTGATCACGAGGGTGCGAAAGGTCGTGGGCAGGAGTTCGTCACCGAGCTGCGGGTCGGCGGTGACGGTGATCTCGGCCCCGTGGCCGGCCTGCGTGTGTTGACCGGGGGTGATCGAAACAGGGATTCGTACGAGGTTCAGGGCGTAGCCGGGCGAATCGGCGATGTCGTCGCCTTCGTTGATCCGCCGCAGTTCGTGGAGGTGGTTGAGATACCGTGAGAGGTGGTCGAGGTGGATCGTCGGCTCGAGGCTGACGGCGTTTGCGTTGGCGAGACCGAAGTCGGCGAAGGGCTGGGCTGTGGCGGCGAAGGGGGGCGTGCGGGCGATCACCATTTCGGCGGGCGTGCCACCGCCGACGGGGTTGGAGATGAGGTTCGTGACGCTGGCCGTCGCCTCGGCGGGCTTTGTCGTGGTGGCGCCGCGGCCTGTGGGAGTTGGGGCATCGCTTAAGCTGAGAGCGAGCCCCAGGAAGGCCTGGTCGCTGCGACGGAGGCTGGCGTTGCTGAGTTCCTGGAAGGCGCCGAGTTGGGCCCGCAGCTGCTCCTCGTATTCGTAGCGGGCCCGGGTGAGCCGGTTCTGGCCCCACACGTCGGGGTGCTTGGCCACGATCGAGCCGTAGGAGTTGATGTGGGCCCGGAGCCAGTCGATCTCATCGGCCAGCCGTTCGACGACGTCGTCCTGGCAGGCTGGCGGCTTCTTTCGGTGTAGGGCCCGCACCGGCGTGGTGAGGTTGTGGAGGATGCCCCCGAGTTCGCCTGCGTTGGTGGTCGTGGCCACCGTGCTGCCGGCGAGCAGGATCGCCGCACAAACCAGCTTCAAAACGGGCGTTCTCATTGCTTGCGACTGCTCCCCAGCCTTGGTATCGTCTCGCTCAATGTGAGGCCCCACTGAGGACCCTCATGCGATCGGCAGGACAAGACAAAACTGCCCAATCGGGCGTCTCGTGGCGTATTTGTTTGCCCAGTTTTTCAGGCTTGAACCACCACCGGGAGGGGTTTTCCGTGCGTCATCCGATTCAGTGCATCATCCCGCCCTACATGCTCGAGCAGCTGGCGCGGTCGACGAATGGAAAGGTGCGTGATCAGGCGATCGCGGGGCTGTCGCAGGCGGCCGCGGTGCGGGCGGTGCGGTCCTTCGCCCAGAAGGTCCCCGGCATGATGGCGGTGCCCTCGCCGTCGGCGTCGAAAAACCGGCTCATCTA
>JAPLNQ010000218.1 GCA_026401075.1 Planctomycetia bacterium
CTTCCAGTGCCGGCCCAGTCGCGTATCGATCCCCTCCGCAGCGAACGTGGCGACACCATAGAAATAGAAGCAGGCGTAATACCCGAGCACATGCGGCTTCGGCAGGAGCCCAAGCGACGTGTCAGGTCCATAGAGCCCCGCCAGCGACATGCCCATCACCGCCTGTGGCAGACACGAGGCGGCCATGAGCCACCACCGATGGCGGCCCGTTGGCAGGAGGCCTGTCACGGCGAGCACCGCGAAGATGACGACGAGCCAGCAGAGGAACCACAGGAACCAGAGGTGGTCGAAGACGTTCGTCTCGAAGAGGTGGAGCGACCACGAGCCGAAGCGCAGCCGCAGCCATTCCGATGACAGAGTCCGCGACCATCCGAGCGTGATCCGGTCGAGCGGGCCGCCGAACGTGCCCTCCGCGTTCGGGCCCGAGGGGAGAATGTCCCGAAGCCGCCCGCGTCCCTGCAGCACGTCGTCCACGCTGAGCATGTTGAGGCCGACGAGCGGCGCGCACTCGACGGCAAAGTCGGCTGGCAACGCCATGACCGCCACCGGCAGCCGACCGACGACGTTCTTCGCGAGCCGATCTGCCCCCCGCTCGATGAGCACTCGGCCCGCCGCATCCCGGCCGAAGAGGGCGACGACATGGAGAGCGGTGTTCCCGCTGCCGTCACGCTCGTTGACGTTAGCGCCGGCATCGAGCACTGCGGCCACGATCGCCGGGTCACCGTGCATCGTAGCCCAGGCGAGCGGTGTGCGGCCCCAGACGGCGTCCTTGCGATTGACCGCCCCTTGCGTGGCGAGCCTTTGACGCACGGCGGCCTCGTCACCGGCGAGGATCTCCACGACGGCGGGATCCGGACGGATCGTGCGATGGGCAAACCGCCTGATGGCCATGTCGAGCGGTATGATCGTCGCGGTCGCGATCACCAGTGGCAGGAAGATCCGTATGAACCGCTGCTCGAGCAGGCTCTTGAGCCCGCGGCGGCGGTAGACGAGCATCGTGAAATAGCCACTGAGCAGAAAGAAGAGCGGCATCCGGAAGCCGTGCACCGCCACCAGGAAGAGCGGCAGCAGATCGCTGCGCTGCGTGTCGTGCACGGGCCACGGAAACGCCAAGAAACTGAGCGAGGAGTGGAGCGCGATCCCCAGCAGCATGGCGAAGCTGCGCAGGGCGTCGAGATCGGTGCGTCGCTGCGGCATGAGGCAGGCCGTTGGTCGTCACTGGAGTGCACTGGGAGCACGATCGTATCTTGCCCGTTGTCCGGTGCCCACGGCTACAATTTCGTTTCCAATCCCGGTAGAATGATCAGCCGCCCGCTCACTCTCCGATCATCTATGACGCACGCCGCACAGACAGGTCTCTCAGTCGTTGCCGACGCCGTGACGGTGTCGGTGCCCGATGCGAGGAACAGCCGGGCGCGGAAGACGCTTCTCAAGGATGTGAGCTTCCGGATCAAGCCCGGTGACTTTGTCTGCGTGCTCGGCCCCAGCGGCGCGGGCAAGAGCACGCTCGTGCGGGCGATCCTGGGCGAACGGGAGATCACTGATGGCCGGCTGCTCGTGGGTGGGCACGACGTGTTTGGTGAAGCCGACGCCCTCCGCGGCGCGATCGGCTACGTGCCCCAGCGGGACGTCAATCCAACGGCCCTGCCGGTGGATCGGGCGCTCCACTATGCGTCGGAGGTGAGGCTGCCGGCACGAGCGACCGCGTCGGATCGACAGGCCGCAATTGATCGTGTGGTCGCCGAGGTCGGCCTCGGCAGCGTGCGGCACGAGACGATCGGCAACCTCTCGGGTGGCGAAATGAAGCGGGCGAGCCTGGCAGCCGAAATGCTCGCCGCCCCGGGCCTGCTTGTGATCGACGAGGCCACCTCCAGTCTCGATCCGGCCACCGAGGCCCGGATCATGACGCTCCTCGCCGAACGTGCCCGGGCCGGCACGACCGTGGTCGCGGTCACGCACCACGTCGACAACGTCGACAAGGCCGACAAGCTCCTGATCCTCGGTCACGGCGAGGTGGTGTGGTTTGGCTCCCGCGTGGAAGCCCTGGGGCACTTCGGCGTTCATCGGCTCGCCGACGTCTCCGTGGCCCTCGAGGACAAGCTCCCCGGCTTCTGGTCCACCCGCTGGCAAGAGCGGGAAGCAGCTGACCGCCGCACGGCGGAGGGCCAGCCGACCGGTGGAACGATCCGCGACAACGCGGCCAGCGCGTCCACGGAGCGGGTGGCCTCTCTCGAGACAGTCTCTATTCCCGGGTTCGCTCAACAGTTCGCCACGTTCTTCTGCCGCGAGCTCGAGGCGGTCATCCGCGACCGTGTGGGCCTCCGCATGGCCATGCTCCTGCCGCTCGTGCTGGCGGCGGTCGTGCTGGCCGGCTTTTCCGCCACGAGTTTCCGCAATCCGCTCATGCTGACACGATTTCTCGACCCCGGCGAGAAGTCCGTGCTGGCAGACGTGTGGGGCGAGGTGTCGCAGGCGATCGCCACCGAATCTATCAGCGAGCAGGACGGCAGTATTCCCGGTCAGATCCGTGTCTTTCTCGACAGCCAGCCGAAGATGCTCGCCCACCTGCGGGAGCCTTCTACCGAGCGGATCGTCCGCGACGCCCTGACCGACACGGTCCCCGTCGCGCCAGATCGCGAAATCATCGATCCGGGTGGCACGTTCAAGTGGCTCTCGCTGATGAGCATCTGCATGGTCATCCTCGGGTTCGTGACTGGATTCCGGGAGATCGTCAAGGAGCGGCCGATGCTCGACCTCGAACGTCGGCACGGCCTGCGGTTCATCGCCTACGTGATCGCCAAGGTTGCGGCACTCGCCGTCGTGCTCGCGGTGCAGATCACGATCTTCAGAACCACCGTGGAGTTGGGGCTCCTGCTCCGCGAGGCGCTTGGCGGCGATGCGCCCGCCGCGATCTATCGGCGGAGCGCCATCGTCTCCGGCGGCTGCAATTGGCTCGCCGCCGTCGCCTGCGCGACGATCGGCCTGACCGTCTCTGCCTGCGTTCGCTCGACCGACAAGGGCGTGCTCGCGGTGCCGCTCTTGATCACGCCCCAGATCCTGCTCGGGGCCACGATCCTGCCGATCAAGGGCGGGCTGCTCAAAATCCTGGCCGTGCTCTTTTCGCCGCTCTACTGGGCCCATCGCGGCTGCCGGAGCGAGGGCCCAGGGGTGCCTGACTTTTGGCAGAATCTCGGCGACTACGACCCTGCATTATGGATTCCGATCACCGCACTTGCCACGCAGATCGTGGTGGCGACGATCATCACGATCCTTGTGCTGCGGTGGCAGGAACGGGCCGTTCTGGGCCGCAATCGCGCTGTGCGCTGACGGCTCTGCACGATCCCGACTACGCGTTGGTGCAGGCCAGACGGCACCACTGGCTCACGCGGTGGCGGATGTCGTCCCGAATCCGCCGCACGGCCACCAGGCGTTCCTCATGCGTGCCGGCGAGCGTGGAGGGATCGGGGAAGCCCCAGTGATCACGCTCCGCGCCGCCCGGAAACGTCGGGCAGCGTTCGGCGCTCGCCTCGTCGCAGACCGTCACGACACGCGTGAACGTCGGCCCCTCGGCAAGCATCTCGGCCACGCTCTTGGTCTTCGCCCCTGCAATGTCGATGCCCACCTCCTGCATCGCCTCGACGACGAGAGGGTTGAGAACTCCCGGCTCGAGTCCGGCGCTGTGGGCCTCGTAGCTGCCCTGGCACATCTGGTTTACGAAAGCCTCCGCCATCTGGCTACGGGCGCTATTGTGGATGCACACAAAGAGAATCCGCTTGGGCTCGGGAACCGCACAACAGCTTTCGCCACCCACGCCACACTTCTCGGGAGCGAGGCAGGCCGTGTGCTTGGTGCCGAGATAAAACAGGATGCCCGACGGCGTGACCTCGGCACCGCCGAGGGGATACTGCGCCACCACGGCGTCTTCATACTCCACCTCGACAGGTAGGTCGTCCGACTGCAGCAGCGGCCGGGCGATCTCCATGATCTTCGCCAGCTTCGTCGTCTCGAGACGATGATCAACGTCGGACGCGACCCAGACCTGGAGCATGCACGACGTCAGCGACCGAACGGTGCCGCCACAGTCGATGAAATCCTTGTGGACACGGCCGATCTCGGTGATGTGGTAATGGGCCGGGACGAACGACTGGTCGGGGAGCATGAAGTGCATCTTCGCGCCGGGGTTGGCGACGAGTATGGCGAGGAATTCGGAGACAGTCATCGATGGGTGTCCACACGGGGAATGAGTGCAACGCGTCGGCCCAGATATTCAGACGATGCCGGCACTATACTCATTTGCGTGATGTCCATGGGGTATAGAAATCAACGATCGTGAATCCATCATACGGAGAATCCTGATGCTGGTACTTGCACGCATGAGCATGCTCATGTCCACCGCGATGACATCCCTTCGCACCGGCCCGGCGGCACGGTCTCTGCGGCCAGGCGCCATCGGCGACTCTGCCTGCCTGACCCTCGCCTGTCTGACCCTCGCCTGCATGGCCATCGCATGCCTGTGTGGCATCGCTATCGGCGAAGACACTCAAGCAAAGCCGGCCGAGGTCTGCCCGGTGACCGGCCGCGGCGGTACGAAAACGGCCGCTGCTGGCCAGGCCGCTGCCGGCCAGGCAGCCGCCCATGTCTACACGAATCACGACTGGTGGCCGAACCAGCTCAACCTCCAGATCCTTCATCAGAACTCTGCGAAGAGCAGTCCGATGGACGAGGATTTTGACTACGCAAAAGCTTTTCAGGCCCTCGACCTCGCGGCCGTCAAAAAAGACATCGCCACGCTGATGACGACCTCCCAGCCCTGGTGGCCGGCTGACTACGGCCACTACGGGCCTTTTTTCATCCGCATGGCCTGGCACAGCGCCGGCACCTATCGCGTCGGCGATGGACGGGGAGGTGCCGGCTACGGCACGCAGCGGTTTGCCCCGCTCAATAGCTGGCCCGACAACGCCAATCTCGATAAGGCCCGTCGCCTGCTCTGGCCGATCAAGCAGAAATACGGTCGGGCACTCTCCTGGGCCGATCTGATGGTGCTGACGGGCAACGTGGCGCTCGAATCGATGGGGCTTGAGACCTTCGGCTTCGGCGGCGGCCGTGAGGATGTCTGGGAACCGCAGAACGACATCAACTGGGGCCCTGAGAGCGAGTGGCTGGGCGACAAGCGCTACACCGGCGACCGCCAGCTGGAGAAGCCCCTCGCGGCGGTCCAGATGGGACTGATCTACGTGAATCCCGAGGGCCCCAACGGCAAGCCCGATCCGCAGGCCGCCGCCCGCGACATCCGCGAGACGTTTGCCCGCATGGCCATGAACGACGAAGAGACCGTGGCTCTCATCGCCGGCGGGCACACCTTCGGCAAGGCTCACGGTGCCGCCAGCCCGGTGGGCAATGTCGGTCCCGAACCGGAAGCGGCCGGCCTGGAAGAACAGGGTCTCGGCTGGAAAAACCGATTCGGCACAGGGAATGGGGACGACACGATCACCAGCGGCCTCGAGGGCGCCTGGTCAACCACGCCGACCAAGTGGTCAAACGACTACTTCGACAATCTGCTCGGATACGAATGGGAGCTGGCGAAGAGCCCCGCCGGTGCCTGGCAGTGGACGCCCAAGGATCCGGCGGCCAAAGGCACCGTGCCCGACGCCCACGATCCCGCCAAGTCGCATCCGCCGATGATGTTCACCACCGACATCGCGCTGAAGGTCGACCCGGCCTACGCGAAGATCTCCCAGCGGTTCCATGACAACCCTCAGGCGTTGAAGGATGCCTTCTCGCGGGCCTGGTACAAGTTGGTGCATCGCGACATGGGCCCCCATGCGCGGCTGCTCGGCCCGGAAGTGCCGCCGGCGCAGCTCTGGCAGGATCCTGTTCCCGCAGTCGATCACGATCTGATCACCGCCGAAGATACCGCCGCGCTCAAGCGGACATTGCTCGCCTCGGGCCTCTCGGTGCCGGATCTGGTCTCGACCGCCTGGGCGTCGGCTTCGACCTTCCGCGGATCGGACAAGCGGGGCGGCGCCAACGGCGCACGGCTGAGGCTGGCGCCCCAGAAAGACTGGGCGGTCAACGAGCCCGTTCAACTGGCCGCGATCCTGGCGAAGCTCGACAAGGTCAGGCAGGAATTCAACGCCGCTCAGCCCGGCGGCAAGAAGAAGGTCTCGCTCGCCGACCTGATCGTGCTCGGCGGCTGCGCCGGCGTCGAGGCGGCTGCCAAGAAGGCCGGCCGTGAAGTGGTCGTGCCCTTCACTCCCGGCCGCACCGATGCATCACAGGAGATGACCGATGTGGAGTCGGTCGCTGTGCTCGAGCCGAAGTCCGACGGCTTTCGCAACTATCTCAAGCCGGGACAGGATCGATCGGCCGAGGACCTGCTCGTCGATCGGGCGCAACTGCTGACCCTGACCGCCCCTGAGCTGGCGGTTCTGGTGGGTGGATTGCGGGCCCTTGAGACGAATGTCGGAGATTCCCGGCTAGGGATCTTCACCACGCGGCCGGGGACGCTGACCAACGACTTCTTCGTGAACCTGCTCGACATGGGCACGCAGTGGCGGAAGTCGGCCGACGACGAGCAGGTCTACGAAGGCGTCGACCGCGGAACGGGCAAGGTCCGCTGGAGGGGCAGTGCGGTCGACCTCGTGTTTGGCTCGAACTCGCAGCTGCGGGCGATTGCCGAGGTCTACGCCTCGCAGGATGGCGAGGAGAAGTTCGTGAACGACTTCATCGCGGCCTGGATCAAGGTGATGAACCTCGATCGGTTCGATCTCCCTGCGGCCCGCCGTCTGGCCTTACGCGGACCCTGAGCACGCGCAAGGCTCATCAGTTACCCACGGCCGCTCGGCGTCGGCGTCAGTGCTTGGTCCGCTCGCCCACTTCAACCAGCCCCTGCCCACTCCGGAGTTCTCGAACGATGTCTGCCCAGAGCGGCTCCAGCCACTGGAACAGCGCCGGATTGGTCGTGTTACCGATTCGGAGCCAGACAACTTGAGGGCCGCCGGTTTCTGACATACGGCGAACCGCGAAGTCTTCGTCTTTCGTCACGATGCACCAGCCGCCAGCCATCGCGAATCGCCAAATCTCTCCGTCGTCAGCATCCCGCAGCCCAACGTCACGACACGCTAGCGCTTCTTCGCCGAGCGTCCTCAGAAACCGTGCCAGCGAAGGTGGCAACTGAGCGTCGACGAGGAAACGCATGTCACCGGCCTATCCGACGAAGACAGGATGGTCGAAATACTGGGCGGCGTACTCGAGGCACGCGCGGATGTCTTCCCGCTCCAAATCAGGGTAGTCAGAAAGAATCTGATCCTCTGATGCACCGGAAGCGAGCATTTCAAGCACGTCTTTGACGCGAATTCGCATGTGGCGAATGCACGGTCTCCCCCCGCACTTTCCGGGCTCGACGGTGATTCGCGACTGAGAGGGTGTTGTTGCCATCACACCATCATACGTCCAGTTGAGGTGATTGGTAAATCTCGTGTCATCCAATAGGCGGATGTCCCCGGCCGCCGATGGGCTTCCCGCTGACACCTGACCTCACTCCTTATCCACTCCGACCTTGTCCAGCGCGACGATCAGAAAGGTCGCCAACGGCCCGAGCACGAGCGATAGCAGGCACCAGATCAGCCCGCTTCTGCCTTTGCTCTGGGCA
>JAPLNQ010000227.1 GCA_026401075.1 Planctomycetia bacterium
CACGGCGACCTCGGACTCGGTACCTTCGAGGACCTCGACGGCGAGATGATCCTCATCGACGGGCACTGCTATCAGGCGCGTTCCGATGGAACGGTCGTCGAAGCTGCTGACTCCGAGCTCACGCCCTTCGCGTCGGTCGTGAACTTCGCGGCAGACCACACGGCAGATGTCACCGACGTCAGGTCCTACGACGCCTTCACTGCAGAACTCGACCGCATGCGCACCTCGGAGAACGGCTTCATCTCGATCCGGGCAACCGGCACCTTCAGGTCGATCCACCTTCGGACCGCCTGCAAATCCGAATCCGGGGTTGATCTCGTCGAGGCGACATCGACACAGGCCCTCTTCGACTTCGAGAACATGACGGGCACGCTCGTGGGCTTCTGGAGCCCGGCCTATACGAAGTCAATTGCTATCGCCGGCTACCACATGCACTTCATCAGCGCCGATCGCCAGCACGGAGGCCACGTTCTCGACCTCGTTGCGGACGCGATCTTTGTTGAGTTGAACGACGTGAATGATGTGCGGCTCGCTATCCCCGAGACCGCGGCGTTCCTCGACGCGGATCTCTCAGCGGATACTTCCGCAGCCCTCGACATAGCCGAGCGCGGTGGCCGGGGCAGGCGGATGGCCGATGACCTGGCCTCGACGTGAGCGGTGCTTGGGCCTCGCCGGGGCCTCGCTTATTCCGCCGTGGGTGACCCGCTGGCCACGGCACGCTCCTTGATCATATGGAGGGTCGACGTATCAACTGCGAGCGCGGCGTGCCTGAAATTCGTCGTGGATCATGCGTGAATCGCTGAGGTGATGGGGCAGACTTAGCCAGAGGCATTCGTCAAACGAAGGAGTCCACCGTGACCGCGGTTCGCCACCGCCAGATCATCCGTGCGACATTCGCCGACAAGCTCCCGAGGTCCCGGAGCGCGAGGCGCTCGAGCTCATCCATGTGTTCGTCTAGGAACTCTTGTAGAAAGGCAATGGCGCATGGCTGAGTTCGTCAACTCGCTGTACCGGGGATTCATCAGCCTCCCGGTGGGTATCTCGGTAAGCCTGATCGTCGCCACGCTCACGGCCATGACTCTGGCAATCGTGGTGTGGACGGGTCGGCGAGACCTGAATCTCCGCGCCAACGACAATGTCTCCTCGGCTTCGATTCGACTCGTCGGCGGTGCCTTCATCTTCCTGTGTTCGTTCTCGACCGCATTGGTGTGGCAGGAATCAACGCACCTTTCGGGCGCGGCTGGCCACGAGTTCGGGGCTGCCTCAAGCGTGATGAACAGTCTCGCGGCGCAGCGAATCCCTGAGGCGATTCCCGTGATGACGACATTGCGTGAGTACGCGACGATCGTCGCAGACGAGGAGCTCGTCAACGCCCATTCGATCGCCGGTGCTGACGGTGCGAATGAGCTGCTGGTGAGCGCGACGGACGCAATCATCACCCTGGCGAACGCTGACAAGCTCAACAGCGAGGACGTGAAGGTACTCCTCGACGCTCTCTCAGTGATGAGTGTTTCCCGCCATGATCGACTGAGCCAGCCTTATCCGACCCTGCCGCTGCCGGTGTTCGTTCTCGGCGTTGGGCTCGGGGTCCTCACCACGATCGTCGCGGCCGCCTACCCGTCCGGGCCGGATCGACAGACGAAATGGCTCCAGGCATTGACTGCCTTGGCGGTCGTCGCGAGCCTGCTCAGTACGGGGGTGTTCCTGCTCAATGGCGAAAGCGGATGGATGCGTGAGGACCGTCATCGCCCGGCTCAGGTGTTTGTGGCCGAGTTCTCGGACCC
>JAPLNQ010000130.1 GCA_026401075.1 Planctomycetia bacterium
GGAAGCTGCCGATCGATCGGCGGTCCGGCAGGTTTCTTCCTATCCAAGGTCCGACTGACCTCGCGCCACCGGCAGCTACCCGCGGCTGACAAACCGCTCGAAGCGGGCTGAACTTCGCATGATCCCGTAGTCGATGAGGGGCTGCACGCCAGCCCACCGGCGGCTTCCGGCATAGAGCACATCGAGCGTCTTGCGATCGCCAAGCGTGCGGGCGTAGCTGTGATACTCGGATGCCCCGTTCCAGTGTTCACCTCGGGCCATTTCCACGGCGACCCGCTCGCGAAAGTCGGCCAGGTATTTGAAGTGCAGGTGCACCGCCCGCAGGTCGGAGCAACGGGCCCCGAGGATGGCGTGATTGCTCAGCGAGAGCCTGACGCCCGGCTGGTTATGAAAGAGCGCGATCTTATTAAGGATTACTCGTGTTCCCAGCGCACGCTGTCGAAATCCGCCCACGAGTCGATCCTGCGCCCGGTCGAGCAGCACACGGCACGCGACACGGATACCGTCCGAATCATAGTATGGGCAGAGGTCTAAGAGGCTACCGACGGCCTCCTTCGGCGGACAGAGCGTCGCCGCATACATGTCGAGCATGACCGAGGCCATCGCACTGAAGCCGTGCGCTTCGTGATATGCGATCAGGTCCCTCAGGCCGCGGTCTGGATATCCGGGATAGACGAGCAGTTCATCGGCGTCGGCCACGAGGCACCAGCGGCCTGCAGCGTGGCGAACCAGTAGCGTTTCGACCCATGCCCAGCCGCAGCCGGCCGCAGCGAACGACTGTGTCGTTCGGTAGAGCGAGACATCGGGCTGCTGCTCGAGCCACTCGGCCGTGCCATCCTCGGAGCCGTTGTCAACGATAGCAAAGTGATCGACACCGATCCGGCGATAGTGGTCGAGAAACTGGGCGATCCGAATCATCTCATCGCGAACGCAGGAGACCAGCACGATCGCCTCGGGAGCCAGATCGGGGAGCCGCGCAGGCTCCGCATCGAAGCGGACGACAAAGTTCTTCGGGGCGGCGACATAAACCGGCCGCAGGCGAACCGGCAACGTGATCATGCGGCCTCCCAAAGCCGACGCTAGAACCGACGCTCGTGCCGACGCCGCACGGCTCGCTACGCCAGCACCGGCAGGAGCGGGGGCTTCTGACTGCGGATCGACTTGCTGCGATTCTTCTTCTTCCGGCCGTCGCCGACCTCCATGCCGCCCGGGCCGAGCACAGCGTCCATGTACTCCACGACCTGCTCGGCCGTCTCGAAATACTGGTCGTAGACCCAGTCGTCTTCGTATTCGCAGTCCTTGGTCGTGTATTCCCGGCAGATCTGCGGCCGCGTCTCGTAGATGCCGCAGCGATGGTCGTCCTGCAGGTGCTTACAGACGGTGTGCACGCAGACATACCACTCACCCTCCTCGGTGAAGACAGTGGCGTGGTCGTGGAGCAGGAACCAGCGGATGTATTCGAACTCTTCCCGGGTGGTCGGCGTCTCGAGCGGCAGTGCGAAATAACGGCAGCACTTGGCCGTGCAGTATTCGCAGAGCACCTTGTCTTTCGACACGGTGTCGCGCTTCGGCTTGAAGGGCATCTTCGGGAGGACAATATCGGCGATCGACATGGGAATATGCTCCGGGGCCGCCACGGTCGTAGCGAACTACTACTGCGGGTCAGCTGCGTGGAAGGATCCGCCACTGAGCGAGGTTTTACGGTTCGCGGCGCGGCTTGTCCACGGTCTGCCCGGGATTTCCCGCGGTCAGACCGACCAGAGCACCGCGAGCCGCGATCGCCGGATGCGGGCATCATGCGTGGCCAGCGGGAGGCCCGCCGCCCTCGCCGTGGCCACGATCAGCCGATCGGCCGGATCCTGATGAAACGTCGATGGAAGACGCGTCATTTCCGCGACCACCGCAGGAGTGATCGGATGCAGTTCGACCGTGGCCGGTGAGGCCGCAATCCGAAGCCATTCCTCCAGATCGTCGTCGAGCCGCAGCCGTCCCAACTGCACGAGCAATGCCACTTCCCACAGACTGATGTCGCAGAGCCTGGGCCGACTGCCGCTCGGCAGGTCATCCAAGGCCGCGCGTTCCCGCTTCGAGAGCCGAGGATCCCCGATCATCCACCAGACCCAGACATGCGTGTCGAGAAGAGGCGGTTTCGTCATCCCAATGCTTTTTATTCCAGTGCTTTTTTATTGCAGTGCCTTGTCATTGCAGGGCTACGATGTCTGCCTCGTTGACAACGCTCGCGAACGGATCACCGCTGAACTCACCCCTGCCGCGGAGCGCAACCCACGGTTTTTCCTCGCGTGCGGGAACGAGCCGGGCCACGGGCCGACCCCGCTTCAGAATGACAAGCTCTTCACCTGTGCGACTGACCTGATCGAGCAGTCGCAGACATTGCGCCTTGAAAAGCGATGCAGTTATCTTCATAAGACCACTGTACATGACCAGTGTACAGACTGTCAAGACTTCCCGATGGCTGACAGGGCTCTCTACGCAGGGCGATTACGAAAGCGGATTCCAGACCTTTTCAAAGCCGAAACCCTTGAAATCGCGATGATTGACGGTCGCAAAATGGCTCACGCCATGATGCCGCAACGTGAGCGCAAGCCGAATGTCGTAGATGCGACGAGCCGATTCGGTGCTGCGGGCCGCCGACCATACTTTGTCCATGAGACCCGGCCCCGGGTAGTCGAGAACAAGCCACGCCGGATTGCTGCGCAGGTTTTCAATGACGGCAACGGCCGCGGCTGCCGAAAGCGGCTTGGCACAGATCGAAGCATTTCGCAGCAGCGTATACACCTCCGTGAGCACGAGTTCACACAGTGCGAATGATTCGTCTTCGACCATCGACTCCAGCCAGACGCGGGCGGCGGAATGGTTGGGGTGCGATGCCTCGAGCGCAGGAAACAGGACGTTCGTGTCACACACAAGCATGTCTCGGCCTCCGCCCCATTATGTGCGTCGCTTCAGTCTGCTTGCGGCCGTTCCGAGATTCGCGTCCTCGCGCCATGCCAAACCAGCGGGAGTTGTGGGATCAGCGAACGGATCCACTCGTAACTGCGTGTTGGCCGGCGGTTGGAGTGTCCACCCGTCGGCCGCGCGCGGAAGTGGGCGACTTGCCAAGAGCAACTCTGCACCTCGTCGGAGCGTCTCGGCCAGCGTCCACTCTTGAGCCTCGGCAAGCCGCTTGACCCGGCGGTAGAGTTCATCGGGAATCTGAATCTGCGTTTTCACCATCAGACACCTCACGTGGCGTCACAATGACCGCCGCGAACTTCCCGGCTGACATCCATCAAAACACCTATCCACTAAAATAGTGGCTGACTCTCCCGGCCGTCAATCCGGCCGACAAAAATGACGAGGACGTCCTCCCGCGAAAATCACCGCGGCAGCGCGGCCACGGGATTGCCGTATACTCCGTCGGGATATTTTTCGAAGGGAGTCGAGCCGTGCCGAAATGTTGGCGGATCCTGCCGCATGACCGGGCCTTGGTCGAATCGATCGAGCGGTCGGCCGGGGTTTCCGCGGTCGCCGCGAGATTGCTGGCGGCACGCGGACTGACCGATCCCCCGTCGGTACGATCGTTTCTCGGCGGCACGATGGCCGACCTCCGCGATCCCGACCTGCTGCCGGGCATCCCAGCGGCGGCCGACCGACTGCTGGCGGCCGCACGGGCCGGCCGGCCGATCGTTGTCTACGGCGACTACGACGCCGATGGCATGTGCGCCACCGCGATCCTGATGAGTTGCCTCGAGGCGATCGACGCGAAGGTGAGCTGGTATGTGCCCGATCGGTTTGAGGAAGGCTATGGCCTCAACGCCGAGGCGCTCGAAACGCTCGCGGCCCGGGGAGCGCAGGTGGTGGTCACAGTCGACTGCGGCATCGCCAGCGTGGCCGAGGCAGCACGGGCGCGGGAGCTCGGCCTGGAGCTGATCATCACCGACCATCACAACTTCGCCGACACGCTTCCGGATGCCGACGTGCTCGTTCATCCGCGTCTACCGGGGGCGAACTATCCTTTTGGCGAACTCTGCGGCGCGGGCGTGGCCTTCAAACTGGCCTGGGCGATCGCCACGCGGGCCTCGGGCGCGAAGCAGGTCACGCCGCGGCTGCGGGAGATGCTGCTGAAGTCAATCGGCTATGCGGCGCTCGGCACGGTTGCCGACGTCGTGCCGCTGCTCGACGAGAACAGGATCTATGTGAAGCATGGCCTCGAGTGCCTGCGAAAGCGGGGCGGGCCGGGCATCGAACGGCTCTTGGAACTGGCCAAGCTGCATGAGAAGTCGCAGCTCGACAGTGAAGACATCGCGTTTCGTCTGGCACCTCGACTCAACGCGGCCGGGCGGCTCGGCCAGGCCGCCTGCGGCATCGAGTTGCTCACAACGAGTGACGCAGCACGAGCCGTGCAACTGGCCGACTATGTCCACGAGCTCAACGCCCGCCGTGAGACGGAGGAGCGAAGCATCCAGCTGGCGGCGTCCAAGCAGGCGAAGGAGCAGTTCGATCCCGAGGGCGATCCGGCCCTTGTGCTGGCCGATCGCGGCTGGCATGCCGGCGTGATCGGGATCGTGGCAGGACGGCTGGCGGAGCGGTGGCATCGGCCGATCGTGATGATCTCCCGCGACGAGCATCAGGGCAGGCCTGCGATCGGCAGCTTGCGAAGCGTGCCGGGGTTCGACGTACACGAGGCTTTGATGGCCTGCCGCGAACATCTGCTGACGTGCGGTGGCCACGCGGCCGCGGCCGGCCTGCGGATCGAAGATGGCAAGATCGAGGCTTTCCGCGCGGCATTCCTGGCGGCAGTGGCCGAACGCATGCCGGCGAGCCTGCGGCTACCGCAGATCACGCTCGACGGCGAGACGACGCTCGCCGGCCTCACGCTCGACACAGTCCAGCAGCTCGAACGACTGGCGCCGTTTGGTCAGAGCAACCGCCGGCCGATCCTCTGCGCATCAGGCGTGCGTTTGGTCGAGCCGCCGCGAGCGATCGGCGGTGGCGCGAGGCACATCTCCATGAACCTCACGCAGCATGGCGCAAAGGCTCGCGGCGTGGCCTTCGGCGGCGCGGACTGGCTGCCGCATCTACCCGCGCCGGGCCAGCCCTTTCATGTCGCCTTCAAGCCGAAGATCAACGAATTCCGCGGCCGCCGCACCGCCGAGATGGAGATCGTCGACTGGCGACCAGACGGCATCGACGTAGGCCTGGAACTGCCACTGCCGGTGATAACCTCGTCTTGAAACCGCCTCGCGTTCCCACTATAGTTACAACATGACGCTTGATCTTAAAATTCGTCGTGTCGGCAATTCGCTGGGAGTGATCATCCCCACGGAAGCCTTGGCGTTGCTGAACGTCAAGGAGGGTGACCATCTCTACCTCACAGAGGCAGCAGAGGGGTCGGTCAGACTTTCAGCGCAGCGTCCTGGTTTTGCTGAAAAGGCAGCCATTGCTGACGATCTGATCCAGCGGTATCGCAACGCCTTGAACGAACTCGCAAAATGAACGAGCCGGTGTGGGTGACGGAAGAGGACTGCCTCTCCTTTCACGACAAACTGCTGGCACGCTTTGGTGGCGCTTCAGGCGTTCGCGACAAGGGACTGCTGCTCTCGGCATTGGCCAGACCGCAACACGTCTTCGCGTACGAAAAACCGTCGCTCTTCGATCTGGCCGCTGCTTACGCGCACGGCATCGTCAAGAACCATCCATTCATCGATGGCAACAAGCGGAGTGGTTTCCTGGCGGCCACCCTATTCCTCGAGGCAAACGGCATTCGGTTCAACGGTGACGAGCGCGATGCCGTGATCCAGACTCTGGCATTGGCTGCCGGCGAATCGACGCTCCAGGATTTTTCCGCCTGGCTGCAACGCGTCAGCGTCCAGCCCCAATCGGAACCGACCGACGCCCCCCCTCACGATCGCGATGCATCATGACGCTTCCTTGCTCCCAACGCTCCGGTCCATTCGGCACCCGTACCGCAGTGGTTGTCGTGTCTATCTTTCTCACGGTTCCATCCCCCGCCGCCCGCGGCGACGACTGGCCGCAGTGGATGGGGCCTGCGCGGGATGGCGTCTGGCGGGAGACCGGGCTCGTCAAGTCGATTCCGCCGGCGGGCCTGCCGGTGAAATGGCGAGCCGAGGTGAAGGGCGGCTACTCCGGGCCGGCCGTGGCGGATGGCCGCGTCTATCTGATGGACTACGAACGCCGCGAGGGCGAGGTTGCCAACGCGCCCAACGATCGCACCACGCTCGCGGGCCAAGAGCGGGTGCTCTGCCTCGATGCGGCCACCGGCCGGCTACTCTGGAAGCACGACTACGACTGCCCCTATGCGATCTCGTATGCCTCGGGGCCACGGTGCACGCCGACCGTCGCCGATGGCAAGGTCTATACCCTCGGCGCCGAGGGGAATCTCTTCTGCCTCGATGCGGCGACGGGCCGGGTGATCTGGTCAAAGGACTTCAAGAAAGACTATTCCGCGCCGACGCCGCTCTGGGGCTTCTGCGGCCATCCGCTCGTCGATGGCAACCGGCTCGTCTGCCTGGTGGGGGGTGAGGGGAGCGTGGCCGTCGCGTTCGACAAGGACACGGGACGCGAACTCTGGCGCGGCCTCTCGGCGAGCGAGTCGGGCTACTGTCCGCCATCGATCATCGAGTCGGCCGGCGTGCGGCAACTTCTGATCTGGGATGCCGACAAGCTCAACAGCCTCGATCCAGTCACGGGCACGGTGCTCTGGTCGCAGCCGCTCAAGCCCTCCTACGGCATGTCGATCATGGCGCCACGTGTGGCGGCCACGCCACGGGGGCAGGTGCTCTTCGCCAGCGGCATCGGCCGTGTCGGCGCCCTCTACTCGCTCGCCGCCGACAAGCCCGGCGCGAGCGTCGCCTGGCGGGGTGATCCGAAGTCGGCCGTCTACTGCGCCAACAGCACGCCGTTCATCGCCGGCGACACGCTCTACGGCTGCGACTGCGAGACGGGATTCCTGACGGCGGTCGATCTCGTCACGGGCAAGCGGCTCTGGGAAACGGGCGAGCCGACGCTCGGCGACCGTCGCGGCCGGCACGGCACGGCGTTTCTCGTGCGACAGGGCGACGCCGTCGGTGACGACCGTACCTGGCTCTTCAGCGAGACAGGCGATCTCATCCTCGCTCGGCTGACACCGACGGCCTACGAGGAGCTGGGCCGCGCGCACCTCGTGGCCCCCACCAGCGAGTGCTTCGGTCGGGAGGTGGTCTGGAGCCATCCTGCGTTTGCCGGCCGCTGCATTTTCGTGCGAAACGACCGGGAGTTGGTCTGCGTATCGCTAGCGGAGTGAGAACAGGGAAACCTCGTTTCTCACCGGAAAAAGTCCCCTGCTCGGTCATTTTATGGCTTGCCGGGGGTTTTCATGGCCTGTCTGGCAGCGGCGTTGTCCTGCGGGGGCCGGGCGGGTAATCTGCAAGCCTCTCCCATGTGCGAAATCCGATGTTCTTGATTACATGAACTTCGCTGGTCGCACCCATCGGGGCGTAGCTCAGCCTGGCTAGAGCGCTACGTTCGGGACGTAGAGGTCGCACGTTCGAATCGTGTCGCCCCGACTTCAATCAACCGCATGCTGTGGCAGGAGCGCGACAGCCTCCCCCTCACCTCCAGGCCCGACCAGGCTATTATTGAGCCGTCGTTCCCCGGTGACGGCTGGGGAGATAACAGCCCGGCGGTGATCTCGCAGTGATCGCGACGGCTGGGGTTCCTTCAACGAGAGGAGGTGGTCTAGTGACGCAAACTGACTGTACGGGAGGGCTGCGCCGATAGCGGCGAGTCGACGGGCCTGCCGTTGATGCAGCCCACCAAATGGTTCCTACGGCTGCCGCCCCTTCGGGGGCGGCAGCTTTTTTTATTGCCCGCACGATACGCCGCTCAGAACGACCGCGAGGCACCCACCTGCACCGTCGTTGGCGTCGTCTGCTTGTCTGTGCCGTTTACGACCCTTCCATACACGGAAAGCGAGTCACCGAAATACTTCACGAAGCCACTGCCCTTGTCGTGCAGATAGACAAAAAACTTGTCGCCGATGCCCGTCTTTACCGACCATAAAGACCCGTCCACAACGTCCGTTGCCCCAGTCGCTTTTGTATGTCCCGCGACACCGACCCGCCATTCGGCCTGAAGACCCCAAGGCAGTTTCTGGGTCTGGCTCAAGACGACACCGGGTTGCGTTGTCGTGGTGTAGGCAGGCGCTTTCCACGGAGTTTGGACGATGGCGTCGATGGGCTTTGCGACTGGCTCAAGGTGAAGCTGGCTCGTCGCCTCCGCCGAACTGCGATCACTCAGGAAGAGCCTTCCCAGATTCTTTGGCAGGGCAAGTTGCTCATCGCCGGGCAGCGGTGGAAGGCCAAGCAGATGATCTTCCGCGAAGCCTGTCAGGGGAAGAAGCAAGGCAAACCCAGCGAGCCATGCACGCTCATCCCAGATGTTTTTCCGAAGCATGGAGTAGAAGGATTTCATGAGCATGGACTTTGCTTGCGACAGCCGTGCGGCGTTCAAGGCGAAAGTCCCAGAAAACACTCACCGCCTCAAGGCGGAATCGCTCGTCGAAACTGGTATTGAAGTGATTCCGAGGCTGGCCGTGGGTTCGGTGGTGGCTGCTGTTGGCAGAGATTCTCCGGGAGTGATCAAATCGGGGGTGTTCAACGAAAGAGGAAGCACAGAGGCACCGTCATGAGCGAAACGATGAAATGGCCCGAGAAGACCCGAGAACTGCACAACCATCATTTCGACTCCACCATCTGGAACGATCTCACGTTCCGTGACGATGATATTGTGATTGCCACGTACGCAAAATCGGGCACGACGTGGATGCAACAGATCGTTGCCCAGCTGATGTTTGACGGCGACCCCGATATCGCCGTTGCCGAGATGTCACCGTGGGTTGACCTGAGGGTGCCGCCCAAAGAGGTGAAATTGCCTCTTCTTGAGGCGCAGACGCACCGGCGATTCATGAAGACGCACCTGCCGGTCGATGCGACCCGGTTCTGCCCACAGGCTAAGTATCTCTACATCGGTCGCGACGGCCGCGACGTTGTCTGGAGCATGTACAACCACCACGTCAACGCGAACCAGACGTGGTATGACGCGCTCAACAACACTCCGGGCCGCGTCGGTCCTCCCATTGAGCCGCCGCCAGATACCATCCGGCAATATTGGCGAGAGTGGCTCGATCGCGACGGTTACCCGTTCTGGCCATTCTGGGATAATGTCAGGAGCTGGTGGGCGGTTCGTGGTCTCCCAAACGTGAAGTTCATTCACTTCACAAATCTCAAGCACGACATGGCCAGAGAGATACGTGCTATCGCGACGTTTCTCGACATCCCGATCAAAGAATCACGATGGGAATCGATCCTGGAGCACTGTTCGTTCGAGTGGATGAAGAAGAATGCCACAAAAAGAGTTCCTCTTGGCGGAGCATTCTGGGACGCAGGTGCCGAGGTATTCATCAACAAGGGCGTCAACGGGCGGTGGACCGATACGCTGACGCCGGAAGAGGTCGCCGAGTACGAGGCGCGTAGTCGTACCGAACTCGGTGACGAATGCGCCCATTGGCTCGCAATGTCCAAATGAGTCTCAGTGTGACCCAAACACGATCGCCAGCGCCAGCATCGCCAAGGCGACCAGGAGCATGCCCCCCAGGGCATACATCCACGGCCGGAACGGTTTGCGAAACGGGTCTTCGCCCTCGAGCCACGTCTGCAACGATGCATGCCACTCGCGGTCTGGCTCCCCGTCGGCAGCACCATCCTCGTCAGCCAGCGGAATCGGCATCGGCACCAGTTCCTCGCTCCAGATGCCGCCGTCGAACTGCGGAAGCTGGTCGGGGCCGCGCAGCACCTCATCACGGAAGTCGCCAAGTTGCCGCCAGGGGCCTTTTGCCGACTCGGCAACCTCGTCCCGCTTCCGTAGCCGCCGCTCCTGCCGCAGCGCGCGGAGCTTCTCCCGTGTTAACGGTCCTTTGACACGGCCATCCCGCCTCACGTAATACATCTGTCTGCCTCGACCCCAAAACGAGCGGGGCTCTTGCCGCGGGAAACACTGGTGTGTGCTCCCCGTAGACGACAGTATGCCAGCCTGCTCGCCAAGGCCGCGACCCCGCTTGCAGGCGGGCGAAAGCCGGCGTCCGCGAGAACGGTGGCCAATACACCCGCCCCGCGACTGGCCCAGCTATACAATCTGCTATCGCTACTCCGACACGACCTACCGGATCACGGTCCACCATCCTGGGCACGGGGTTCGCGAAGCCGGGCCAATCCGCACCATGGTGGTCGACGGCGTTCCGCAGGACGACCATGCGATCCCACTCCTCGATGACCACCAGCAGCACCTGATCGAAATCAAATTGGTATGACGCCACCGGCC
>JAPLNQ010000200.1 GCA_026401075.1 Planctomycetia bacterium
AGACCCCGGCCAGGTTCGCCGCCGCGTGTGCGGCTTCCGCCTCGGCCAAGGCCTCGGCTCCAGCCGCACACGCTGGTTCCCTTGGTCACCCCTGTTCCTAAACCCTCATATCGCCTGGTACATGAAATCCAACCCGGTCAGTACCGTGCCTGCTGCTCCATGAAGGGAAAGATCTGCGGGATGTAGCCATAATCGCCAATGGGATAGCCGATACTCGACCGCACACTGGCGTCGAACAGGTTAAAGAACTCCGGGTTGTACGAGCCGGAAGGGAAACGTTGCTTGGCGCTGTCGAAATTGAGCACGGCCAGCGACATCTGCTTGACCTTGTTGGAGCAGGCACTGCGACGGGCCGTTTCTCGTGCCGCCTGCACCGCCGGCAAGAGCAGGCCGACCAGCGTGCCGATGATGGCGATGACCACCAGCAACTCGACCAGGGTGAAACCCCGTCGGCCGGCACGACGGGTCATTGCGACACTCCGGCTCATCGAACACGTGCATGGTCGAGACACGACATATGCTCCGAAGGCAAGATGCGGGTCAAACAGAACTTTCGACGCCCAAACGTTCGCGGCCGACACCGGCATGTGCCCGGCCACTATGCGGCCCGATGAATGAGTGGACAGGCCAAAGCCAGCAAATGTGCAGAATGCCGACCCGCACGCCCCTTCTTGTTCATAGAGTGAACTTAGCACCCATCCGCGAGGCCGTCAATTTTCGGGGGGGCTTCGCGATCAAGCCTTCTTGATCGCCGCCAACTCGGCGTGGGCGGCGGCGAGTTCCTTCTCCAGCCGCGGCACGTCGGCGGGGTCGTCGGGCTGCTTCTTGGCGCCGGTCAACAGTTGCTGCAGCTTGGCGATCTTCTGCTGCAGCACATCCAGCCGCTTCTTTTCCTTCTTGTCCATCGAATGTGCTCCACTCGGTTGAGCCGGTCAGATGAGACTGTCACATTGGCCACGCAAGGTCGATAGCCACGACCGGGGCATCACTGTGCCGGGACAGTCGCCGGGACAGTCGCCGGGACAGTCTCGGAGTCGCCCGCGCCGGGCTCGCGAAAGAGTGCTCCTGCCCTCCCATCGCGATAGCGATCTTGAGCTTGTTCAACACCGTCATCCCCATCACGGCTGAGTTCGCCGTCGGCGCGTCGGCTGCTTGACGGCATCCCCACGCCGGAGCTTTCGATCTGATTCGGGCCCGTATGGAGCTGCCGCATCCAGCCAGAGAGCAGCACGACGGCCAACGACAGTCCCAGCGTGACGGAGAGCCACTTGGCACGGTCGTTCCGCACCCACTGCGTGCCTTGCCCGCGGCCGACCAGCGCGCTTGCGAAGTAAAAAGCCACCATCGCCAGCAGGAACTTGGCGCCGAACAGGGCATGGTAGCTGGTCTGACGCATCCAGAAACCACCAGACCAGCCTTCTGCCTTGACCCGACCGTTGAAGAGCAGAAAGTTGGCCAGGCCGCTCGCCAAGAGCACGGTGATCGCCCCGATCACCCAGGGCAGCCAGCGGCGCCGGATCGCCTCGTGGATCTTGTCACGCGTGGCGGTGTCGATCTCGGCAAGCGCCGGCACGAGGCCGAAGCGGGCAAAGACGAGGCCGCCCATCGCGACGATGGCGGCGAGGATGTGGGCCCAGCGGAGCAGGAGCAGGGTGGGGTCCATGGGTCTTTCCCGGGTACGGGCCTTGGTGCGGTATCGTCAGACTGGCGAATCGTAACCGATGGAGAGCCAGCCCCCAAATGAGCCACTTTGATCGGCCATTTGTCGTCCCCGTCGCAGGGTGACTACAGTGCGCACTGCCTCGGTGTGCCACCGGCCTCCAGACCAACCCCCGCGAACCACATCATGCTCCCTGACGAATTACCACCGGAGATGCCGCGACTGGACGAATCAGATGAATCAATGGAGGACCTGCTGGCCACGTTCGGGCACGTTCTGACGGGCGAGCAAACGCACGCTCGCTGGATGCGGCTGGCGCTCGAGGAGGCGCGGATGGCAGCGGCCGAAGACGAGGTGCCGGTGGGGGCGATCGTGGTGGCGGCCGGACGGGTGATCGCCAGCGCCCACAACCAGCGGGAACAACTGGCCGACCCCACCGCGCATGCAGAGATGATCGCCCTCACGCAGGCCGCGGCAACGCTTGGATCGTGGCGGCTGGAGGGCTGCACGCTCTACGTCACGCTCGAACCCTGCCCGATGTGCGCCGGCGCGATCCTGCAGGCCCGCGTGCCGGTCGTGGTGTGGGGCGCGGCCGATCCCAAGGCGGGTGCCGTCGAATCGCTCTACCGCCTCTTCGAAGACCCCCGCTTGAATCACCGCGTCGACCACACCGGCCGGGTGCTCGCCGACGAATGCGGCCAGATCCTGAGCGCGTTCTTTAAAGGGAAGCGGAAGTGACTGGCTGCTCGGCATGGCCAACGGTTCGGGGCTGCCCATGCCCCGTCGCCGGACGCTCGCTACGGCCATCCATGGCCTTCGCTCGCTCGATGCTGACTGCGCTCCGGCATCCTGCCTACGCTTGTCAGCAACGCCGGCTCTCGGGACACGGGCAGCCCCTCACGGATGCAGCGGGCCGGATGGCCCCGCAGCGCCAGGCCCGGAGGGCCGGGTGAGCACCAGCCGACGGAGTCGGCCAAGCGAAAATGGCAGGATGCCATGTTTCGAGTGAAGGTTGCCGGTGAGGAGCCGGTCGGAGGCACGCGCAGGAGTCCGGTGAATTCTGCGACTCACGAGCGATGCACGATTCGTCCAAGAGCATCCTGTAGCAGAATCCGCCGGCGACGAGCATGCCGCAGCCGGCGAACCATTGCGGCCCGTCAGCACCGGCGCAACGCTTGTAAGGATACGAAAGCGAACGTCCGGCGACGGGGCATGGGCAGCCCCGAACCGTTGCGGCTCGTCAGCACCGGCTCCCGGCAAGTTGAAAACTTGCCGCCACTCTTGGCACGCGAACCTAGCCGCGCTTGTTGATCGGCTCGAATTCGCGGAGGGTTTCGCCCGTGTAGATCTGGCGCGGACGGCAGATCTTCTTCGTGGGCGAGTGGTGCATCTCGATCCAGTGGGCGATCCAGCCCGGCAGCCGTCCCATCGCGAACAACACGGTGAACATCTGCACCGGGATACCCATCGCCCGATAGATGACACCCGAATAGAAGTCGACGTTGGGATAGAGTTTCCGCTCGATGAAATAGTCGTCGGCCAAGGCCACCTCCTCCAACTGCTGGGCGATGTCGAAGATCGGATCCCGCAGCGAGAGCTTGGCGAGGAGTTTGTCGCACGTGGCCTTGATCAGTTTCGCACGGGGGTCGTAGTTCTTGTAGACGCGATGGCCGAAGCCCATGAGCCGGAAGCC
>JAPLNQ010000220.1 GCA_026401075.1 Planctomycetia bacterium
CGCTCCGTGCTGATACCACCCGGCCGTTGGAAGGCCGACGATGGGCAGGTGTTCAACGGTCCCGCCGAACGGACCTTCGAGGTCCCACTCGGTCGATTGCTCCATTTCGAACGGCAGTAGTGCCCGACCGCTGCGGTCGCTCCGCGAGCGGTCGACGACCGAACCGTGTCTCACCATGACGTTCTCGCCGCATATGCAAGACCACAGAGTGAACAGCCGCCGGGAGCGGCATCTCGTATTGGAGGAGGCCGCGCATCGAGAACGTTTTTCGGTCGTCGCCCCGGGGCGAGTCAACCTGATTGGTGAACATACCGACTACAACGATGGTCTCGTGCTGCCCATGGCGATCGAACCTCACATCCGGCTCGACGTCGCTGCCCGCGCCGACAGGTGGATGGTCCTGTCTACCGACCGGGCCCGGACACCGGAGGTGTGGATAGACTTGGAGCGATCGCTCATGGCCGCCGACCACGCTGGCTCGTGGGCGGCCTATCCCTGCGGCGTCGTGGCGGGGCTCACCCGACTCGGGTGGGAGATTCCAGGCTGCCATGTACGGATTTCGGCGACCCTTCCCGCGGGAGCAGGGCTCAGCAGCAGCGCCGCGCTCGAGGTGGGGATGGCGACGGCGGTAGAATCGCTTTGTGGCGTTCGCCTCGAGCCCGAGGAGAAGGCTCTCCTCTGTCAGCGGGCCGAACATGAATTCGCGGGTGTTCCCTGCGGGATCATGGATCAGTTCGCAGTGACCTTCGGCACGGCGGGCCACGCCATCCTGCTCGACTGCCGCACCCGCTCGATGCGGCATGTGCCCCTGGCCGCCGAGGCGGTGGCGGTGCTCGTGATCCAGAGCGGCGTCAAGCACAGCCTCGCCGACGGGGAGTATGCGAAACGACGCGCCGAGTGCCAGTCAGCCGCGAGGCTGCTCGGGGTCGCCTCACTCCGCGACCTCGACGCATCTCAATGGCACCGGTTGGCACAGTCACTGCCCGACGTTGAACGCCGCCGCTCGCGGCACGTTGTTACCGAGCATGCGCGAACCCTCGCCTTCGTGGCGGCACTGGAATCCCGGGACTGGCGTGCCGCCGGCGAATGCATGTACGGCAGCCACGCGTCGCTGAGGCACGACTATGAGGTGTCCTGCGCAGAGCTCGACGAGATCGTCGAGCTCTCGAGGGAAATCGACGGAGTGTTCGGCTGTCGCATGACCGGAGGAGGTTTCGGGGGTTGTGCGGTGGCTCTGGTCGATGCCGGGCAGACTGGCCGGATTCTGGACGAGTTTCGCGGCCGATACCGCCGTACGACCGGCATCGACCCGACGATGTTCTTGACGAGAGCCGCCCCCGGGGCCTCGCTGGTTTCTTAGGCGGTCTTCCAAAGGAGTACACGGCCGATGCAACTCGCCGATCTTCTCGTCTTTCTCGCCTACTTCATGCTCGTTGCCGGCTACGGTCTCTGGATCTACCGTCGGAAGAGGGGCGAGTCGGCATCCGCCGACGAGTTCTTCCTCGCGGAAGGATCGCTAACGTGGTGGGCGATCGGTTCGTCGATCATTGCGTCCAACATCTCGGCCGAGCAGTTCATCGGCATGAGCGGGGCGGGGTTCGCCCTCGGGCTCGCCATCTCGGGGTATGAATGGATTGGAGCGGCCACACTGATCCTCGTCGCGGTGTTTCTCATTCCCGGCTATCTGAAAAGCCGCATCTACACGATGCCGCAGTTCTTAAAGCAGCGTTACGGACAACTCGTGGCGACGATCATGGCGGTCTTTTGGCTCCTGGTGTACGTCTTCATCAACCTCACGAGCATCCTCTATCTCGGCGCCCTGACGGTGGAAAATCTCTCCGGGATGCCCTTCATGGCCTGCGTGGTGTTCCTCGCGCTTTTCGCGATCGTGATCACCATGGGGGGCATGAAGGTCATCGGCTACACCGACGTCATCCAAGTGGTGGTGCTGGCGCTGGGCGGTCTGGCAACCACGGTGCTGGCGCTCGACCTCGTGGCGAGGCAGTTCGGTGAAAGCGGTGCCGTGGCCGGGTTTCTGCTCCTGCAGCGGCAGGCCCCAGGCCATTTCCACATGATCCTTGACCAGTCGAACCCTTATTACCAAGACCTGCCGGGATTGGGAGCGGTGCTCGGGGGGATGTGGATCGCCAACATCAGCTACTGGGGCTGCAACCAGTACATCACCCAGCGGGCCCTGGGCGCGAGTCTTACGACGGCCCGCGCCGGCATCCTCTTCGCGGCTGCGATCAAGGTGCTGATGCCGCTCATCGTAGTGCTGCCGGGGATCGCCGTGTACGTGCTCCACCAGAACGGCCACTTCCAGTCAGAAATGCTCGATGCCACCGGCGCGGTGAAGCCCGACAAGAGCTATTCCGCCCTCATCAACCTTCTGCCCACCGGCCTCAAGGGACTGTCGTTCGCCGCACTCACCGCCGCCATCGTCGCCTCGCTCGCCGGGAAGGCGAACAGCATCGCGACCATCTTCACGCTCGATCTCTACAAGCGATACGTCGATCCGCTGGCCAGCGAGGAGACACTGATCCGCGTCGGACGCTATGCGATCTTGGTATCGTCGGGAATCGCGGTCCTCCTCGCACCCCAACTCGGCCGGTTCGACCAGGCGATCCAATACATCCAGGAGTACACCGGCTTCATCAGCCCAGGCGTGTGCGTGATCTTTCTGCTCGGTTTCTTCTGGCCGCGGGCCACGGGGGTGGCCGCCCTGGCGGTGACGCTCTCGACGATCCCGCTCTCGGCCGGCTTCAAATACCTCACGCCCGGGATGCCCTTCCTCAACCGCATGGGCTACGTGTCCGTGATCTTGACCGTGTTCATGGTGGTCATAAGCCTGGCGACGCCGCGGCCCGGCGACGAGGTGAAGGCCATGCGCTGGGACCGCGACGATTTCCGGCCAGGGGGCGCGTTCGTCGCGGGATCGGTGCTCGTCATGGGCACTTTGGCCGCCTTATACGCCGTCTATTGGTGACAAGAATGGACCATCCGCACCGCCGCTTCAATCGCCTGTCGGGGGATTTTTTCTATTCGATGGGCTGGCATGAATCGCCCAGCGCTGCTGGCCCGGAAGGCTGGTGGCAGTTGCACGCGCACTTCTACCCACCGCTCTTGCGTTCGGCCACCGTGAAGAAGTTCATGGTGGGCTACGAGATGCTCGGCGAAGCTCAGCG
>JAPLNQ010000059.1 GCA_026401075.1 Planctomycetia bacterium
GCCCGTGGTCGGATCGATCGCCACCGACGTGATCGGCTTCGGTTCGCTCATCGCCAGCCGTGTGGGACCGGTGCACGACTTCGGCATCATGACGAGCGTGGGGGCGGTGATGGTGCTCGTTGCGACGGCGCTCGTCGTACCATTTCTGGCGCTGTGGGGACGGTTCGACACCGATCCACAGCGGGCGTGGGGCGAGGGCGTGCTCGAACTCGGACTCGACGGGCTCGTGCGGCGGATCGTGCGGCATCCCGGCCCGATCTTGCTCGGGTCGACGCTGCTGGTGGCCGCTGCGGTGGCGGGCATGCGGTGGCTGGAGGTTGAGACCGACTTTACCCGCAACTTCCGCCGTTCGAGCCCGGTGGTTGCCTCCTACGACATGATCGAGACTCGCCTGGGAGGGGCTGGCGTGTGGGACGTGCTCTTGCCCGCCGGCGAAGCGATCGATGGGAAGGTGCTCGGCGACATGGCCCGGCTGGAGCAGCGACTGCGGACCGAGGTCACGATTCCCGATCGTGATGGGCGAGCGGTGCCCGCCCTGACCAAGGTGATGAGTCTGGCCGATGTGATGGCCGCGGTGTCGCCGATATCCCTTGAGCGACTGCAGAGCACCCAACTGGGCAGTTGGCTTGTGACCAACGCGATCGACATGATTCAGAAGCAGGTGCCGCAGTTGAGCCGCACGTTCATCGGTCGCGATCCCGAAGACGGCTCAACCTGGCTGCGGGTGATGCTGCGAGCCCACGAGCGGCAGCCGGCGCCGCAGAAGCGGGCGATCATCGAACAGGTCAACCGGATCGTGGCCGAGGAGTTTCCGGCCCGGGCCGGCCGGCCGGCCGGTGCGGTGACCGGCTTCTTCGTGCTCCTCTCGCAGTTAGTGGATCGCATGCTCTCGGACCAGTGGCTGACATTCCTGCTGGCTGCAGCGGGGATCTTTCTGCTCCTGGCCGTCAGCTTTCGCAGCCTGCTGGTGGCGACGGTGGCGCTGGTGCCCAATGCGCTGCCGATCTTCGTGGTGCTCGGCCTGCTGGGCTGGGCCGGCGAGCGGATCAACATGGGCACGGCGATGATCGCTGCGGTGTCGATGGGCCTCTCGGTCGATAGTTCGATCCACTACCTCGCGGCCTTCCGCCGCCGGCTTGCGGCGGGGCAGCCGATCGCCGCCGCACTCGAGACCGCCCACCAGACCGCCGGCCGGGCGATGATCTTCTCCACGCTTCTCCACGCTCGCGCTCGTAATCGGATTTCTCGCGCTCACCACCAGCGGGTTCATCCCCACGGTGTCGTTCGGGGCACTCTCCTGCCTCACGCTCACGGGGGGCCTGCTTGGCAACCTCGTCGTCCTCCCCGTGCTGCTCTCGTTGCTGGGCCCGTGGCTGAGCCCAGGCTGTCGCACCGACACAAACACGCTACATTCGTCCCTTTCGTCCACCGCAGCCAGGAGCCGCTCATGACCCACGAGTTTTCCCACCTCCGAGCCGGCGGCGCCGGTGGCGGCATCGTCGCCGATCCGGCCGCGCGGCCCGAAGCGATCGAGGCCGATGCCATCGTGACGTTTCTCACCGAGGGGGGCATCGGCTCCGGCGCCGTCGCCGAGATCGACCGAGCGACCGGTGGGCTCCTCTCCAGGCTGGCTGCCGCCGGGGAAATCACCGGCAAGCGGTATGAGTGCGTGCCGATCCTCGCGGCTCCCGGACTCAAGGCCGGCCAACTCGTGGTTGTGGGCCTCGGCAAACGCGAGGATCTCGACGCCGGCGTGCTCTACCGCGCGGCGGCGACGGCCTCCAAGCATCTCGCCGGCCGGCCCCGCTCGAAGGTCGCGTTTGTCGCCGATGGCTCCTGGACAACCCGGCAGACGGAGCAGGCTGTGGCCGGCGCGGCCGTCGGCATGGTCGGGCAGGATCTCTATCGCGCCGAAAAGAAACGCACCCGGTTCGGCAGCACCGTCTGGCTGGTGGCTGCGGCCGAGGCCGTCGCCCACGGAGTGGTGATCAGCGAGGGCGTGAATCTGGCGCGGCGACTGGTCAACATGCCACCCGACGACCTCTACCCGCAGACCTTTTCCGAAGAGGCGGCGGCCGTGGCCGGCCGCACCGGAATGGAGATTGAGATCTGGGACGAGGAGCAACTGGCGCGGGAACGCTGCCACGCGATCCTCGCAGTCGGTCGCGGCTCGAACCGTGCGCCCAGGCTCGTGATTCTCCAC
>JAPLNQ010000021.1 GCA_026401075.1 Planctomycetia bacterium
ACTGGACGAACCCCGACGCGATCGCCGCGTTCCAGATGATGACCCACGCCTACGGCCACGATCACGCCGACAAGTTCGCGATCATGCTCCACGGCGCGGGCGGCCTGCTCTACCCCGACTTCAACGCCATCCAGTACGAGAACCCCGCGATCGGCTGGACCCGCAACACGATCGGCCACTCCACGCTGATGGTCGATGAGGAGGACACGCGGCCAGCACCGTGCACGGTCCGTCATGACTTCACGCCCGAGGCCAAGTTTCTCTCCACGGCCGCATCCGGCGTCTACGACGGCGTCGAGCAGACGCGGACGCTCCTGCTCACCGACCGCTACCTGCTCGATCTGTTTTCCGCGCGCAGCCCCTTCCCGCGGGTCTACGACTACCTGCTCCACTCGATGGGCGGTCCCGAGCCGGTGACGGCCGGCTTCCGACCGGACGTGACCGCCGGCCGCCGGTTCTGGCCGCTCGAACGGCAGCGCGGGATCGTGACGGCGAACCCGTGGCAGTTGGACTTCGTGGCCGACGGGGAGGCGCGGGCCTCGGCCCGGGTGCGGGTGTCAATGGCGGCCGCGGCGGACACCCGCGTCGTCTGCGGCTCATGGGGCCGGAGGATCGCCGAGAGGGCCGGCCGCGCCGCGGCGATCGCCATCGATCCGGGCATGCTCGCCGTCCGCCGCGGCCCCGTCCGCAGCAGCATCTTCGCGGCGACGCACGAGCCGCATCGTTCGGCTGCGACGCCGACCGTGCGCGGCGTCAGCGTCGTCGCCGAGACCGCCGACGCCGTCGTCGTCCGCGTCGACGGCACGGGATTCACCGACTATGCCGCGGTCGACTTCCGCCATGGCGAGAAGGCCCGCTGCCTGACGCTCGTCGCCCGGGAAGACCCGGCCAGCTTCTTCGCCTTCGAGGGCTACGGCTTCCTGCGGATCCCACACGGCGCGGCCGGCGGCCCGATCGCACGGGGCGGCTGGACAGGCTACCATTGCGCCGCAGCCGACGGCGGCGCGATCACGTTCGGCGAGAAGGCGGCGGCGGAGGCCCAGCCGACCGAGGCGAAGCCGTCCGTGCCGTTCCAGATCCGGCCTGGGGTGGCACGGCTCATCGTCGGAAGCGGGACGACGGTGACGCTCTCGTTCACCAACCCCTTCGCCGAACCGATCCGCGGATCGCTCGAAGGCGACGCGGCTCCGGGCGTTTCCATCGCGGGCGAAACCACCTTCGGGCCGGTCGCACCTGGCGGCACCGCCGCCCTGGCGGTACGGCTTGCCGCCACGGCGGACGCACGGCCCGGGCTGCAGCGGATTCCGTGCCGGCTCCGCTACCGCCTTGGTCAGGACGCCGCCGAACGCGAGACGCTGAACGAACCGCTGGCCATCGCCGTCGGGCCGACGCTCGTCCACGATTACGCTGCCGCGCCCGAACCGCGGTACCGGGTGCTCGCGGCGGGTTACACGGCCGAGGCGATGATGACCCAGGGCCTCGTCGTCCGGCTGGCCTGCCCCGACGGCGCCGACGTTGGCTCCGGCGAGCCGCTCTTCACGGCCGCCGCGGATGGAATGCCGCTCCTGCACGGCGGGGAGGGGCGCGGCTTCACCTGGCCGACAGCCGCGCCCGCCGCGGTGATGGGCCTCGTGGCGGATCGGCTCCGCTACGTGACCGAGTTCCACGACGACCGGATCACGGTCGGCC
>JAPLNQ010000030.1 GCA_026401075.1 Planctomycetia bacterium
AGACCCCGGCCAGGTTCGCCGCCGCGTGTGCGGCTTCCGCCTCGGCCAAGGCCTCGGCTCCAGCCGCACACGCTGGTTCCCTTGGTCACCCCTGTTCCTAAACCCTCATATCGCCTGGTACATGAAATCCAACCCGGTCAGCCGAATTCGACTCCAGCCGCGAGTTCCTCCCCTGGGCGATGCGATTTGCACAGCTTCAGTCGATGTCCTGGCTCAAGCGGCGGCAGCGGCAGCATGCCCGGTTCGACGACGCTCTGGCCGGAATGATGGCCGACGAAGCGGCCATCGAAGACAAGGCATTCGAGGCCCGGCGGATGGCCCTGGCCACCTGCCTCCAGAAGCTCTCAGCCGAGCAGCGGGAACTCGTCATGCGGCGGTATGAGCCGGGAGCCTCGGTGAACGGGATCGCGGCGGAGGGAGAGACCACGCCCAAGGCGATCTCCGACCGGCTGCGGCGGATCCGCCATACGCTGCTCCTGTGCATCCAGAGAGCCATCGCCCAGGAGGCCTTCACATGAAAGCATCCGGCGTCACGGCCGCCTGGCAGCCCCTTTTCAGTCGGATCGCCGACGGCGTGCAGTCGGAGGACGACGAGCAGCAGCTGCTCGACCTGCTCGGCCACAGCCCCGAGGCTCGCCGCGAGTTTCGCGAGTTCATGGCCCTCCACTCGGCGCTGCAGTGGGATTATGCCGCGCTCAGTCCGCATGCGATGCCGCCGGCCGCGCCAGATCGCAGGGCTGCGCGGCCCCGGTGGCTCGTCGCGGCCTTTGCATCGGGCGTGCTCGTGGCCGCTGGTACGGCGGCGATCCTGTTCACGAACTTCATCTCAGCCATCCAGCCCCGGAGGATCCCGGCTGATCGGACGGTGGCTGTGCAGCCTCTCGCCACCGTCACGAACACCAGGTTCCTGCTTGCTGACGACGCAGCCATGACGCTGGCCATCGGGCAGCCAGTTGCCGCCGGCCGGATCGCCCTGCTCGGCGGGGCGGTCGAGTTGACGCTTAGCAATGGCGTCGTGATCGTGCTCGAAGGTCCGGGCGAACTGGAACTCCGCGACGAACTCGCGGCCTATCTGCATGCCGGCAGCGCCGTCGTGCGGATGCCCGAGGGCATGAGCGGCTTTCGGCTCGACACGGCCACGACCGACGTGCTCGACCTCGGCACGGAGTTTGCCGTAAAGGCGGCCCCGGGGTTCTTCACCGACGTGCAGGTCTTTGACGGTGCCGTGGTGGCGTCGTCGAAGTCAGCCGGTGACAACGCCCGCTTTCCGACGCGGCTCGAGGCGGGGCAGGCCGCCCGGTTCTCGCCGCAGGAGGCGAACGCCCCGCAGCCTCTTCCCTACGCGGAGAACCGGTTTGTCCGCCGGCTGCCACCCGACTCGGGAATTCCTGTGCATATCAATCCTGCGCTTGGCCGCGAGGTGGAACTCCGCGTCTACGGTCGGCCACGCATTGACACCATCGTGGTCAGCCGCGTCCGCGAGCCTGTCACGATCGACGGCCGACTCGACGACTGGCGGCTTGCTCCGGGCTTCGCGGCCAGCCGCGACGGCACCGATTCCTGCCCCGAGTGGGTGGACGGCCGGATGATGTACGACGACGGCCATCTCTACATCGCCGCCCACGTGGGCGATCCAGCGCCGATGCAGAGCTCCATCGATCCGGCCGTTGATCCCGACCTCGGCTGGCGGGGGGGCAGCGTGCAGGTGCGGGTGTCGACCGACCGGCAGACGGGCTGGCCGGTGTCGGGAAACTCGGCCGGCTACTACCGCCAGCGCGGCATCGTCCCCACCGACGAGCAGAAGGCAGCAGCCGACAATGCGAAACTGGCCCACCTGACGATGTGGTACCACGCAGCCAGCCAGACGCCCTGCCTGACGATCGCACGTGGCATGCTCGTCGGCGATCTCGAGGTCAATCCGTCAGCCGGCCAGCCAGGCGGCTTCCGGGGTGCGTTCACACGCGATGCCGACGGCAAGGGCTACACCCTCGAATACGCAATTCCCTGGCGGCTCTTGAACTGTGAAAGCGATCCGCCGCGGGCCGGCGACATGCTCGCCGCGGTCTGGCAGGTGTATTGGAGCGACGAAGTGGGGCGACTCCAGCGACAGCACATGGTTGAGATCCGCAATTCCCTCGAGCCCCGCGAGATCAACGTCTGGGAACGCGGAGCCACCTGGGGCAGGGCAGAGTATCCGTGATGAAGAAGGAAACCACGTTCCTCGTGTGTGGTACGGCGTGTACCAACGACAAGAAGCCCCCGGCGGAAGCCGGGGAACTCCGGGTGCAGACACCACCCCGCATGCCATGCAGATCCGAGATCGCCCAACAGCCCGGTGTCCCCGGACTTCCGTCCGGGGCTTTTTGAAGAACGAAACGCACTCTTGTTTGGCCTCATTTTTCATCTGTCATCTTTTCTTCTCTTTCTCTTTTTTCTGGGAGGTGTGTCATGGGCAACGCAAACGTGGGGGGCAGGGCAGGAGTGACCTGCCCCCCTTAAACAGCACCGCTTCCAGAGAGAGAATCTGGGGGTGGAGCAAACCAAGGGAGGCAACCAATGCCACGCGGAAAGAAGGAACTGGCTGAGCAGATCATCCCCAAGCTTCGAGAGGTCGAGGTTGAG
>JAPLNQ010000282.1 GCA_026401075.1 Planctomycetia bacterium
CTAGGCGGAGTGCCCACCCAAGCCGTTGGGGCATCCTTCTGGATCGTTACTCGCTGCGGACCATCACGAAGCCGTGGTAGGCCTCGTTGCCGTGCTCGTGGATGTCGAGGCCCTCGATCTCCTCCTGCGGGGAGACTCGGAGGCCGACGGTCGCCTTGATCAGCAGCCAAAACAGGGCCGACACGGGCACCACATAGGCACCAACCAGCAGCACGCCCACCAACTGGGCGATCAACTGCTTCGTGCCGCCGCCAAAGAAGAGCCCGGCCGCCGGTCCGCCTGCTTCGGCCGTGCCGAACGGCGTGTTGAGCACCGTGCCGGAGAGGTCGGTGGTGGTGAAGAGGCCGACACAGAGCGTGCCAAAGATGCCGCAGACGAGATGCACGCTCGTGGCCCCCACGGGATCGTCGACGTGGATCTTGTCGAAGAACAGGACGGAGAAGAGCACCATTACCCCGGCAATCGCGCCGATCAGGAGCGAACAAGGGACGCTGGTGTAGGCCGCACTGGCCGTGATCGCTACCAGGCCCGCCAGGCAGCCGTTGAGCGTCATGCCGATATCGGGCTTCCCGAGCAGCAGCCAGGCGGTGAGCGTGGCGGTGAGGGTCGCGGCCGCAGCGGCGGAATTGGTGTTCACGGCCACCTGCGCGGCCAGAGCACCACCGTCACCAGCCACGCCCATCGTGCTGCCCGGATTGAATCCAAACCAGCCGAACCAGAGCACGAGCGTGCCGATAAAGGCGGCCGTCATGTTGTGGCCCGGGATGGCGTTGATCTTGCCGTCGGCGCCGTACTTGCCGATGCGGGGCCCGAGGATGATCGCACCGGTCAGGGCCGACCAGCCGCCGACCGAGTGCACGACCGAGCAGCCGGCGAAGTCCCAGAAGTTCCACTCCTTCGCGAGGTAGCCGAAGCCCCAGATCCAGTGGCCGACGACCGGATAGATCGCGATCGCCATGATGAAGGAGAAGATGATGAAGGAGTGGTACTTGATTCGCTCGGCAACGGCTCCCGACACGATCGTCGCGGCGGTTCCCGCGAAGACGAGCTGAAAGAAAAACTTCGCGTAGAGCGGCACGTGCGTCCAGCTGATCGAGCCATACACGCCCTGATACTTGTCACCCATCAACGGGCTGTTGTCGAACTTGGGATCGAAGCCACCCACCATCCAGGTGCCCGACTGCCCGATCCAGCCGCCGTCACCCGAGCCAAACATCAGGTCCCAGCCAATCAGCCAGAAGGCGACCGACGTCGCCGCGAAGACGATGAAGTTCTTCGAGAGGATGTTGACGCAGTTCTTCGACCGGGCAAAACCGGTTTCCACGCAGCCGAAGCCGAGGTTCATGAAGAACACGAGCATGCTGCAGAGCAGCACCCAGACGGTGTCGGCTCCTGTCCAGAGCTTTTCCACCATCTGCTCAACAGACATCAGGTTCGGTTTGTAGCCGGCGGACGTCACTCCGGCATCGGCCGCCGCAGCTGCAGCCGGCTCGGCGACAGCCGCCTCTTCGGCAGAGAACGCGGCAGGCGATACGAGCGCCACCAGCGACATCACAATGGCGAGCCCCGCCATCGCCGTGATGAAACTCCGGCCAACTGATCGTGATTCGACCGACGTCTTGGCGAAACCGAGACCACACCCGCCCGCCAGCCACCGACAACCATCCGAGAGATCCCTTGATAGGGACAAGACAATCGATCGCATCTTGCGACTCCAGAAGGAAGAGAATCCGACGGGGGGCGGCTCCGCACCGCTGACCGCGTCGGGCGCCAGGCAACATCCTGAGCACCGTGTCATCAACGCGTGCTAGCATTGCAAGTAGCGTGCCAAATCAGAGTGCCGCTGCTGTCGGCCCTCCGCCAAATCGCCGTGCAAGGCCGGTGAAAGCCTGTTTTTAGGCTGTGAAAAGCTTTTTGTCCGCGGCCTGCGGCCTGCTGAAAAAAGCTCTGCCGTCGCTAGCGTGCGGACGGGGTCCGGTTCGACCGCGCGGTTTTTGGGCACCGCTCTGCACAGGAAGAGTGCACGGCCCCCTCGTCTGCCGGAGGCGACACAGAGCCGTGTGCTACACGCGGCTGTTGCGCTGGAGTTCCTTGTAGGCCTCCACGGCCATCTGGTCGCATGCTTCGTTTTCAGCGTGGCCGGAGTGGCCGGCCACGTGGGTGAAGCGGATCGTGTGGGATGAGGCCAACCGGTCGAGTTCCCGCCACAGATCCTCGTTCTTCACCGGCACGAGTCTCCCCTTCTCTTTTCGCTTCCAGCCCTGCTGCTTCCACTTGGGCATCCACTCCAACAGGCCGGTGCCGACATAGACACTGTCGGTCACCAGTTCCACCACGGTGGGCCGTTTGAGTTGTTGCAGTCCCTGGACAACGGCCGTCAGTTCCATGCGGTTGTTCGTCGACACAGCTTCGGCACCGGAGTCGCGTGCCTCGCGGCCGCTCTGGGGATGCCGGAGAATGTAGGCCCAGCCGCCCGGTCCTGGGTTGCCGCTGCAGGCCCCGTCCGTGAACAGCACCACCTCGCCCGCTTCGCGATCCTTCGCCATCGATCAGCCTTCCCTGTTGCCCGGAGTTGGTTGCGTTTTGCCTGGTGTGTGCCGGTTCGCGGAGTGCCTACGCCACATCCCGCGAGCCACTCGCGGTCGCGAACGGCGTCGTTTCGCCGTCGCCGCCATGGATGGTGGTCCCCGTGCCTGCCGCGGCCCCCTGGCCCCTCGATGAAAGACAAAGGGGGAGCCGTACGGTGAACCTGCTGCCCCGGCCCAGTTGGCTTTCCAGCGACACGTCGCCACCGAGCAGCCGGCAGAGTTCGCGAACGATCGAAAGCCCCAGTCCGGTGCCGGAGAACTCCCGTGTCATCGCGTCGTCTCCCGTCTGGAAGACCCGCCCCTGGCGGAACTTCTCGAAGATCGCCTGCTGCTCCTCTTCGGCGATGCCCACGCCGGTGTCGGTCACGTCGAGCAGGAGATCGGTGCCACCGCCGCCGGCCTCGTCGGCGAGCCGGGCCCGCACGTCGATCCGCCCGCCCTCGGGGGTGAACTTCACCGCATTCGAGAGCAGATTGGCGAGGATCTGCTGCACCTTCGCCGGATCCTGCTCGAGTTCGTCGAGTCCCGGTCCGATGTCGAACGCCAGATCGATCCGCTTTCGTTCGGCCAGTGGCCTGACCATGTCGCACTGGGCCGACACGATCGACTCGAGCCGAAACACGCCTGGCCGCACTTCCATCTTGCCCGCCTCGATCTTGGCCAGATCGAGGATGTCGTTGATCATTTCCAGGAGCATGCGGCCGGAAGAACGGATGTTTTGCACGTAGCGCTTCTGCCGGTCGTCGAGCGACTCGATCGACCCCAGCACGTCGGAAAAGCCGATGATGCTGTTGAGCGGTGTGCGGAGTTCGTGGCTCATGGTGGCAAGGAAGTCGCTCTTCAGGCGGTTCATCTCGTAGAGATGCAAATTGGCCTGTGCCAGCTCGTCGACCTTCTCGTCGAGGTTGCTGTTGGCCTTGCGAAGATCCTCCTGGGAGTCGACAAGGCCCCGGAGCATCCGATTGAAGGCGACCCCGAGCTCTTCGAACTCGTCGGCCGTGTGGATTTCGGCCCGGGCCTGCACGTTGCCACGCCGCACCTCGTCGGCCACGTCCCGCAGGTGTTGGAGCGGCTTCACGATCACGTAGCGGACGATCGCGTAGGCGGCGAGCATCGCGAGAAACACGGTCATGATCGCCGTGGCGGCGAGAATGGCCCGGTTCCAGTTGATCGCCTTGCGGGTGGCCGAGTCGGGCATCACCACCTTCACCACCGCCATGAGATCGTTGTCGGCGAGCAGCACCCTGGGCCTGCCGGCGGGCTCGGCATCGGGGGTGGCCGCGGTGTCGCCGATCATGCCGCGATATTTGTGGCAGCCGGCGCAGCTGCTCCGCCACCGGATCGGCTGGTAGTAGTGGTATTCCGCGTTGTCAGCCGTACGAAACTCCCGGTATTCCGCGGAGGGCGACGGCGGCCCGCCCTTCGGTGTGGTGTCGGGCCCGCGATCCCGGAAGTAGGTGAGCACGGCGGCGTCGAGCCGGGAGTATTTGCCCCGTTCCTCGGGGGCGGCGTCGGGCTTGAGCAGCCAGCTCTGGTATTGCTCGCTCTGCAGCGTGCGGCTCAGGAAATCGATCGCGCTGGCGTATTGCTGCTCCGGTTCGAGCGTCTTCCAGTGGTATTGCAGCATGATGGCATCGACGAGATGCCGGCCCGTGCTCCGCGTCGTCGCGTAGACAAGCGATTCGGTGCTGCTGCCATACCACCAGAAGCTGCCGGTGATCAGCACGAGCAGGCAGAGCCCGAACAGGAAGCGGCATTTCCGCTCCAGGCTGGTCTCGCCCAGGATGTCTTTGAATGTCTGATAGGCCATGAGAAGCTTTCATCGTACCCCGGCCTGTTTCCCGGGCGAAAGCCGGAAAAATTCGGGCTGCTGGAAGCATTGTTTCACGCTGGCCGCGGTTCGGGGCTGCCCATGCCCCCCGTGGCGGCAAGTTTTTAACTTGTCCGGGAGTTGACGATACCGGTGCCGACGGGTCGCAGCTCCAAGTCCCGCGCCGCCGGGGACGACAGAAGTCTCGTCGCTA
>JAPLNQ010000061.1 GCA_026401075.1 Planctomycetia bacterium
ATGCCCCATCTTGCGGCCCGGCCGCGGCTCCCCTTTGCCGTAGAGCAACAGGCTCACGCCCGGCACGGTCAGGGCGGCGGCCCAGTCGGGCTCACCATTCTTCCAGCAGTCACCAAGCAGGTTCGCCATCGCCGCCGGCGCGAGTTGCCGCGTCGAGCCCAGGGGCAGGCCGCAGATTGCCCGCACCTGCTGCTCGAACTGCGAGGTCTCGCAGGCGAATATCGTGAGGTGGCCGGAATTATGCGGACGAGGCGCGATCTCGTTGACGAGCACGCGGCCGTCCCGCGTCACGAAAAACTCCACGCAGGCGACCCCCACGACATCCAGTTTTTCGAGCACGGCTGCCGCCATCTCCCGTGCCGAGTCGAGCACGGCAGCGGGCAGCCCCGCGGGCACTGACGAAATGTCGAGAATGTGATGGCGATGGTGGTTCCTGGTCGGGGCAAACACGGCCGTGGAGCCGTCGAGCCCCCGCGCCGCCACGACCGAAATCTCGCACTGGAAATCGACCCACGCTTCGACAATCAGAACGCACGCGCCCAGACTGTTCCACGCCGCGTCGATCTCCTGCGGGCCGGCGCCGGCGTCGAGCTTTTGTTGGCCCTTGCCGTCGTAGCCGAAGGCCGCGGTCTTGACGACCGCAGGCAGGCCGACCGCAGCCACCGCCGCATGGAGTTCCTCCCGCGACCGCACCAGGCGATGCGGCGCACAGGCAAACCCCTCACGGACCAGAAACGCCTTCTCCCGGCCGCGGTCCTGCGTAGTGAAGAGCACCTCCGAGGCCGGCCGCACCGGCACGACACCAGCAAGGGCCCGGAGCGCTACCGCCGACACGTTCTCGAACTCGAACGTCAGCACGTCGAGGCCCCGCGCCATGGCAACGAGCGCCGCCGGATCGTCGTAGGCTCCGACATGCACCCGGTCGCAGTGATGCGCCGCCGGGCAGTCGGCCGAGTCGGAAAATGCCTCGACGCGGTAGCCCATCCGCTTGGCGGCCATGGCGAACATCGCGCCCAGCTGACCGCCACCCATCACGCCGAGTGTCGCGCCCGGCGTGATCACTTTTCGCTCGGCCGATCCGACCATGGAGTGCCTTCCGTTTCCAGCCTGTCACCGAGGACCCGGTCGGTCTGCGCCTTGCGATAGGCGACGAGTTTGTCCCGCAGGGTGGCATCCTCAAGCGACAGGATGGCAACCGCCAGGAGCGCGGCGTTGGCCGCCCCGGCGGGCCCGATCGCCAGCGTGCCGACGGGGATGCCGGCTGGCATCTGCACGATCGAGAGCAGCGAATCGACGCCCCGGAGCATCGACGACTCGACCGGCACGCCGAGCACCGGCAGGTGCGTCTGGGCGGCCAGCATGCCCGGGAGGTGGGCGGCACCGCCGGCACCGGCGATGATCACCTTGAGGCCGCGATCGGCGGCCGATGCGGCGTAGGCGGTGAGTTTGTCGGGGGTGCGGTGGGCAGAGACGATATCGCACTCGTGCGGCACGCCGAACTGCGCGAGTGTCTCGGCGGCCCGTTGCAGCGTGGCCCAGTCGGACCGACTTCCCATCACGATGCCGACACGCGGCGAAGCAGCGGCGTGCGACGCAGCCGCGGGGACTGAAGATCGGCTGGATGGAGGAGGGGTGTCGGCCACTCGATGGGGCTCCGTCGCAGGCGGCAGGGGAGTGATCGCAGAAAATAAAACATCTTGCTCTCGCCCCCGCGCCGTTGCAACCTGTGGCCATGGCCCGCCCACTTCCTGACATTCTACCGGTTCCCTGGCCCGCCGGCCTGCCGGCACCGCCGCCCCGCACCGACGAGGCTCTCACGAGAGCGGCACAGGTGCTCGCTGCGGGCGGCCTCGTGGCCATTCCCACTGAAACGGTCTACGGTCTGGCGGCCGACGCCCTCGACGCCGACGCCGTCGACCGCATCTTTGCCGCCAAGGGACGGCCGGCCACCAATCCGCTCATCGTCCATGTGGCCGACACCGCGATGGCACGGTCCCTCGCCGCGGACTGGCCCCAGGCGGCGGAACTGATCACCGCGAGCCTCTGGCCTGGGCCCGTCACGGTCATCGTGCCCCGTGGTCCGAGAATCCCCGACACCGTGACGGCGGG
>JAPLNQ010000028.1 GCA_026401075.1 Planctomycetia bacterium
ATACGTTGAGCACTCAGAACCAGTCTCTTGCCAACGCCACCTGGGCGTGGGCTCAGGGGAACATTCCTGCGACCCCGGCGGGCACTGTTCAGGATCAGATCGTGATGGCCTTCTGCCGCGGCGTGGCGCTCGACGGCGTCCTGACGGCCGCGCCCACGTCCGCGGGCCAGAGCAACACGCCTTGGACGGACACGTCGAAGTGGTACACCGAGCACGCGAGCACCGCGTTCCCGAGCATCACCTCGGTCTACTGCCCCTTCTCAAAGTTCCTCCACTTCGGCACGCTTTCGGGCGGCACCGACCGTACCGGCGCAACGTCGATCTACACCGGCGGTCTCGCCTACGGCTTTTCCGAGGATGAGATTCCGGCTGCCGCCGACGGCCTCCCCGGTGCCTCCGTGGGCGGCCCGTCGAAGATGGACGGCACCGTGCCCGACGGGGCCACGATGACACTCATCGTGAACCCCTGGATCGGTGGTACGCCGCAATCGCCGTCCGTGTCGTCGATCGACACGATCCCGCCGCAGAGCCCTCCCGGTACGCCGACGCCCACCAACGCCACCACGCTGTCCTGGACGGTCTCGTTCAGCGAGCCGGTGAAGGGGGTGACGCTCGACGACTTCACCTACGACATCCCGAGCGGCACTCTCGGCTTCGAGAAGAAGAGCGTGACGCCCCACAGCGGCACTGCCACAAGCCAGACGTGGACGGTGACCGGAGACGTCACGGGCACGGGCACCGGCGTGATCGGCATGAGCCTCACCAAGGCCGGCTTGATCACCGACGCCTCGGGTACGCCGCTGACGCTGCCGGCGATATTCACGGGGCAGTCCTACGCCGTCACGACGAATCCCGTCGGTCCCACCGCCACGATCGTGATCGCAGGCACGAGCCCCACGGACGCGGCCACCGTGCCGTTCACGCTGACGTTCAGCCAGGCCGTCGCCGGCCTCTCGAAGGCCGACTTCACGACCGTGGCCACCGGCGGCGTGACCGGCACGTCGGTGCAGAGCGTGCAGGTCGTGCCTGGCAGCGGCAACACGCAATACACGGTCACGGTGAACACCGGCAGCGGTTCGGGCACGCTGGCACTCCGGCTGGCCTCCGCCGCGGGCCTCACGCCCGCCCCGACCGGCCTGCCGGTGACGAGCGCGGCCTACACGATCGACAAAAACGACCCAACAAAGCCCCCCGAGGTGCAGGGCATTGCCCTGGCCGGCAAGAGCCCCACGAGTGCGTTGAGTGTGTCGTGGACCGTCACGTTTACCGAACCGGTGACGGGCCTCACGGCGGCGAACCTCAGTCTCGTTAGCGGAGGCCTCAGCGGCATCCCCGCGATCACGGGCGTGACGCCGGCGAGCGCTACGAACACCGCCACCTGGACGGTCACCGCCTCCACCGGCTCGGGCTCCGGCACGCTGGGGCTGAAAATGACGAACTCCACGAATGTTCGCGATGCCAACTCGCAGGCGGTCACGAACCTGCCGTTCACCGGCGCCGCCTACACGGTCGATCGCACAACGCCCGCGGCCCAGTCGATCGTGCGGGCCAATGCCAGCCCGACGTCGCAGTCCGTAGTGAGCTGGACGGTCACCTTCAGCG
>JAPLNQ010000024.1 GCA_026401075.1 Planctomycetia bacterium
AAAGCGTGGCGAGAAGTTATATTGAAGAACATTGCCGAAGTTGGTTCGGTTAGAAAGGGAGATCCAATTGCCCATGTCGTTAGTGTGTTTCAATATAACAAAGAAGTTATATTGAAGCACATTACGGCTGAGGTCCAGAGATAACTTCATGCTAAGCCGTAACAGGATATAGAAGCAGACCCAAACCTGTTGTATAGTGTGTTTCAATATAACAAAGAAGTGATATGTTTTTCACTGCTATCGACTATCGGTTAGGTCAGGATACTTTCAATTTCCAGAGCGGGGTTCGACTCCCCGTAGCAGTACCATAGATAAACACATTAGAACACGCCCCAAGTAGCATAGCAATAGCGAAAAAAGGGTGTAAGGTTGAGTGTGTTTTTCTATGAAATTTTTGGTTGTTCTAAAGGCTAAGCCAGGACGCATTAAATGGATCTTGAAGGTCAGCCCGCAAGGGATGCATGTCAAAGGGTAAGGCGGAGAACATTAAATGAAGACGGCCGCTTCAGCCATTTCTATTTGCCCCGTTCATATAGTGGCTATTATACCCGCCTGTCTAGTGGGATATAGGAGTTCGATTCTCCTACGGGGCGCCAAGTTTATGCAACAGAAGATATTTCCCTGTACAGGGAACCATATTAAAATATATTTCAGGTTGGGTTAGATTCGCGGTCTAACTATTTGGGTCTGTAGATGAAATTTATTTTCATCGTGACTGAGATACGGAGTATATTTTAATATGGATGTGTGACCGAGATAGTGATTATATACTGCTATTATCGTACTGTCAGACTGTATAAATAAATACATAAGAGAGGTGCGATACTATGTCAATAAAAAATTGTCCTAAATGTAACAATGAGTTTGAAGAAAACGGTAAGTGGGGCATTAAAAAATTCTGCTCACAGTCCTGTGCTAACAGTAGAGAACAAACTACCGAAATGCGAGAAAAGAAAAGCAAAAAGTTACAAAAAGCAGGCAACTGTATTTACTGTAACAAAGAATGTAACTCAATGAGTGGATTAAAGAATCACAAAACAAGATGTGATCATAACCCGAGTAGAAAACCCGGATCATTCTTTAATAAGACGCATTCTTTGGATACTAAACTAAAACAGGGACAAAAAAATGGAATGGGATTAAAAATGCCCAATTCTGTATTAGATATGTCCAAACGAACAACATCTAAGATAATTAAACGATTAGGTGTTGGATGTGTGTGTTGTGGATGGAATAAAGGATCGTGTGATATACATCACATTGTCCCTAGAAGTAAAGGCGGGAGTGATAGCAATGATAATCTAACACTGATATGTCCGAACTGTCATAGATTAGCACACGAAGGTAAAATTACTGAGTTTACATCATTTACTATTCAGATAGGTGATGAATGGCGAAAATATTATTTCGCCCACAAATAAATGGATGTGTATACCGTTAAGGAGGCGGTTCCGGCTGTAACCCGGACGTGGCAACACTCTGTTGGATCGTTCCCAACCTCATCCACCAAGTTTAGGGCTGCTAGTATAATGGGATTACACTGGCCTTGCAAGTCAGTTATTGGGGTTCGATTCCCCAGCGGTCCACCAAGTTTATCCCTGCGTAGTGTAATAGAAGCAGAACGGTCGTATACAACACGTAAGCAGTAAGCGCAATTCTTACTCGCAGGGGCCCAGTTTTGTAAGTGTCAGCAAGAGAAAGTCACGCTATAAAAGTTTCTTCGAAGGACTGATATAGTAAAAGGCAATGGGTTCGACTCCCACCTGGGCACGTAGTGTCCATGGGCAGAGCGGTTGCAAGCTGGACAAGTATCCCAAGTGATGTACCGAGTCTCGTCCGGATTTATTACACGGGTGAATGGTTCCTATAACTATGGGGCAACTACTTACAAATTCAATTTATGCGGGGTTGGCATAGAGGTAATTTAAGAGTACAGCGAGCGGCGTTAGTTCAGTTGGTAGAACGCTATCCTTCCAAGTTAGAGGTCAACGGTTCGAGACCGTTACGCCGCTCGGTGTACTTTTTATTCCAAATATCTATTCTTTCTAGCAATTGGTCAACAGTTAAATCGCATTTATTATGTTTGATTTTATTATCTGAATGTATCATTATACGACAGTTTGCAGGGTGAGATATAATAGATGACTGAATATTGTTAGTAAACCCATAACTAACAGATATAATATGATCTCGACTAACTCCTAAAACATTTTTAGGATGGCCTTTTCGTTTTAATCCTGGACATGTATACCAGCCGTGTTGATCTATTAATGATAGATTAAATTCTTCTGGATAGTGATACACATTAAACTTAAATCTAGAAGCTGAATAATACTGCTCCTTAATAGTTTTAATGTACGGAGAACATCGTCGGAGAGAACCGTCTGTATTTTTATTAGAATAATATTGATTGGTATGAGCACACAGGATGAATTTTATCTTAGAATAAGGAAGTTTTTCTACAGCAGTGGGACCTCGTTTTCTAGAAATACTATTTGTAATTTTTGATGCACAACTAATTGAACAATATTTGTTTTTTCTTTTTTTATAATCAATTTCTGTTCGACAACATTTACATTTAACAGGATTGATTTTATATTTGGCTTCAGCGTTTTTTAAATTGATTTTATTTCTAAAAGTAGTTCCACAAGATAAGGAACAGAATTTTCCATATGATCCAAAAGTTATATTAAATAGTTTAGAACAGTGTTGACAAATAGAAGTTTTCATACTATTATTTAGCATAGGTTAAGGAAAAGGGTTCGATTCTCCTACCCCGCTCCAGATTTTAAGTTTTAAGGATAGTTGGCCGAGTGGTTAAGGCAACGGTTTGCTAAACCGTCGCTCCGAAAGGGGCGCATAGGTTCGAATCCTATACTATCCGCCAAGTTTATTCCCCGATAGCACAGAGGTAGTTGCGCTTCGCTGTTAACGAAGATGTCGTACGTTCGATCCGTACTCGGGGAGCCAATAAGTAAATAGTTGGGACGTTAATTCAGCGGTAGAAGGTCTCTTTTACACGGAGAAGGTCGGCAGTTCGAACCTGTCACGTCCTACCATAGATAAACACATTGTGGAGAGCACTGTGTAGATTGAGAAGGTTTGATTCCGACTCACTACATCACTCGGTATCCTGCGGCCGCAACAGTGTGTTTCAATATGGTATCCATAGATAAACACAGTCAACGGCAATCAACGATACCTGGCAACTGGACGCAGGGGCTATCGCAAAGAGTAGGGCACTACCGCCGTAAAGTCAGGAAAAGAATGTGTTTTTCTATGGTCATACATTATGATAAATATTATCGCAGAGTAGGGGAGTCCAGTCGTCCCCGCCAGTCTCATAAGCTGGAGATCGGAGGTGCGAATCCTTCCTCTGCAACCAATCAATATCTCAGTATGGTGAAATGGTATCACTCTGCGTTGCAATCATAAATAATAGTATAGGAGAAATTTTATGCTTTGTAAATATTGTAGCAGAGAATGTAAGAATAATAACTCACTGATTAATCACCAGCGATTATGCAAACAAAATCCAGTCAAACAGATTTCTTGGTTAGAACAGAATAGAAATAATGTAAAGTCGTGGAACAGAGGCCTAACTAAGGAGACTGACAGTCGGGTTGCAAAAAATGCAAAGAACACGTCAGATAGTATGAAGAAACTGATCGCAGAAGGTGGTCATTCCGGAGCTTGGACTTCAGAATTCTGGACAGCCGAAGCTCGTGAAAATAAATCAAATGAAAAGAAAGCATTATATTTACTGTTTCCAGAAAAGCACCCAAACAGAAAATTGGCCAGTAATAGAAATAAAATGACATATCCCGAGCAAGTAGCCTTTGATTTTTTGACGGCAATTAGTATCAAATTCGAGCACCAGCAGAAGATACTAGGATACTATGTAGATTTCTGCATTGATAAAATAATAGTTGAGATAGATGGTGAACACTGGCATCCGGTTGGGAATGAAAAAGATTTCCTAAGAGATGCCGAGTTAACTGCAAAGGGATACACTGTATATAGAATACGGAGTAAAGAAAGAATAGAAGAAAGATTAACAGAAATTTTCTCCCGGTAGTTTAATGGTAGAATTTATGGTTTGGGACCATATGACGAGTGTTCGATTCACTCTCGGGAGACCAGCAACAAGCCCTTTTAGTATAATGGTATTACACCTGTTTTGTAATCAGGCTACGGCAGTTCGATTCTGTCAAGGGGCACCAAACAATGCGTCTGTAATTCAATTGGATAGAAAGTCAGTCTTCGAAACTGAAGGTTGGGAGTTCGAATCTCTCCAGACGCACCATATAGAAATACATCGGTAAGGGGTCTGATCGGCCTGTACTGTGACGTAGCAACAGCGGTGTGTTTCTATATGGTTATTATATAAAAACACATTGAATAGCTACAGTGGAACAACACTGAACTTAACTAGCCCGCGGCGTGTTAAGAGGTGCCATGAAGAGGGGCTATCACGGATTCAAGGGCCACAATGTGTTCCTATATGGTGTTGGTAGCTCAATGGTAGAGCCCCGGATTGTGATTCCGGTGGTTGCGGGTTCGAGTCCCGTCCTTCACCCCAATAAAGAATAATGGAAGGCCAACCCAACTGGTGATGGGATCTGTCTTGAAAACAGCCGAGCGTTAATAGCGCCTTTAGAGTTCGACTCTCTAGTCTTCCGCCAAATATGTATCTCTAGTGTAATGGCAGCATCCCGGCCTCCAAAGCCGTTGGTCAAGGTTCGAGTCCTTGGAGGTACGCCAAAGTTTTATGAGGATTCCAGAGTGGTCTAATGGCGCAGTCTGCAAAACTGTTGGTCGTGGGTTCAAATCCCACTCCTCATTCCAATATCATGCGGGTGTAGCTCAGTTGGT
>JAPLNQ010000068.1 GCA_026401075.1 Planctomycetia bacterium
CGATGAACGCGGTCCCCGGGCTTCCGCCCGGGGCTTTTATGAGGGCAGCATCGCAGCCATCAGCCGTCGCACAACGCTTCGATACAAGCCCTGAGCGTAAGCGACGGGATCCAGCGGGCGAACCTCAATCCCGCGCCGGCAAATCAAAATCGCCGGTGCGGTCCCGCCACATGCAGTGGATGTGGTTGGCCGGATTCCCTTCGGCATCGGGCTGCACGTTGCACAGTTCGACGACAAAGGTCGGCCCCTCGACGCGGTAATAGTGTCCGATGCCCGGCTTGAGGCTGCCGGCCCATGAGAACTTCACCGCCGCCCAACCGCCCGCAGCCGCTTCGATCAGCTGCAGACGTTCCGCCACGACCTCTTCCGGCATCGACTCACAATACACGTCGACGAGCCGTCGTAGCACCGCCTGCTGCGATGCGGAAAGGTCGCCCCACGCGATGCCGACGGCCGGCTCACCCGATGGCTGCGGCTCGCCCGCGCCGCGGATCTCCTTCGGCGGCTCAGGCGAGATGACCGCCTTGGCCCGCTGGACCGCGTCGAGCGAGTTCACCAGTTCGAAGGCGACCGACTCCTCCGCTTCGAGCACGCGGTGCCCCGCCACCGGCAGATTCGGCAACTGCGTCTTTACCACGGCCGGGTTCGCACCCATGAACTGCGGCGTCGAATCGACGATCCGTCCGTCGCGCACAGTGAAGTTGAGCGAGAGGTGATGACCCTCGAAGGAGATCGCCCACGGGCCGGCATCCGAAGGCGTGCCGAAGATCGTGAAGAAATACCGCTTGGGATCACGGATGTTCTTCGCCCGCGATCCCTCGAGAATCCGCAGGATCTCGTCCAGCTCCATGATGGCGACCGATTTGTCGTAGCCGATCTGCGACAGAACCGACCGCAACAGCGCGAGGGCGGCCGCCTGCTGCGGCTCGGTCATGTCGCGGAGTTGCACGCCCTTCCGCGCGGGCTTGGGCACGAAATGCCAGTCGGTCCGCTTGGCATCGTCGAAGGGCTTTGAGGCGAGGGTTCGCTGGGCAGCATCGAGCGAATCGAGCCAGACAGTCGCCGCCCCGGCCACGTCGTGGGCGACGGCCGTGCGGGCCCGCGCCGCCATTGCCCGCCCTGCGAGCAGGCAGACCGTGACAGCCATGACAAACATGACGACCACCATTGACCACGCCACTCGACGTGCGATCGCATTCTCCAATCGTCGCTCGCAACTGCCTCGCATTGACTGTTTCATGGTGCCTGCTCGTGAAGGTGCCCGTGCGGATCCCGATCGTGATGTGCCTGGTCGATGTGCACATGCACCCGAGGGCAGGCTTGAAAATACCGTTCCCAGGCCTCGTCTGATACCCCGGCTCCGTCGAGATAGAGATTCCAGAGGCCTGGCAGTCGCTCGAGTACCGCGAGACCGTCGTCGCCGATCGGTATGTCGATCAGATGCAGCGACCGCAGCTGCGGCAGGGAAGCAATCGCCTCACAGACATCCGGCCCAGTGAGATGCGCGCCGCCCAAACGGAGGCTTCGCAGATGCGGAAGCGCCGCGAGCGCCCGCACGCCCGCGGCGGTGCAGGCAGCCTGCGGTACGTTCAGGTCACGAAGCACACGGCACCTCGTGATGCTCTGGAACCCCGCATCACCGAGCGGCGAATTGCGGAGGACCAGCCGCTCGAGGCCCGTGAGCGTCGCCAGGATCTCCGCCCGACCATCATCCGCCCTGCCCTGCTCCAGCACGAGTTCGCGTAGGCCGGTGAGGCCACGGAGCGACTCCCACTCCGCATCCGTCGGCGGCGCCGCGGCGACGATTGCATGGGCCTCGCCGACGCGAACCGCATCAATATGGAAGCCGACATCGAGCCGAGCAGCCTGGCCTGCGGTCGGTTCGATGATACTCTTCGAACGAGGCGGGCCGCATCCGAACAGCGAGGCCAGCGCCGCAGCCAACACCAATCCTGCGGCGATCCTCATGGATCCATCACCACCGCCACCGGCAGCGAGTTGCCGAACGTCTGAAAATCCTTGAACGTCCAGACGACCTGCTTCTGCGGAGTGACCTCGATGATCTGCGGCTGCTCCGGGCCGGCGTGGCAGTTGACGAGGACTGTGTTGCCGTTTTTCAGCCGGCTCACCTGCGTCACCCAGGCCAGCACGATTCCCGGCAGGTCGTGCTGCTCGATCTGCCAGACGATCTCCTTGGCGGGCGTCACCTCGAGCACGCTGTGGCCGTTGCCGGTGCCGATGAGCGTGTTGCCGTTGGCGAGCCTGACGGCCGAATAGGCCTGGTCGCCGAAGGACTCGGGGCCATGGCCTCCCTTCTTCGGCTTGTCGAAGAGCGGCACGTCGAACTCCCAGACGACCTTCCCCGTGGCGTCATACTCCCGGACGACGCCGTCCTTCTCGTGGGCCACGAGGTAGGTACCGGCCTCTGTCTTCCGCGCGTTTCGCGTGTCGGAGTGTGCCGACCGCTCGTTCACCGTCAGCTTGACTTCGTGCCGAACATTGCCGTCGCGATCGACCTCGATGATCCGGGCCGGCCCCGACTCGACGATCATCGTCGTGCCGTCGGGCAGCCGCTGGAACGCATGCACCTCGACCGTCCGGCCGGCATTGCCATTCCGCTTCGCGTTGTAGTCCCAGATCGGCTGGCGGTGCTCGTCGAG
>JAPLNQ010000238.1:0-18145 GCA_026401075.1 Planctomycetia bacterium
TCTGGAGCGCCTTCACCGCCCGGTGTTTCATCCGCTCGATGTGCGGATTCAGTTGCGGCTTGGCGATCTCCCAGGCCGCCCGCATTCGCCGCTCGTGGTTCCGCCGGGCCTGGATTTCTTTCGAGATCGCCCGGTGGATGGCCACCGAGAAGTAGGCGCTGACGCCCGCCTTCTCCGGGTTGTAGGTGAGTGCGGCCAGGCACACCGCCTGCTCCGCCGCGCCTTCCAGATCGCAGCGGTTGGCGACGTCGATCAAGTCGGGGTTCCGCTTCAAGTATGAGGCGATGACGACGCGCGGAAGCAGCATCGCCTTCTCGGCGTAAGCCTGCTGGGTGGTGGACAGTCGGCGTACATTCACTTGCTGACCCTGATCAGCTCGTCGAGCTTGCCCCCGATAGTGTCGAGTTTCTCCGAGTGCTCCTTCTGGCCGCGCACGATCTGCTCGACCACCTCGAAGTGGGCGTCCAGAAGCGGCTTCACCACGTCGTTCTTCGCCCACCACAGGATCAAGGCGAGCATCACGAGCGGCAGGCCGAATCGTTCGACGGCTTTGAACAGGCTCTCGCCATTCATCAGCGGCTCGACTTCACGGGGGGAGGCGTCTGGCATTGCGGACCCTTGCACTGCGGAGATGGCTTGTCGGCGTGGACCACCTTCGGCCGCCGGACGCACTTGCCAGCACACTCCACGGCCATGGTGACGTGCCACGAAGCGACGGCGAGAACAAGCACGAGAATGAACTGCATGGGTTGCTCCTAGATGATTGAGGCGAGGCTGCCCCAAGGGAATCTGTTGGCCGCGAATCCCTTGCCGCCACCGATGGCGACCATGTAGCGATCGCGGACGTCATCCCACCGGGCCCAAAAACTCCCGGCGGGAATCCTGAATGGCGAACCGTGGATGGGGCATGGCCCCCCGCAGTAGTCGCCCCACGAGTTCTGTACCAGCACGAGCCCGCCCTCCCGGCACTTGTAGCGTTGCTTCACCTCGCGCCTGTCGTCAGCCGCGATAAAGCTCATGGCGTGTTGCCAGACCGAGTTGCTCCGCCGGCAGAACCCGAACTCGTCGCGGCTCCGCTCGAACGCTTCACTGCCGCAGGTCGCCAGCGCGAACCCGTTGGCGAGCATGTCCCGCACTTCTTCCCAGGTCTTGCAGACCGTGGCCGTGGAGAGCAGGTGTTGGCTCGTGACCGCGACCACCTTCTCCGGCGGCGTGGAAGCCCCCCATTTCCCGGCGGTGGCGCCCGAGTATTCCTCGAGGTCGATGCCGATCTCGGGATAGTTCTTCCGCACCATCATGCCCGACTTGGTCAGGGCGATGCGGGCGGCGTCGGCTCCGTTCCAGCCTTCCCCAGAGTGCGCGCGAAACCAGTAGAACGTCTCGGTCGCGAACACGCCGTTGGCCCTGGCCGCGTCCGACACCTCGGGCGGCGCGTAGCGGTGGGAGTTGTCCTGCCAGACGAGACTCGCGCAGTAGGAGACGAGCGAGGCCGACCGCATCGACCAGCTCACGCAGTCGCCGCGGGCCTGGCTGCCGCCCGGCAGGCAGCCCGGGTACATCCGCATGGCCGCGAGATACGGCAGCGACAGGATGTTCTCCCCGACACCGTAGAGCTGGTGGAAGTTGATCGCGCCGAGCGCGCGGGCGTACCCACCGCTGGCCTCGATCTCGGCCAAGAGCCGAGCCTCGGCGGCGGGATCTGGATAGAACCCGGCGAAGCCACGTTCGTAGACCGCAAGGCAGTCCTCGGGCGAGGACAGCCGCGTCGGATCGAGGGCCATGATGGAAGTGCTACCGGAGGGAGCGGGCGATGTTTGCAAACAGCGTTGCGGCGTCCCTCTGCACCGCTGGATTCAGCGGCACGTCGGCTTCGCCGACCGCAGTCTTGAGCAGCCCCTCCAACTCCTCCCGCAGCCCCTCGTACTTACCCGGCTCGTTGCCGAGCACACCCCTCCACACAAATAGCAGCGCCGCCCGGTGGACGTCGCAAAGCGCCGGCACCGACGGGATCACCGGGTCGTCCACCGGATTGGCGGCGACACTCTTTGAGAGAATCTCGTAGCACTGCGCCAGCGCCGTGCGATCCTCGTTGGTCATCTGGCTGCGGTACTTCGCCAGACTCGGCACCGCGACTTGAGCGGGCGCAGCTGGAGCGGTCGGCTGCTGAGCCTGCCTCGTGACGAAGAACGCGGTGGCCAGGGCGGCGCAGAGAACGAATCGGTTCATGGCGTGTCGCCCCCGAGGATTTCCCAGATCAGTTCGCGGCAGAGCTTGGTCGCTGCCGGCTTCTGCCGGCTCTCGAGTTCCGCCTGCAGGGCGATGAGCGCCGCCACCGACTCCGACTGCCAGCGATCCGGGCCGGCCGGAAGGGCGGGAACCCGGAGCTTCTGGAGGTACGGCCGCAGGAGCGGGAACAGGGCGACGGCCGCCAGGCCGCTATACACCACCACGTCGATTGACCAGTGAGACGACATAGTCGATCAGCTCCCCGCCCTCGGGCGTTGCGATGAGTTTCTGAACGTGCTCGACGAGACGGTCATCGACGTCGACCTCCGTCTTCGAAGCCAGGAACCGCAGACAGTCGGCGAAAGCCTCCGCCTGGGGGCGGCCCGGGGCGCACACGGCCACCTGCTGGAGCAGCACCACCAGCGGCCACCAGTCCACGAGGATCTTCACGCGGTCCGCGAGCGTCGGCATCGGTAAGTCTCCTTGCCTCATTTATGGGAGGCAGGGAGCGTTTTCGGTCATGCCACACCGCCCGGAATTTTTCCGGTGAAATTCCCGTGGTTTCACAGGCTTCTTCAAACGTGACGATCCCCCCGCCAGAGAGCCACCGGCGGCTGGCCATGACGTTGGCCGCGTCGTCTTGGCTGTCCAGCAGCCGCCCCCGACACAGGAGCGCCTGGTGCAGCATCCGCGCGCACAACCCCCGCCACATCCAAGCCAACTGGTCCGGCGGGCAGGTCGAAAGCTCGTGCTCGACAAGCGCCTCATCCACGGCGTCCATGCCGGTTCCTTTCGAGTTCGCGGCGCAGGTACCAGATCGCCTTCTCCAGGTCCGTCTCGATGTCCCCCTTCGTGACGGGGCCGCCGCACCGCCAGATGTAGGCAATCGCACTGCCGAGGTTGTAGGAGAACGCCTCGCAGACATCGACCGCCTCGATGCCGGCGGGGTGCCAGCGGTAGTAGGGCGGGTGATCGACGATCGCCTCGTTCGTCCCGACCCGCACGATCCGGTTCGCGTCATCATCGTCGTCGCGTTCCATGCGTCACTCCGTTCGGGGGTTGGCCTGTGACACGACGCTCGCCAGCCGCGCGAGATCCTCGAGCTTCACGGTCACGAGCCAGTCGGTGTTGTTCCTGCGGTGCAGGAGAATCGGCAGCTTCGGGCCGGCCGCCGCTGCCGCGGTCGAAAGTGCATCGGAGACGTTCAGCCGTTCGACCCGCTTCACTTCCCAAAACGCCTCGGGCGTCTCCTCGACCTCGACGTCGGAGGAGTCGGTGGTGCCCTTGAACTGCTGCGTCCTTCGCGCATGCCAGGAGAAGAGACGCTGCAAGGCGTGGGCCGCGTCCAGTTCGCCCCGCTTCCCCTTCTGCCGGCTGTTCTTTCTCACGGCCACGGTGATCCCCCTCGCTTTCTGCGGTCGTCCAGGAACTTCCTCGGGACAGGCGACTTCTCGTAGGGCAGGTTCTTCCTGCGAGTCAGCGCCGCGAGTTTCTCAGGGTGGCACGCGCCGTCTTCCTCTTCCTTGGCCGTGAGCACTGCGCCTTTGGGGATCGTGCCGTACTCGGGCAGCGTGTTGTGGATCGCATGGTGGCAGCGGGAGCAGCAGGCGAGGAAGTTGAAATCAAAGTTCTTTCGTCCGGCGCCGCCGACGATGTGGTGCAGTTCCATCCACCTGCCCGGGCGATCGGCGGGCCAGTGGCAGATGGCGCAGCGTGGATGCAGGAGCATGTATTCGTGCGGCTCGACAGGGTCTCGTGTCATGGCTAGTTGCAGCTCCCGTCGGGGCGGTACTCGCCGCAGACGCTCGAGTCGTGGACGATCGGCCACTCGCCGTTGAGCGACGACGAGAAGAACTGCGGCGGGTTGCGGAGGCAGCGACCGTAGTCCGACAGGTGCGAGTCGGCGTCGGTCGAGAGGATCGGTGCGGCGAGCGTTTGCTCGGAGTCGTCGTAGAGCTGCGGCGGCTCCTCCGAAAAGCCGCCGTCTGACCTGGGATCGATGCGGCTGAAAAACCGGCAGCTGCCGCAGGATTTGCACACGTGCAGGTTCATGGAGTTTTTCCCGTGGTGGTTTTCGAGATCGCTCATGCCGAGGTGTTCGAGGCATGTCCGTTTCGGGAAGGGGCCACGTTGTTCGACCGCGCCCATTCCGCGTATTCGGCGTCGGACATCGACGCATGGGCATCGCTGCGGAAGTGCCGGCGGCGGCCTTCGAGCCTGCGGCGGGTGCGTTCGAGCGCCTCGGCATCCGCCCCCGTCCACGCCTTGGCCGGTTTTTCATCCGGCCGGCGGCCGACTTCCCGATCCGTCCCGCCGTGGTCCTGGCAGCGGGCCAGCCACCGGACGAGGAACAGCCGCCAGTTGCGTTTCCCGGCTTTTTTCGGGTTCGCCCGCAGCCAGGCATGGGCCTTGGCCAGCTCGCGATCGAGTTCCGCGGCGGGGTAGGCCCGGACCCACTCGCTCCGGTCCTGCTCGGAGATCCCTGAGAATCCCGAAGTTTCATCCCACGAGATTTTTGGGGCCGGCGAGGAAGCCGCCTGCGGCTTGCTCGTCGGAACCTGCGCAGCAGGTTTGTCTTTCTCTCTCTTCTCTTCTCTCCTCTTCTCTGTCGTTACGGTCCGTTACTTGAGCGGCGTGACGCTCCCGGTACCGCCGCTGCCTTTCGGCGTTGGTCCGATCCTTGGCAGAAGTGTTCCATTTCCCGAAGTTCGGCAGGATTACGGCGTTGTTCTCCGGGTCGTGCTTGGCCCACCCGACGCTCGCCATCGCCGCGCCGAATCCGGGCAGGCCGGCGATTTGATCGATGTCGGAGAGGTCGCAGAACTTGAGCGCGCCGTCGGAAGCGTGTTCGTTTGCGCTCGACCACGTGACCAGTAACGCCGTTACGGTGATGTGACGTAACGCGTTACGGCTGAGTACGTCGTGCGGCGGCCCGGCGTACCCGTTCGTCAGCACGGCCGACGCTTCTGCATTCGCGCCGATCGCCCGGGCGATGCCGTGAACCTTGGGGTTCGCGAGCAACGCCGACCTCATCTTGACCCAGTCTCCAGCCATCGGTTCCTCCCTCTTATCTGTCCCTGCAGTTCCTTGTGCCGTCCGTCCATGTCCGCTGCACTTCCCGGCAGCGGTCTCTGATCTCGCCCGGCGACGGGCAGCCCTCCGCCACCCCGGCCCTATGGAGCGCATCGACGAGCCGGTCCGGGGGAATCCCCAGCCGCCTGGCCACGGCTGAGAGGCCGTGCGACTTGCAGTCCCGATAGAGCTGGTCGGTGTTCATGTCAGTCGCCGGGGATGGCCCTCCGCCTTTCGTCTGCCAGCTTCAAGAGCCGTTCGACTGCGGCCTTCGGCAGCTCGCCGGAATCGAACTTCAACTGCACCCGGTTGACCAAGCCCAGGAGTTCGTCCTTGGTCTTGGCCGCGCCGATCTTGAGCCGCGCCGTCATCTCCATCCGGCGGGCCTCAGCGGGGTCGTCCGGCGGAGTCACGCGGTTGGCGGCATCGCCGTCGTCGTCGGACTTGGAATCCGCCGGGGCCAGGCCCAGCAGCGCCTCGTAGCCCGCCCGCCGCATGTAGGTGATCGCCGACTTCTGCTCCTGGATCTTCCCGCCCCGCGGCACCGGCAGGATCGAGCGGATGAACTCGCCGCTCTCCCCGTGGCCGATCTCGGTCAGCAGGAGCAGCGGCGCGGCATCGCCGTCGTGCAGGAACGTCTGGTTGACCACGAGGCCGTGCTTGGCAAGCGCTTTCTCGGTGGCGCCGATCAAGCCCGCCATGTTGACGAAGCCGCCGTACTGGGCCGTGGCGTTCTTGTGGATCTCCGAATGCCAGTCGGGCTCGAGCTTCGCAGCCGCCCAGGCTTTGAAAAGCTGCCCGAGCGTGGCCGACTGCTCCCGCCTGTAGGCCACGACACGCCGTTCACCATTCCCCTCGCTCATCGCTTCCTCCCTTCATGAATGCCGGACACTCAAGTTCCACCACCCGCCCGTAGTCGGTGGGTAGCCACGTATCCCAGTCCTTGCGGTACTGGAGGTCATCAAGCAGCCGCAGCGCCCGATCGCGGGCGAGAGCCATCACGGCCGCCGGCAGCGTGACCACGTGGCAGGCGTGGGGCGGGGCGTTTTGCGTGACGAGAAAGTGCAGCGAATGCAGCGGCCAATCAGCCGCTTCGGCCGCGGATTCGTAGACGGCGGCCTGGAGGTCGTACTGGTACTCGAGTACCGAACGCCAGAAGGTCTTGAGCGGCGTCGTGTCGCTCGTGGTCTTGAGGTCGTACCAAACCTCGGGCGTCGCCCCGTCGATACGGGCGCGCATGGCGTGGCCTTCCCAATCCCAAGTCACGCAGAACTCCGCGTCGACTCTCGCGTCGATGAGCTGCTTGGCGGCGGGGTTGGCGAGGATCTGCCGGGTCTGCTTCCAAAGCTTCTCCCGGTCGACCGAGGTCAGACCGATCCGGCCCGGCTCCCGGGCCGCCAGCCAGTCCTCACCCTTTTTCGAGAGGTTCCCGGTCGCCGTCAGGAACTCATCGGGCGCGATGTCGAGCGCGTCCCAGAACCGCTCCTCCCCCAGCTCGTGCCAGAGGTGCAGGTTCTCCCCGTGCTTGAGAGCGGGGCTTTGCTTCTTGGTCGCTTGACCAAGAACTTTCCGCTCGTAGTATGCGAGCGGCGAGAGGTGAAACTCCTTGAGGTCACTCGCCGATGTTTGCGGCCACTCGAAGTACTCGGTGGCTGCAACGCGGTGAATGACCGCCCGACCCCGGGTGACCGGGGCCGGGCGATCGGAAATAGCAGCGGGCGGACTTGAACCGCCGACACCCGGCTTATGAAGCCGGTGCTCTAACCAACTGAGCTACGCTGCCACACTCGGTCAGCCGCCAAGGGGCCGCTACCTCGTAGAGCTCCAAATATAACCCGTCGATCGCGGGCCGTCAGCCGGTGGGCCTCGTTGGGCCGGAAAACAGGAGGAAATGCCGCCCGTTGTCAGCCCTCTTCGCGGAAAGAGTGGATAGAATTTCAATGCTGCCAGAGAGAGGCGTTCCTGGCTCCAAGGTGATGCTCCGCGGCGAGAAAATTCCCAATGAACATCGACCACATCCTTCAGACGTTCAACGCGAGCGAGGTTGAATATCTCCTGATCGGCGGCATGAATTTCCTGCTCCGCCATGAGCCCGTGCTCACCTACGACATTGATTTCTGGATTTGGGACACCGCGGCGAACCTCGCCCGCTGTGACACGGCACTGCGACAACTCGATGCCTCGTGGGGGCCGACCGAGGACTCGTGGCGGCCGGTGGCGGAGCAGGCTGGCTGGTTGACGCGACAGTCGGTGTTCTGCCTGACCAGCCCTGCTGGTGCCATCGATATCTTCCGGGCCGTGACCGGCCTGCCGTCGTGGGAGTCATGCCGGGAACGGTCCGTGGCCGGTCAGACAGCGGCCGGCGCCGAGTACCGCGGGCTCTGTGACGAGGATATGATCGCGTGTCAGCTTGCTTTGCCCGAAGGCCAACGACGGCAGGCACGGATCGAGGCTCTCCGACGAGCGATCTCGAATCAACAAGGTCGCCAGACATGACGCAGACGACGAACGCGGATGGTGAGAACTTCGCTGAAGACCCTGCGGATCGTGCGGCGTGCGAGCACGAACAGCGGGAACGCGTTTGGCACCCAGCCGCCCGCTGGCAGGTGATTCAGGAGACGATCCGTTGGGCCGAGTCGCAGGCCACGGCACGTCGAAATACACCGCGGGCCTGCATCGAGCGAGAGCGTCGACTCATGCTTCAACTTGGGGAAGGGCAGAGCCTCGGCTGAAATCTCGCCTCGGCTAACGACGCAGATCACGCGACGCGCAGCTGCAATCCAGAAAAGCAAAACGGCCCGGGGGGCATTCGCCTCCCCGGGCCGCATAAGTATTCAGAAGATGGCCAGCACGGTCGAGTCTTGACCGTGAAGGCCCTCAGGCTAGTCCGCCATCGAGCAGGCAGCCTCGACGATCGCGTCGATCTTCCCATCGGAGAGCTGACCCTTGGCCAGGGCGTGGTTGGCAGTCACCTTGCCACCCTTGAAGCAGACGACCGTCAGGTCGGCGTCGGGCGCGATCTTGTAGTCGGCCGGGCCGTTCTTCGAATCGTCCTTCGGCACGACGAACGCAATCCGCTCGATGCCGTTGACCTTGACGAACTCGGCCGCATCCTTCTTCAGGGAGTCAACGTCTGTGCCGAGCATATTCACGAAGCTCGACAGCTTCGCATCCTGATGCTCCTCGATCTCCTCGTCGAGCTTCTTCAGAAGCTTGGCCAGCTTCTCGTCGGCCGTCCGGGCAAACACCATCACCACCGGTCGCGATCCCATTCGGCAGCGGTAGCAGAGCTCCTTGCCCGCCGGGATTCCGTCGAGCTCACTGCCGGCCACCTTGATGACTTGCGCGGCGCCCACCGATTCACCCACCTGATACCCGCTCGTGACCTCGGCCGAGGCCGTCCCCGTCATGATCGTCGCCGCGATGATGCCGATCGCCGCCACCGTCGAAATCCATGCTGCACGCATTGATGAAAACTCCTCGAAGTCCAGCTACCAAGCCGCTTCGGCCACGCACGATGCGCCGCCACACGCTGCTTGCGACTCTCATCCTATCGCGGGTACCATTCGAGCGGCAACTTTTAGGCCGAATGATGCGGTTCACGCCGCAACGGAGCGTTCCATGGGCAGAGTGAAAACGGGCGGTGGCTGGCGGGCGGTGCTCTACACCTTCAAAAAGGCACGCGAAGCCGGCGGGCTGTGGGCCCTCTGGAAGGCGATGCGTTCGAAAAACGCCTGCAAGACCTGCGCGGTGGGCATGGGCGGCCAGTCGGGTGGCATGGTCAACGAGGCGGGCCACTTCCCCGAGGTCTGCAAGAAGTCGTTTCAGGCGATGGTCGCCGACATGCAGGGCGCCGTGAAGCCGACGTTCTTCGAGACCTACTCGGTGCCCCAGCTGCGGATGTTCACGCCCTATCAGATGGAGCACTCTGGCCGGCTCGTCCAGCCGGTGGTGCTCGAGAAGGGTTCGCAGCACTACCGTCCGATCGACTGGGCCGACGCCATGGAACGGATCGCCAGAAAGCTGCGGGCCACACAGCCCGATCAGACCTTCTTCTACTTCAGCGGCCGTTCGAGCAACGAGGCGGGCTTCCTACTGCAGCTCTTCGCGCGGCTCTACGGCACCAACCACGTCAACAACTGCAGCTTCTACTGCCACCAGGCCAGCGGCGTGGGGCTCACGAGCGTGATTGGCAGCGGTGCTGGCACCGTCAAACTCGACGACATGGAACGCGCCGACATGGTCTTCCTGCTCGGCGGCAACCCGGCCAGCAACCATCCGCGGCTGATGCGGACGCTGATGATGGTCCGCCGTCGCGGCGGGAAGGTGGTGTCGATCAATCCGATCATCGAGACCGGCACCGTCAACTTCTCCGTGCCGAGCGATCCGTGGGCGCTCTTCTTCGGCGCCGAGATCGCGAGCACCAACGTGCAGCCGCATGTGGGCGGCGACCTTGCGATGCTCTATGGCATGATGAAGCGGCTCCTGGAATTGCACCGCGCTCAGCCGAGACACGCCGGTTCACGGCAGCCCGGTCCACAGCAGCCCGGTCAACAGCAGCCCGGTCAACAGCAGCCCGACCTCATCGTCGACGAGGAGTTTCTCACCCAGCACTGCATTGGCTGGTCCGAACTGGCTGCACGGCTCGAGAGCCTCTCCTGGGACGAGATCGTCGAAAAGTCGGGCGTGTCGAAGCCCCAGATCGACGACATCACATCGCAGTATGCCGCCTCAAAGCGGTCGATCTTCGCCTGGACGATGGGCGTGACCCACCAACTCCACGGCGCCGCCACCGTGCAGGCGATCGCGCAACTCGCCCTCATGCGTCGGATGGTTGGCAAGCCCGGCGCCGGCCTCCAGCCGATCCGCGGTCATTCCAACATCCAGGGCATGGGCACCGTCGGCGTGACTCCCACGCTCAAGAAAGCGATCTTCGACCGGCTGGAAAGCCACTACGGCGTGAAGCTGCCGACGACCAAGGGCTACGACACGCTCGAATGCCTCGACGCTGCCGACGAGGGCGCGATGCGGTTCGCCTTCTGCCTCGGCGGCAACCTCTACGGCGCGAGCCCCGAGGCGAGCTATACCAAACGGGCGATGGAGAAGATCGACACGGTCGTCTACATGAGCACGTCGCTCAACACTGGCCACGCCTGGGGCACGGGCGCCGAGGAGACGATCATCCTGCCGGTACTCGCGCGAGACGAAGAACCAGAGCCTTCCACGCAGGAGAGCATGTTCAGCTACATCCGCCTCTCCGATGGCGGCAAGCCGCGGCATGTGGGGCCGCGGAGCGAGGTGGAGATTATCGCCGACTTGGCCCTCCGAGTGCTGGGAGATGCGTCGTCGGCCGGTGGCACGAGCCCGGTGGACTGGCGGGAGATGTCGCACACGAGCACGATCCGCGAGGCGATCGCGAAGATTGTGCCGGGGCTCGAGGAGATCGCGGCGATCGACCGCACGAAGAAGGAGTTTTCGATTCCGGGTCGGGCCCTTGACAGGCCGGCGTTTCCGACAGCCGATGGCAAGGCGCACCTCTTCGTGCACGACCTGCCCGCCGTGCCGGAGGGCATGCAGCTGATGACCATCCGCAGCGAGGGGCAGTTCAACACGGTGGTCTACGAGGAAGATGATCTCTACCGCAAGCAGACGCGGCGAGACATCGTGCTCATGCACCCCGACGACATCCGCCAGCTCGGGCTCACGGCCGGTGGCACATGCCGGATCGCCAGCAGCGTGGGGGAGATGCGGGGGCAGATCGTGTCGGCCTTCGACCAGATCAGGCCGGGCAACGTGGCGATGTATTACCCCGAGAGCAACGTGCTCGTGCCGAAGGCGGCCGATCCGCTCTCGCGGACGCCGGCCTACAAGCGGATCGCCGTCACGGTCGGGACCGACGCCGACGTGGTGACGCTCGCGAAGCCGGCACCGGAAATGGTGGGAGCCGGCACGCCACGCGACAAAATGAACGCCTGCGCGGGGTGAAAAAGGGGACGCAGCTCCGTTCGGGGACGCGAAGGAGTTCGACCCGTGGCCACGAGTTTTTAACTTGTGGAATCCGCGACGTGAACACGGACAAGTTAAAAACTTGCCGCCACGGGGGAGAGGGAACACGGACAAGTTAAAAACTTGCCGCCACTTATTCGCCGAACAGCGAAAGCTGGTCGGCGGGGTCGGCCTTGCGGCGGGGCTTGGCTGCCGTCGGGCCGGCTGCGGCACCGGCCTCGAAGCCAAGCAGCAGGTCGCGGGCCCGCTCGATCACCTGCTCCGGCACGCCCGCCAATCGGGCCACGTGCACGCCCCAGCTCTTGTCGGCCGCGCCCGGCACCACTTGGTGGAGAAACACAAGCTGATCGCGGTGCTGCTTCACAAGCACCTGCACGTTGCTCACCCCCGCTAGCCGGTCGAGTGCGGCGAGCTGGAGATAGTGCGTGGCAAACAGCGTGCGACAGCCGATTCTGCCCTGGAGATACTCCACCACGGCCTGGGCGATGGCCAGTCCGTCGAACGTGCTCGTGCCCCGCCCCACTTCGTCGAGGATCACGAGGCTCTTCGGCGTGGCCCGGTTGAGGATCCGCGCCGCCTGCGACATCTCCACGAGGAACGTGCTCGCGCCGCGGGCGAGATCGTCACCCGCGCCGATCCGCGCGAAGAGCCGGTCGACGATGCCGACGCGGGCCCGCTTCGCCGGCACGAAGCTGCCGGCCTGTGCCAGCACGGCCATGAGCGCAGCCTGCCGGATGAACGTGCTCTTGCCGCCCATGTTGGGACCGGTCACGAGCAGGATCGCCGGCGCTGGATGTGCAGCAATGGCAGGCAGGGCTGACAGCATCAGGTCGTTCGCCACGAGCGTGCCCGCCGGCAGCAATTCCTCGAGCACCGGATGGCGGCCCGCCTCGACGAACAGGTCGCCCTCCTCCGTGATCTCCGGCCGCACCCAGCTCCGCGACCGGGCCACGTCGGCCAGCGACCGGAGCACGTCGAGCGTGGCGAGGATCGCGGCCACGCGGTCGAGGGCGGCGCGGTGCTCGGCCGCGAAGAGCCGCAAGAGTTCGAGCAGTTCGATTTCCCGCCGGAGCGACTCCTCCTCCGCGCCGAGTACCTGCCGCTGGCGGTCGTCGAGCTCCGGCGTGGTGTAGCGCTCGGCATTCTTCACTGTTTGCTTGCGGATGTAGTCGGCCGGCACCTTCGCCGCCTGCACGCGGCTCACCTCCAGGAAAAACCCAAACACACGGTTGAAACCAACTTTGAGCGTGGGGATGCCGGTCCGCTCGATCTGCTCGGCCTGATAGCGGGCGATCCACGCCTTTCCGCCAGACGCCATCTCCACGAGTTCGTCGAGCCGTGCGTCGAATCCCGGACGCACGAAGCCGCCGTCGCGGGCAAACACCGGACAGCCCTCGCGGAGTGTCGCGTTGATGCGCCTCGATAATTCGTCACACGGATCGATCGCGTCGCGAAGCTCGGCGAGTAGGCCATCGCTGCCCGCGAGGACCGCGATCAGGTCGGGCAGGATCGCCGTGGCGCGGCCGATGCGTTCCAGATCGCGGGGGCCCGCGCGGCCTGAGATCACGCGGCTGATCAGCCGTTCGAGGTCGCCGATGCCGGTGAGCTTCTCGGCCAGCCGCGTGGCGAGCGACTGGTTGCCCACGACCGCGGCCACGGCGTCGAGCCGCCGGTCGATCTGGACCTTGTCGACCAGCGGCGCCGAGAGCCACTCCACGAGCAAGCGGGATCCCATTGGCGACTTTGTGCGGTCGACCACGCCGGCGAGCGTTCCCTCGCGGCGGCTCGAGCCACCCGTCGCCGACCGCACCAGCTCCAGACTGCGGCGCGAGGCTTCGTCGATCTCCATGCGGTGGCCAGGCCGCCAGGCCGAGAGTGTTTCGATGCGTGCGACCGCGGCCGGCTCGTTCTCCTCGAGATAGGCCACGATGCCGCCGGCCGCCTCGATGCCGGGGAGATCGGCCGGCAGTTCGAAGCCGAGGCCCTCCAGCCGCTTCTGCCCGAGTGCGCGGTCTACCGCAGTCTTCGCGGAGGTCTCTTCAAACCACCAGTCGGGGCGGACTGTCACCGCGCATCCCGCCGACAGCACGCCGCCGCCCACCTCGCGGACGATTGCTCCGACGCCCTCGCGGTCCTTCTCCGCGCAGAGGCATTCGGCCGGGTCGAGGCGGAGCAGCAGATCGGCCACGTCGTCGCGGGGCACGACCGCCGCCTCGAAGCGACCGGCCGCCACGTCGATCCACGCGACTCCGCAAAGGACATCGTCAGCGGTCCTCGCGGCCTCGTCGCCGGCTGTCGCCACGGCGTCGGCCGCCCGTGACGCGACCGCCCGTGACGCGACCGCCCGTGACGCGACCGCCCGGGGCACGATCGCCACGAGCCAGTTGCGCTTCGTCGGATCAAGCAACGATTCATCCGCCACGATGCCGGGCGTGACGATCCGCGTCACCTCGCGGCGGAGAATGCCCTTGGTTGGCTTTCCATCCGTCGAAGCGGGCCCGTCGATTTGTTCGCAGATGGCGACCCGCCGGCCGACGGCCACGAGCTTCACCAGTTGTACGTCGAGCTGGTGGTGCGGAAAGCCGGCCATCGGCAGGGCGTCGGGCCCCTTGTCGCGGCTGGTGAGCGTGAGATCAAGGAGATCGGCGGCCTCGCGGGCGTCGTCGCCGAAGAGTTCGTAGAAATCCCCCATGCGAAACAGCACCAGCGCCCCCGGGCACCGGGCTTTCGCCGCCTCGAATTGCTGCATCATCGGTGACGCCATGGCGGGAAAATGTAGCAGCCTTTGACCGCGTGCGCGATGCGGCGTACAAAACAACCGGTGCGAACGCCGATGAGAGGCCCCTGCGATGGGGGCCTGTGAACCTGGTCAGGGCTTAACCGCAGCAGCCATAAGCAGTCGCTCCTTTGTGCGGTGGGCCTCTCATCGGCGTCCGGCCCCGTCCCCCGCACTGCATGTTCCCTCGCACCATGTCGCTATCTATGGAACCATCTGTAGAGAAGAGCGCTATAGAGAGCGAACCAGTCTCCGACGCAGGCACGCCCGTCGCCGCGGCGATTGGCTATCAGGTGGTGGCCCGCCGCTACCGGCCACAGCGGTTCGATGAACTGGTCGGCCAGGAACACGTCGCCCGCGGCCTCTCCGGGGCGATTGAGTCGGGCCGGATCGGCCATGCCTATCTTTTCACCGGCGCCCGCGGCGTGGGCAAGACGAGCGCCGCCCGCATTTATGCCAAGGCGCTTGAATGCACCAGCCGGGTCCGCGGCGAGCCCTGCAACGTCTGCGACAGCTGCGCGGCGATCTCGGCCGGGCAGGATGTCGACGTGGTGGAGATCGACGCCGCCAGCAATCGCGGCATCGACGAGATGCGGCAGTTGCGGCAGAACGTCGCCGTCAGGCCCGCGCGGGGCCACTACAAAACCTACATCATCGACGAAGTGCACATGCTCACGCGGGAGGCGTTCAACGCACTCCTCAAGACGCTCGAGGAGCCGCCGGCCCATGTGAAGTTCGTGCTCTGCACGACCGAGCCCGACAAGCTGCCGATCACGATTCTCTCCCGATGCCAGCGGTTCGACTTTCACTCTGTCGATCCGCCGGCGATCGGCCGCCGCCTGGCTCAGATCGTCGAGGCGGAGGGGGCCGAGGTCACTCCTGACGCGCTGGCGCTGATCGCCCGCCGCGCGGCCGGGAGCATGCGAGACAGCCAGTCGCTCCTGGAACAGCTCCTCGGATCGGCTGACGGGCCGATCGGGGTGGACGAGGTGCACGCGGTGATCGGCACCGGCCGCGAGGAAAAAGTCGGCGCGATCATTGCGTGCCTGACGGCGCGGGATGCCCCCGGTGCGCTCGCGGCGTTTGATGCGGCGACCTCCGGCGGTGCTGATCCAGGCGGAGTGCTGGAGCAGGTGATGGCGGCCCTGCGCGACAGCCTGCTGGCAAGCGTCGGCTGCGGCGCCGAACTGATGCTGCAGGGGGACGGACTCGGCGTTGATCTGGCTGCGATTGGCCGCGAGACCGGCACCGTCACACTGCTGGCCATGCTGCAGATCATCGACCATGCGCTCGGCCGCATGCGGTCGAGTGGCCATGCGGCGGTGCTTGCCGAGATGGCGATCGTGCGACTGGCGAGCCTGGAAGATCTCGACAGTCTGGCAGACGCGGTGGAGCGGGTGGGATCGGAGCCCGTTGGCCCGGCCGCTCCAGCAGCGCGACCTGCCCCGGTGGCCCGGCCCGCCGAGCCCGTGCGCGAAAAAAAAACGGCTGACCTGACCCAGCCGGTTCCGATCGGCGGCCGTCCTGAGCCGGTTGCGATCAAACGTCGCGTCGAACCTGTCACCGTCGACAACGCTATCAGCGCGAGTGCCGAGGCTGCCTGTACTGAATCGAGCGTGCCGGAACAGATCCCACCTCTCGCTGTGCCGCCTGCCACGCCGGCCAGCCCCGCCGATCCGCTCGATGCCTGGCGACGCGGAGCCGAGACGGTTGGCGGACTCGCGGTTGACTTCGCGGACCTGGCCAGCCGGGCGGCCTGGCGGGACGACGTGCTGGAGGTCGTGCTGCCGGCGTCGGCAGGCAACGCCGCCTCGTTTCTCAGACGGCCTGAGATTGCCGCCGGACTGACGCGGGCTCTGACCGAGTTGGTCGGACGTCCCGTGCGGCACAGTCTGGTGATCGACTCATCGCCCAAGCCGGTGGCTGCAGCCGCCGACTCCGAAGGCCGGGCATCGAGTGCGGCTGAACGCGGCCGGCCGGCCATGTCGCATGCGGCTATGCTGCGGGATGCGGCGGAGCATCCAATGGTGGCCCACGTTCGCACGCTGTTCGATGCCGCGGTCCGCAAGGTGGAGCCGCCGCGGCCGCGACCTGCCGTTGCCGTCCAGCCGACGGTAGCGTCGTCGGCCGAAGCGACCGCGCGGGCTGCCGTCGCGGACGATGACGAACGCGACCACGCCGCCGCGGACGATTCCGAAGGTGGCAAAGACTACGGAGGCATCGATGGCTGAGGAACGCGGCCCCGTAGCGCGGCTCATCGACTATTTTGCCGACCTGCCAGGCATCGGCCGAAAGTCGGCCGAGCGATTGGCGTATCACGTGCTCGGCATGTCGCGGGCCGAGGCGATCGCGTTCGCCGATGCGATCCGCGCGGTCAAGGACAACCTCCGTCCCTGCAAGACCTGCTTCAATCTGGCGGAAGGCGACGAGTGCGTGATCTGCCGCGATCCCAAACGCGACCGCGGCCTGCTCTGCGTGGTGGAGCAGGTTCGCGATCTGCTCGCGCTCGAGGAGGCCGGCGGCTACCGAGGGCTCTACCACGTCTTGCAGGGCAGAGTCGCGCCGCTGGAGGGGAACGGCCCCGACAAGCTCACGATCGACCGACTCGTCGAGCGGGTGCGGCAGGGAGGCTTCCGCGAGGTGATCATGGGCACCACGCCCAACGTGGAGGGGGATGGTACGGCGCTCGTGATCGCCGGACGGCTGAGCGGCCTGCCGGTGGTGGTCACCAAACTGGCCCGCGGGCTCACCATGGGAGCCTCATTGCAGCAGGCCAATCGGGAAATGCTCGCCGACGCGATCTCCAGCCGACAAAAGCTGTAGAGCTTCGCCAAACAAGGTATGATTGGGGTCTGTGGAAGGGGTCGTCTACGACGCTCCTTGCACGTGGTCGTTCGGCGGAGATGCCGAAAAGTCCCTCAAGTCGGTAGGCCGCGAAGGAAGAGTCAGCTATGCGGATGTCGTTCGGCCAGGAAATGCGGATGGCGCAGAAGCAGATGCTTGCGCCGCGCATGATCCAGTCGATGGAGATCCTGCAGTTGCCCGTGATGGCGCTCGAGGAGCGGATCGAGCAGGAGATCCAGAACAACGAGACCCTCGAGGTGGATGAGCCTGGGCTCGATGAGACGGCCGGCGGGACCGCGGCGACGGATGTGGCGGGTGGCCAGCCTGAACCCGGGCCGGAGGCATCGACCAAGACGGTCGACGAGCGGCCACATGGCCGAACGGCCCGAAACCCTCTCCGACCACCTCCACGACCAGCTTTCCAACTACGAACTCAGTGAGGCCGAAAGGGAGGCCGCCGACAAGGTCATCTATAACCTCGACATCAACGGCTACCTCCCCATGCCGATCGAGGAATTGGTCGACCCGGACGGGCCGCAGGATCAGCTGCCACAGCTGCAGAAGGCGTTGACGGTTGTGCAGGGGATGGATCCACCGGGCGTTGGTGCCCGAGATCTGAAGGAATGCCTGCTCCTGCAGATCTCCCCGGACATGCCGAGTGCCCGGCAGCTGCGGCGGCTCGTCACCGACCACCTCGAAGACCTCGCCGGCAACAGGCTTCCGCTGATCGTCCGCAAGACAGGGCTCACGATCGAGCAGATCGAGGGGTTGAGAGATCAGCTCCACGGGCTCAAGCCCAAGCCCGGGGCTGTGTTCACGCAGCCCTTCGTGCCGGTCGTCAAACCCGACGTCTATGTCGACCAGCAGTCGGACGGAACGTGGAAGGTGCGGCTCGAGGAGGTCGATCTGCCGAATCTGCGGATCAGCCCCATCTACCTTGAGATGCTGCATTCGCCCGCCACCCCCGCTGCCACCCGCGAATACATCAAGCGCAAGATCAACGCCGCCCAGTGGCTCATCGAGTCGATCGAGCAGCGTCGCAGCACGCTCCTGAAGACGACCCAGGCGATCGTCGACCACCAGACGCGGTTTCTCTCCGAGGGGCCAGAGGCGATCGAGCCCCTCAAGATGCAGCAGATCGCCGACCGCATCGGGATGCACGTCACGACCGTAAGCCGGGCCGTCGACGACAAATGGCTCCAGACGCCCCGCGGCCTCTGC
>JAPLNQ010000238.1:18153-34258 GCA_026401075.1 Planctomycetia bacterium
TCTGCCCGCTGCGGAGGTTCTTCGTGGGCGGCACCGTCAGCGCGGACGGCGACGAGGTGGCCTGGGATACCGTCCGCGTCAAGCTCCAGGAAATCGTCGACAACGAGTCGAAGGACAAGCCCTACAGCGATGACGATCTCATCAAGATCCTCGGCAAGCAGGGGATCACCGTGGCCCGCCGGACCGTCACGAAATACCGCAAGGCAATGGACATCCCATCCTCCCGGCAGCGCCGCGACTGGAAACTGGTCCGCGACGCCAAGCCCGAGGAAGCAGCGGCCGAGGAAGGGAATGCCGAGTCGGAGTGAGGCGGTTGGGCCCTCGACGATTTGGCCGACTTGCCGGTTTTCGTTGCCGGCCTCTACGATGCTTTCGCCGAAGTCTGCCGCGGAGTCCACCGCCGGCAGAGGAGGACCCCGCCCATGAAATGCCCCTTCTGCCGCACCGACAACGACCGCGTGATCGATTCACGCGCGGGCGACGACGGTGCCTCGATCCGCAGACGCCGGGAGTGCGTTGGCTGCCGCCGGCGGTGCACGACCTACGAGCGGGTGGAACGCCAGCTGCTCTCCGTGGTGAAGAAGGGGGGCGATCGCGAGCCCTTCGATCGCGACAAGATCAAGCGGGGCCTGGCCAAGGCCTGCTGGAAGCGGCCGGTCACGGAGGACGACATCGAGGGCGTGGTGTCGGCGCTGGAGTCCGAACTCTACGGCAGTTACGAGACGGAGGTGCCGAGCGGGGTGCTCGGTGAGCGGTTGATGGAACTACTCAAGGCGCTCGACACCGTGGCCTACGTCCGGTTTGCGAGCGTCTATCGCGAGTTCAAGGACGTGCGTGACTTCGTCGATGAGTTGGAGCCAATCCTGGCCGAGACGACGCTTCAGGAGCGGACGTAGTCGCCGCGGCTGCCCGTGCCCCGTCGCCGGACGTTCGCTTCGGGCATCCTGCCCTTCGCTCACTCGATGCTGACTGCGCTCCGGCATCCTGCCTGCGCTGGTCAGCAACGCCGGCTCTCGGGACACGGGCAGCCGCTCACGGATTCAGCGGGCCTCCAGCCCTGTGATAGTCGCCTCGAATACCCCCAGTCTTCTCTTCAAGCTGGACGGCCTCGATCGACATGCCGCGCTCGATTGACTTGCACATGTCGTAGATCGCGAGCGCCGCGGCGGTGACGGCCGTGAGTGCCTCCATCTCGACGCCGGTACGGGCCGTCGCCCGCACCACCGCCTCGATGACGACACAGCCGGGCTCCGTGAACTCCAGCGACACGTCGACCGAGTCGAGCGGCAGTGGATGGCACAGTGGCACGATGTCGCTCGTGCGTTTGGCGGCCATGATGCCGGCCAGGCGGGCCGTGGCGATGGCGTCGCCCTTGTCGAGTTCCAGAGCCTGGATGCGGCGGATCGTCTCGGGCAGAGCCCGCAGGCGGGCCGAGGCGCGGGCGGTGCGGAGCGTTACCGCTTTGCCGCCGACGTCGATCATCCGGATGCCGTGGGGAGTGCTCATGTCGGAGAGCATACCGCGCTCGTTCCCTTGTGGCAGCAAGTTTTCAACTTGCTGGATTCACGGCACCGGCAAGATGGAATCTTGCCGCCATGGAACGCACAAGGGCCGGCGTGTCTGCGACACGCCGGCCCTCGGCTATGGGGTTGGACGTTTCCAACTGGTGCTAGACCAGTTCCTTGCGGGCACCGATCAGCGTGCGGAGCCGCTCGGCCAGCAGGGCAACGTCGAACGGCTTCTTAAAGCTCTCGTTGACGTGGGCCCGGTCCACCGTGATCTGCGAGCCGTCGTCCGGCAGCAGGGCGATCACGATGGTGTCGGCATACTCCGGATTACGGCGGAGGTTCTGACAGATCTGCTGGGCATCGATCCGGCCGATTGAGTAGTCCACCACGATGCAATCGGGATGGAAGCTCTCGGCCTGAATGCCAGCCTCGAAACCGCTGGCCGCCACCTGAATCTTGAACGACTTTTCGACCGGCAGTTGCTTCTTGAGATTCTCGATCAGGACCTGATCCTGCCCGACGAGCAGCACCTTCGCCATGGCCTCGTCTTCGAGGTCGCCCAGCGGCATGCCGTGCTCTTTCAGGAACTTGATCAGGTACTCCCGCGGGATGCGGCGATCTTGGCTGCCCGGAATGCGGTAGCCCTTGAGCCGACCCGAATCGAACCATTTGCTCACCGTGCGGGGAGCAACTTTACAGATCTTGGCGACCTGGCCTGTTGTGAAAACCTTCATCACTTGGACTCCATGTGGATCATTCGTGTCCGGAACTGTCCTGGCCAGCCCGCACCCTTCTGAGCAGCGGAACCCAGCCCCCCATGACGCGGAACTTTCGTTGTGGAATCGACCGCGTCGTCGACCCCACGAATGCCGGTCTGGAGGCCGGGAGGGGGTGTGAGAGGGAACCGGGCACTCCGGACGTCCAAAGACGCCGTCGCCCGGTCCCATGACTCGCAGGTGTCCCCCCCTGCCTCTGCCCGTGAACGTGGCCTGGTTTTCACCCGGACACGTTCGCGGCATGACCGCACAGAGGGTTAGATCGAAAGATCACGTCGTGCGACTTGGGCCGTTCTTGGGGAAAGCGCCGGTGAAACCGGTCAGACCATCCGCAGACAGCGGGTTCACGCCGCTTTTTTGGCCGGGCGGGCCACTGCGGCGGCGGCTGCCTCGAACCGGACGGCGATCCGCTTCGACACCCCCGACTCCTCCTGGGTGACCCCATACAGGGTGTCGGCGGCGGCCATCGTCTTTTTCGAATGCGTGACGACGATGAACTGCGTCGACGAGAGAAAGTCGCGGAGCACGCCGGCGAAGCGATCGACGTTGGCCTCGTCGAGCGCGGCATCGACCTCGTCGAGCACGCAGAAGGGACTGGGACGCGAGCGGAAGATCGCCAGCAGCAGGGCGACGCAGGTCATCGTCTTTTCGCCACCAGAGAGCAGCGAGATGCTCCGCGGCTCCTTGCCGGGCGGGCGTGACACGATTTCAACCGACGTTTCCAGCAGATCGACCCCGGGCTCGAGCACGATGTCGGCCTGGCCGCCGCCGAAGAGCCGTTCGAACAGCTCGCGGAAGTGCCCACGGACGGTTTCGATCGTCTCCGCCAGAAGCCTTCGGCTCTCGTCGTCGATTCTGGAGACCAGCTGTTCGATCGCCAGCTTTGCATTCGTCACGTCAGCCAGTTGGGTCTCGAGCCCCGTGAGCCTTTCCGTCAGTGCTTCCGCTTCGGCCAAGGCTTCCATGTTGACCGACGTCATCGTGGAGAGCTTGCGGCGCAGCGTCTCGATCTCCGCATCGAGCTCGCCACGGTCGGCGGGGATGACGGGAGCATCGGCGGCCTTGCCGTTCTCGTCGACGGTCGTTGGCTGGTCGGCCGACGGTACCGCGGAGTCCTCGGCGATGAGATCCTCGATGGCGATGTCGTAGTCGTCCCGGATCCGCTCGATGATTCGTGCACGGCGATGTCGCGCCTCGCCCGCCTCGAGATCATGGGCGTGGATCGTCTCGGCCAGCCGTGCCGCCAGGGCCCGCGCCTGCTCGAGCGAGGCAGTGACTGTCCGCCTGTCTCCGGCCACGCGATCCTGACTCGCGGTGAGTTCCGTGAGCGAGGCGGTGGACCGCTCTGCCGCGACCATCGCCTCGGCGTGGCCGGCGGTTGTGGCCAGCAAGTCGAGATCGATGCCGGCCAGACGCTGTTCTGCGTCGCTGCGGCGCTGGCGGGCGTGTTCCCGGTCGCCACGCCGCGACTGCAGGTCGGCCAGTCGTGCCGCGACGGCATCGCCGGCTCGGGCCAGCCGTTCGGCACAGGTTGCCTGTCCGACTCGCAGCCGATGAATTTCGTCGAGCACATCGCCACGGGAGCGGTCGAGCGTGTCGATGTCATTGCGAACCCGTGCGAGTTGTTGCCGGGCGTCGGCCAGTTCGTCGGCGGCCTGCGTGATGGCAGTCTGCGCGGCGTCGCGGGCGGCGGTTCGTGCGACTGTCTGCCGCTCGGCATCGCGGAGGTTCGCTTCCAGTGAGGTGAGAGTCTCGCCGGCCGCGACCTGCTCGCGGGCGGTGCGGTCGAATTCAGCCCGTGATGAGGCGATGCGTTCGGCGGCCTGCTGCTTCCGGCCCTGTGCCTGGCGAATCTCCTGGCTGGTTGTGGCGAGGTCTGCCTGCAGTCTCTCGATCAGGCCGCCGGCCTCGGCCACCGTGCGGGAGAGTTCGTCATGCCGCTGCTCGAGCGACTTGAGCTCGCTCCGCCGCGCGACCATTCCGCTGGCGGCGGCCGTCAGCCCGATCTCGAGGCCACCGTCTGCCGAGAGGCATTCTCCGCTTCGCGTGACAAACAGCGTGCCCGATGGTGCCGCGGCGACCAGCGGGACAGCATCCGCCAAACGTTCAACGACCCACACTCTCGCCAGGAGCCGCGCCACGACACGCGGACCGCCGGTCGGCAACAGGTCGGGAGTGGAAGGATCGGACAGGCCGATCAATCGGTCGAGTCGGCCCACCACCCCCGGTGAGGCGTCGGCGGCGAAGGGCACCCCCTCCCGCACGGCCTGGACCGACAGGAATCCAATCCGGCCGCCGGCCGCCAGCACGGTCCGCGATTCGTCGGTTGCCGACCAGTCGGCCTGCCAGCGAACGAGGTCATCCAGCGAATCGACGACGAGGGCCTGCCCTAGCGTGCCAAGCGCGAGATCAACGAGCGACGCCCACGTCACGTCGGCATCGACGAGATGGGCGAGCGGTCCGATCAGGCCGGGCACCGCACAGGTGGGATTCGTTTCAGCGAGCAGCCTCCGAGCGGCGTCGGTGAAACCCTCCTGGCGGCTGACCATCTCCTCGAGCACCATGCGTCGTTCGCGGCAGGCCTCCAGCTTCGCCTGCCAGCCGGCGAGCGCCTGCCAGGAGGCATCGACCGCCTCCGACCGCTCGCGATGCGTGAGGTCGAGTGTCTCCAGTTCGCGTTCCACGGCGGTCATGCGCTGGGCCAGCGCCGCGATCGTGCCTTCCCATGTAGAGGCCGACTCCACCATTCGGGCGAGTTGAAGCCGGGCCGTGTCGATCCTCGTCCGCCAGGAGTCGGCGACGCGGTGAGACTCCTCGACGCGGGCGGAGGCACGGTCCAGTTCGGACTGCAGTTTCTGACGTGCTTGTTCCAGTTCGTCGACCTTCGCCGCGCGGTCGGCCACCGCCTGCCTGGCCCGTGCGGCATGCTCGTGCGAACCGGCCGCGGCCTCCTCGCAGGCGGTCAGACGGTCGACCAGTCCGAGCGATTCCGTCTCGATGCCGGCAACATCGGCCTTGGCCGCCGCGACGGCCTCGACCACGGCGACCTGTTCGCGGGCGGCCCGTTGCAGATCGTCCTCGAGCCGGGCCTGCTCGGCTTCGAGTTCACGCCGCCGTGTCCGGAGCACCGCGAGGGTGGCCTCGGCGGCTGCTGCCCGCGTCGTGTCGGTGGCAAGCGCAGCCCGCGCCGACTCAAGACGCGGCTGCAGTTCCACTTCCTTGGCGGCGAGTGCGGCGGCGTGATCGGCTGCGTCGTTGGCCCTGGTCTCGGTCGCAGAGAGTGTGTCGCGGGTCTCGGAAAGCGTGCCTTCGACGCGGGCCACGGCCGCATCGACCTCGGCCAGATCCTGGGTGGCGGCAGCCAGCCGCAGTCTGCGAAGCCGGTCGGTCATCTGCTGCCAGCGGCGTGCCCGTGCGGCCTGATGGCGCACGGTCTCCAACCGACTCGAGACCTCGCCTACGATGTCGGCGAGCCGCTGCCGGTTTTGCTCGCTGCGCTCCAGGCGGCGAAGTGCCTCGGTTCTCCGCGCCCTGAAGCGGGTGATGCCGGCGGCTTCCTCGAAGACGGCCCGGCGATCGCGGCCCGAGGCCACGAGCAACGCATCGACGCGGCCCTGTTCAATGACACTGTAGGCCTCGGTCGCGGCGCCCGTGCCCGAGAAGAGTTCGCGGATGTCGCGGAGCCGCGAGGCTTCGCCGTTGATGAGGTATTCATTTTCGCCACTGCGGTAGACGCGGCGGGTGATCTGCACCTGCGGGGCATCGACCGGGAACAGGCTGTCGGCGTTGTCGAAGATGAGCGACACCTCCGCGGCATTGAGCGGCTTGCGGCCGCCCGATCCGGCGAAGATCACGTCGGTCATGTCGCGGCCACGCAGGCTGCGGACCGACTGCTCGCCGAGCACCCACTTGATGGCATCGACGACGTTCGACTTGCCCGATCCGTTGGGGCCGACGACCGCAGTGATGCCTGCGGGAAACTCGAACCGCGTCCGGTCGGCAAAGCTCTTGAAGCCGAACAGTTCGAGGGCCGTGAGCCTGGTCATGAAGACTCATCCGTGGGCGGGGCCGCGTCGGCGGCACCGTCGCCGGCCGGCGCGTCCTCGTCAGTCGATGCGGAGGGAATGTCGCGTATTCTGGCGGAAGCCTCCTCGTGAACGCTCATGCTGACGTCCTCTTCGGCCAAGGCGTCGAATACGAGGCGGCTCGTGATCGCGTGATGGGAACTGCCCTGCTGCAGAAACTGAACGATGTCGGGGTAGGTGCCACCCAGTTCCGCGATGGCGCGAATGATCGTGTCCACCCGCGCCGGCACTTCGCTCTGCTGATCGGGATCGCCCGCGACGAAGCGGCTGATGATGGCGGTCGGACCGTCGACGACCACCACGATCGTCGGCCCCGCCTCGGCCCGCAGGCCGTCTCCCACGGGATGCTCGGTGCCGAACAGCACGATCTCGGGACGTCGGCTCCGGGAGACGTGCACCAGCGGCGGTCCCTTCACGTCGAGCACGTGCAGCGAGCAGGCGTCGCCAAGCCTCTCCCCGCGCACGAGCGACGAGGTGGGGTCGATCTTCCACAATCGTTGGAATCCACCGTAGCGGGTCTCGGCACTCGCGCTGGTCAGCAGTGACCGCCGGGCGTCGCTGCCATTCGCGTCGTCGAGGGTACCGAGCGCGGAAAGCGCGGCGGCGGGCGGCGAAGCGAATCTCGGCATCCTTCGATTCAATCGCGTCGCGGAGCGTGGGAACGGCCTCCTTGCCGATCGCCTCCAGTCGCAACGCCGCACCCGGTGCAGTGACTGGATCCGAGAGCTGCCGTCGCAGAAGTTCAAGACGCGCGTGGCGGCCGCCGGGTGGCTCGATCACGGCCAGGCACCGCACGACGCGGATGTAGCGGCCGAGGTTGTCGGCGTAGACGGGGGGAATCTCGAGTTCGATGTAGCGGTCGGTCTTCGGGGTGGCGGCTCCCCGCTTGGAACCGCGAATGGAGGTGTGGAATCGACGATTGATGCAATCGCCGATCCGCTTCGAGAGACTGATGGAGCGGTGTTCCGGGGCGAGGATCAGGCCGATTGGCCGCGACTGCAGTGCCACGCCGCCACCGGGCACCTTGGCGCGGAGTTTCGACATCGAATCGAGCGTGCCGGTCGACACGGGGTCGACGAGCAGCGGGCCCTCGGCAACACCCAGGGTGTGACCGTCGCGGATGCGGCTGCCGAGCACGGCCATCTCAGCCAATCTGGTCTCCATCAGCCAGCCGCCGGTGAGGCTGGTTGTTTCGGAGTCTGTGGGAACCTCGACATAAATGTCGATGCGGTCTCCGCGGCGAACGCCTGCCGGCAGGTAGCCGCGTGCCCAGACCAGTGATGTGGAGGTCGAGGCAAGCAGGGCATTGGGCTCCACGACGCCTCGGGCCTGCATGTCTGCCATGAGTGACTGCCGCTGCGCGGTGGGCGGCGGATCACTGCCGGTGCCGGCGAGGCCGGTGACGAGCGCCGCCCGTTCGATCCGCTGCGGGTTGAGTCCCCAGGCGGCGGCGTAGTCGCCGATGAGTTGTGTGTCGGCTTCGATGCTGGCCAACGCCTCGATCTCGGGGCTCTGGCTGCGAATGGCCGGGCCGGCGCAGCCAATCATGATGGCGCCGAGCAACAGTAGTGCGGTCCACGTTGCCGGCATGGCGGTGGCGTGGGGTCGGCTGTTGTGCGCTGGGTGTTGGTCGGGCATCCGCGTCGCCATCCGTCTCGGCATGAGTCTTGCCGTGGCTATGAACGTGCCCCGCACGTTCATCCGACGGCGCTATTTCCCGCAGGCTTTTTTCGCTGGGAAGGGGTGGGACAGTAGGTGTCGCAGAGGAGCCGGTCAAGGCGGGCTTGCCGGTTTTTAGAGGCCTGAGAAACCCGCGAAAGCTCTTGGCTGAGGGGGGACGGCCTGCTACGGTTCGCCCCCCCGTCGCCCCGGCGAACTCCGGATGGACGAGCGACGGGCTGCACGGGATACGCATAGACCTTCAGTCACTGACGCAGGGAGTTTCGCACACGTGAGATCGACCCACGAAGAACGGCTGCGGATTCATGTCCGCTGGATGATCCGTCGAGACATGCGAGAAGTGCTCGATGTCGAGCGGGAGGCCTTCGAATTCCCCTGGTCCGACGAAGACTTCACCCGCTGCCTGCGGCAAAGAAACTGTATCGGGATGGTGGCGGAGTCGGGTGACTCGGTGGTCGCCTTCATGATCTACGAACTGCACCGCAGCCGTCTGCACGTGCTCAACTTTGCCGTAGCCCGGTCGCATCGGCGGCTTGGTATCGGCACGCGCATGATGGAAAAGCTCGTCGGCAAGCTGTCGCCTGAGCGGCGAAGTCGGATCGTGCTCGAGGTGCGGGAGACCAATCTTCCCGCGCAGCTCTTCTTCCGTTCGCTGAGCTTCCGCGCGATCTCGGTCCTGAAGGACTTCTATCAGGACACGACGGAGGATGCCTACCTGATGCACTACGTCTCGCTGGCGGCAGCAGGCGTGGAGACGGCGCCACGGCGGATGGCGGGCTAGCGCTGGATTGCCGTGGTCGTCGTGGGGGCGAGTTTTCAACTTGCCCTGATCGGTGCGGTGCCGGACGGGCTCACCAAACACGCTGCGCTCTTCGTGGCCACGAGTTTTTAACTTGTGGAATCGATGGGGCGAGGACACGGACAAGTTGAAAACTTGCCGCCACGGGGGACAGCACATGCCATGTTTCGCGTGAAATCACACCCGAGCCGACAGCAATGCGTCGGTGCGGGCGACTCGATCGCGGAGGCGGTTGAGCGCGTCGTCGGTCGTGGGGGCGGCAGCGAAGATCGTCACCACCGGCGCACCAGCGGCGATGGTCTGCCCAGGCCGGGGAATATCGGCGAGCGCCGGCCAGCCACCGTCGGCCTGCGACCAAGGACTCGTCTCACGCGTCAGTCTCTCGATCATTCGCTGCGAGACAGGCGTCGGCTGTGAGGCGAAGAGCACGGCCTTCGCCCAGTTCGAAGCCGGCCGGGGGAGCGGTTGCTCAATCGCGATGCCGGAGGGTGGGGCATATCCGCAAGCAGCAAGATGGCAGCCGGCGATCGAGCCTGCGCCCGACCGCTCGAAGAGTTCCATCGATGCCGTCGGCCGCGGGTTGACCTCGATCACCGTGATGCTCTCGCCTGCATCGACGACCAGATCGACGCCGACGAGGCCGACTGGCTGGAACCGCTCCGCCAGAACGCTGCCAAGTCGCTCGAGTGACGCGATCAAAGAATCGGTCGCCGTCCGGCCGCCGGCGGCGTGCAGAGTCACGGCGCCGCACCAGGCAAACATGCCCGCATGGCACCACGGCTCCCCGATCAACTGTCGGCTCACACCGAACAGCCTCGCGGAGCGCTGCTTGAAACAGTACGACGCCGACAGGGGAGTGCCCATCATGAATCGCTGCCAGATACGGGTGGGCCGTGGCGTGATGGCCTGCTTGGTGGCGTGTTCCGCCGCCGGCTCTTGAGTCCATCGCCGGATGCCCCGGCCGCCGGCCCCGCCCAGTGGCTTGACGAGAAACGTGCCGTCGAGTGGAACGCCGTCGGGCGAGGAGAGTGTCTCGGGAAATAACAGGCCCGCCGCTTTGGCGACGGTTGCCAGTTGCACGGGATCGCGGAGTCGCCGGACCACGTCGCTCGGATTGCCCGCGAGCGGACGCACGCGGGCGATGGCATCGATCAGATCGGGATGGTTCTCGATCGCGCCGGTGTAACACCAGGCCGCGGACGGTGGAAAGCCCTCGGCCGCTGGCTCGAGGCTCCAGGGATACCCTGTGGCCACGTCATCAGTGCCATGGGCAACGGGCACGGCCGTCCTGGCGATCGCTTGGAGGTCGAGGTCGCAGAAGAGATCGGCGGCGTGCACAGCCCAGCCGGCGCGGGCAGCCGATTCCGCGAGTGCCCGTGCGGATGCTCCGAGAACGACGAGTTGGCTGCCGGAGCACTGACGTGTCGATCCAGCAGCGTTGTTTGGGCGACTCACGATGACCCCATGGTCGGTTTGGCAGGGCCGGGTTTGAAGGACTGGGTTTGAAGGACTGGCGCTGAATGGTATTCTTTCGAGCTGCTAGCACGGTACGGAGATTCCCCTCGAAAAGGAGACTATGTTTTATGTCGATGTACATTGGTGAGGCCCTTGCGGGCGACGGTAACGAGATCGCCCATATCGATTTGCTGATCGGCAGCAAGGATGGCCCGGTGGGTGTGGCGTTTGCCAACGCATTGGCCCGTCAGAGCGAGGGACACTCCAACCTCCTGGCCGTTCTCACGCCGAATCTGGCGGTGAAGCCCGCCACCGTCATGATCACAAAGGTCACCATCAAGGGGGCCAAGCAGGCCGTGCAGATGTTCGGACCGGCGCAGGCCGCCGTAGCCAAGGCCGTGGCTGACAGCGTTGCCAGCGGCGTGATCCCGAAGGCCGAGGCCGAGCACCTCGTGATCGTCTGCGGCGTGTTCATCCACTGGCTTGCCGAGGACGACAAGAAGATCTACGAATACAACTACAAGGCCACGGTCGATGCGATCGCCAGCGCGATGCACGGCAAGCCCACCGTCGACGAGATGATCGCCGGCAAGGACAAGGCCGCGCATCCGTTCCGCGGGTTCTGAAGAGAGCGCAAACAAAGCCATCCATTGCCTTTGTTTGTTTGGGACAGAGTTCAGGAAGAAGACATTCAATCGCGACGCCCGCCCCTGTGGCGGGCGTTCGTGTTGGAGGGGTGACGATGGCCAGCAGGATTCTGATTCAACTCGACTGTGATCCCCAGCCGAGCACGTTTGATTCGGTCGTGGCGGTCGATGCCGGAGCTGAGGTGCTGCTGCGGCACGGCAACGTGACCCCTGATGCGGCCGTGCCGCTCGTGCACGGGGCGATGTTCACGCGGGGCGGCGCGGAACTGGCGTCGACGGCGATCTTCGTCGGCGGCTCAGACGTCGCAGCCGCCGAGGCGGTGTTTGACAGGGTGCGGAAGACGTTCTTCGGTACGGTGCGGGTGAGCATGCTGCTCGATCCTGCCGGTGCGAACACCACCGCGAGCGCCGCCGTGGTGGCGGCGGGCAGACATCTGCCGCTCGGCGATCCGGCTGCTGCTGCATCACTGCGGGCCGTGGTGCTTGGCGGCACCGGTCCTGTGGGACAGCGTGTCGCCCGTCTGCTTGTCCGCAAGGGAGTGGGGGTGACGGTCGCATCGCGGTCGTTGTCGCGGGCAGAGGAGGTCTGTGGCCGAATCACGGCCGCCGTGCCGGGGAGCCGGGTCGAGCCCGCGCGGGCTGATACCACGATCACTCCGGGAACACCCTTCGCTGGCGTTCTTGCCGAGGCTGACCTGATCGTGGCGGCAGGGGCGGCTGGCGCGACGTTGTTGGGGGCCGCGGGCCGGGATCTGGCAGGCCGGGCCAGGGTGTTGATCGACCTCAACGCCGTGCCGCCCGCTGGCATCGAGGGGATTGCCGCCACCGACAAGGCTCGGCAGGATGGCGAGGCGTTCGTCTATGGTGCGCTTGGCGTGGGGGGCACGAAGATGAAAATCCACCGCGCCGCGATCCGGCGGCTCTTCGAATCAAACGATGCGATTCTCGACGCCGAGGAGCTGCTCGCCATCGGCGAATCGCTGTAGGGCGGTGGCCATACTCGGAGTCCCCCGGCTTCCGCCGGGGGCTTTTATTTGCGCACCAGGCGCCGTCAAACGGTCGCGTCAGCTGCGGCGCTTCGGCCGCTTCGTGCCGAACAACAGCACGATTGCCATCAGGATCGAAACCCCGGCCAGCATCATCACGACGTTTCGCCGCGTGCGTCGCAACGCCTTTTCCTCAGACGTGAGACGACGGAGCGTGATCACCTGGTCGCCGCTCACGACCGTCCTCGCCGGCTCCTGGAATTGAAGCTCCGCTGCCGGGGCATCGGCCGCGGGGGATGCAGCGGGCGGCTGTCGTGGTGCGTCGGCGACGCCTGCCACGGGCAGGAGAAATCCTTGACCGCAGAGCGGGCACTCTGCCGGATGTCCCAGCAGTTCGGAGCCGACCGCGATCGCCCCGAAACAGGTCGGGCACGCGACAGCGAGCAACGGCTCCGGATGGAATGCCGTCGGCGGAAACGACGAGTGGGGGGGCGGGAAACTCATGGGCAAACGCTCAGGACACGGGCGGGCTGCGCCGCAACCGACGCATCATCACCCGATCGAACAGGCGAGGGAAGAGGCGGGCTCCAAACGCGAAGCCCTTGGCCCGCCAGCCGGGCAGCACCTCGCGCCTGCGCCAGGCCATTGCCCGCACGATGATGCGGGCCGTGCGTGAGGCCGACATGGCCCTGCCGCGCGACCAGGCCGGGCGATGACCCGTGAGCAGGTGATTCCAGAACTCCGATTCCGTCGGGCCGAGGCTGGCCAGCAGCACGCCGACGCCATCGTTCGCGAGTTCCATCCGCAGCGTCCCGGCGAGCGACCTGACCGCCGCTTTCGCAGCGCAATACTCCGCGTGCAAGGGCAGGGGGTGGTAGCCGAGGATGGATCCCACGAGCACGATCACAGGATCGCTGCCGGCCCGCAGGGCCGGCAGCGTCACTCGAACGAGTTCCGCCTGCGCGGTGAAATCGACGTCCATGATCCGGGCCAGCGTGTCGGGAGAGGCGTCGCGGAAACGGCCGATCGCCCCGCTCCCTGCCGCCGCCACGACCAGATCAAGACCGCCGAGTTGTCGGGTCGCGGCATCGACCAGACGCCTGCGAAAGTCGGACGACGTGATGTCGCCAGCCTCGTACACCAGTGGACCGCCGGCCAGGCTGGCCGCCTCGTCTGCCAGCGCCGCGAGTCGCTCGCCACGGCGGCCGGTCGCCAGCACCCGCACGCCGCGGCGGGCCAATTCCAGTGCCACCGCCCTGCCGACGCCCGAGGATGCGCCCGTGACGAGTGCGCGTGAGCCGGCGAGCCGCCTCCGCCAGCGGGGCCAGCGAGGCGTGGGTTCCGCTGCGTCCGGTCGCGGCGGCATCATGACGCGTCGTCCCGCGGAGCCACGTCATCCCGCGCAAGCCTGCCAGCAGGCGACTCGTGCGGGAGCACGGTCGCTTCATCGGACGGGATGCGTCCCAAGAGTGACGCAGGAATCCGACAGTGGATCGTGACACGGTTCTCGACGAAGTTTCGTGACAACACTTCGCCGTGGGCGTTCAGCCAGGCGAGGAGCCGTCCATTGCCGGAGTCGGTCTGGATGTCGACGTCGCGAAAGCCTCGGCTCAGGCATGCGGTGGTCGCACGTTCAAGCGATCCCAGACCGTCGCCGGTGTGTGCCGACACGCAGACCGCTTGGGGATAGCGGCCTATCAGGCTGCTTCGCGCCGCATGGTCGGCCATGGCGTCGATCTTGTTGAGCACGAGTAGCGTCGCCTTCTCGTCGACCTCCAGTTCCGCCAGCACCGCGCGGACGGCGGCGATCTGTGCGTCGACCAGCGGACTCGATGCATCGGCGACGTGGAGCAAGAGGTCCGCCTGGCGTGTTTCTTCCAGTGTGGCCTTGAAGCTGGCGATCAGACGGTGCGGCAGGTCGCGGATGAATCCCACCGTGTCGCTGAGGAGCACAGGTCCCCATCCCGGCAGCTTCCAGCGGCGGGTGCGGGTGTCGAGGGTGGCGAAGAGCTTGTCCTCGGCGAGCACGTCGGCGCCCGTGAGCCGGTTCAGAAGCGTGCTCTTCCCCGCATTGGTGTAGCCGACGAGCGATACCGTGAGGTGCTCGTGGCGGGCGGCCACCTCCCGCTCGCGGCGGCCATGGATCGTGGCCAGGTCGTCCTTGAGGTCGTGGATCCGTTTCTCGACGAGCCGGCGGTCCACCTCGAGCTGTTTTTCACCCGGGCCACGCATCCCGATGCCCATCTTCAGCCGCGACAGGTGGGTCCACATCCGCTTGAGCCGCGGCAAGGAATATTCGAGCTGGGCCAGTTCCACGGCGAGCCGTGCCTCGTAGGTGCGGGCGCGGGCCGCGAAGATGTCGAGGATCACCTCCGAACGGTCGAGCACCTTGGTCTTGATGGCGCGTTCGAGGTTGCGGATCTGGGCCGGGGAGAGATCGTTGTCGAAGATGACGACATCGGCGTCGTGGTGCTCGACGAGCATCGCCACTTCGGCGACCTTGCCGCTCCCGAGGTAGGTGGTCTGGTCGGGCCGTTCGCGTCGTTGCGTCACCTCCGCGACCACCTGCGCGCCGGCCGTCTCTGCGAGGCCGCCGAGCTCGTCGAGTGGGTGCTCTGGATCGAGCGGGGCATCGAGCAGCACGCCCACGAGTATTGCGCGCTCACTCTGCACGCTGTTGGTCCGCTGCCGTTGGGTCACTCGTAGTCCTCGTCGGAATCGTGGTCGCCCATGGTGTCGGCATCGTCCGCTCCGGCGGTCGCAGCGAGATGGCAGCAGCTCTCCCAGCGACGGGTGTCGATCAGGCCGTCGGCCACCGCATGCTTCACGGCGCAGTCGAGCTCGTGCGTGTGGCTGCAGTCCGGGAAGCGGCAGAGATTGGCGAGTGGTCGCAGGTCGCGGAAGGCCGCCGGCACCTCCGCCGGCACGATCTGCCAGAGCTGAAACTGCCGCACGCCCGGCGTGTCGACGAAAGCGCCGCCGTCCTGGCTGTTCTGCTGGCTGCCCCGGTTGTGTGCGCCCAGAGCATGCGGGATGAGCCGCGCCGTCGTCGTGGTGTGACGGCCCTTTTCGTTGTCCCTGCTCACCTCCGCAACGCGCAGGCTCAAGTGAGGATCGAGCGCATTGAGCAGCGATGACTTGCCGACGCCGCTTTGGCCCACGATCGCGGTGACTCGCCCCCCAAGTTCATGCCGCAGCCTCGCGATACCCACGCCCGTGATTGCGGAGCAGAGGGCCGTCGCGTAGCCCATCCTGGCGTAGACGCCAGCCAGCGGCACCAGGCGGGATGCGTCGATGAGATCGATCTTGTTGATGCAGATGATCGGACGGATGCCGGCCGACTCTGCGGCCACGATCAGGCGGTCGAGGAGCGCCGGCTTCAGGTCGGGCATGGCCGCGCTGCCCACGATGACGGCCTGGTCGACATTCGCGACGAGCACGTGGCGGCGTCCGCGGCTGGCGCGGCAGAGGGAGTTGCGCCGCTGCTCGATCGATTGGATCACGCCGACGCCCGATTCGTCGCGGATCTGCACCCAGTCGCCGGCGGCAACCGGATGCCGCTGCTCCGTGAAAAGCATGCGCAGCAGGCGTCGGGTGGTGCAGCGGACGATCCGCCCGTCGGGGGCGCGCACGAAGCTCTCCAGTCCATGGACATGCATCACCCGACCTCGCCACGTCGTCCCCGCGATCGGCGACACGGAGAGTCCGTCCCCTCCCGTCGCGGGCTCATCGTGAACGATGACCGTCCGCTTGCGGGTCAGGTCGCCCTTGCCGGAAATTCGTTCCGAAGACGCCATGTCGGAGGCGTGGTCTGGGTTGGCAGCGACGGCGCGGGTGAGGTCACCACTGCGACGTCGCGAGGAACGATTTTTGCGGAGTTCGGTGCGGAACTTACGGGGTTTGGGCATGCGGGCAATTGTATCAGGCTGCCATGCCCCCGGTGCCCGCGTCAGGAGCGTGATCGACCCGGCTTGGGAGTGCGACGGTCTTCCAGGCCGGCTGCAGCCAAGAGCGACCTGCTGAAGATGTCACGCAGCGGGGCGCCAAACCCGGCGCCGGCCGCGCCCGCCGTGTAGCACACCTCGTATTCGTGCCGTCCGATCGAGAGTTTGTCGCCGGGCTCGACCCGGCCTTCGCTGACCCGGATGCCGTTGAGCTTCGTGCCGTTG
>JAPLNQ010000098.1 GCA_026401075.1 Planctomycetia bacterium
CTCGATGCCGAGCACCTGCGGAAAACCCGCGGGTGCAGGATCTGGACGCACGAGCGGGTGGTGGGTGTGATCGAGCGGCCGCTCGACTACGACTACAACGCGCTGATCGCGGCCTACCGGGAGCGGCCGACGGCGAGGTGATCCGCTGGTGGGGCCACACCCTCGCCTGCGACTGGATGCCGGGGCAGACGGAGTTCGCTTGCTGCGTGCACAGTGAGATCGACGGGCGCCGGGTGGCCTTCACCGGCGACAATATCTTCGGTTGGCCCGGCGACCAGGCCCAGCATGGGCACGCGGCCGTCGTGGCGAGAAACGCCTGCACAGTCGAGCAGGGGTATGGCCTGGCAGTCGGCTATCTGCGTGGCATAGCGCCCGACCCGATTCTCGGCGGCCACTCTTGGGCGATCGAGAATCCGGGCCCGCCATCGAGCGATACATGGCCGCCAGCGACGAACTGCGGACGGCGCTCGCCGACCTCACGGGCGAAAGCGACTATCGCATCTCGTTCGACCCCTATTGGGTGCGAGTGCCTCCCTACCGGGTAGCGTTGACCAAAGGCGGCAAGACCGAGGCGGTGCTGGCCGCAAAGAACGATCTCGACACTGCCACCGTTTACGAGATCCGGATCGTCTGCCCGCGGGGCGTGCGGGTCGATCCATCCGTGGCCACGCTGCGGGTGCAGCCCGGCGAGCTCAAGAGGCTGCCGCTCACGTTCACGACGACGGGTGACGCGCGGGCCGGCCTCACCCTCGCGGCGATCGACATCACGCAAGACGGCGTCCGCCGCGGGCAACTTTTCGACGTGATCCTCGACGTCTCTCCCACCGGTCAGTCACCGCGGGACTCTTCGACTCGCTGATGGTGTGTTACGGCGTGTTTCCATGCCCCCTACGACGCTGCCCCCCCCCGACTCGGATCCGCCAGGGGCAATCGGCCGGCGTTCACGCTTCTGTGGATTCCGCGACGACCGCGCTCCCGCCGTATAGAGCCCGAGCAGCACCGCGAAATACGCGGCAATGAGGCCTGTCTGGAGCCGTTAGGCGGCCGTGGACCTTCCTTCGAGCACCGAACCGAGCGCATCGGAAACATTCACGGCACTCAGGCCCAGCACGGTGACGCCCAACGCCGCGATCGCGGCGGGCACCCCGCTGCGGTGCAAGGTGGCGTTCGCGAACAGACAGGCATACGCCACCACCGCGAAGGCGATGATCTTGTCCTGATATGCGTAGAAGGGAACGTCGTAGTAGACGAACAAGAGCGGGACTTTCAGGCCGAAGAAGTGGGCCAACGCCATTCAGCAGAAATAGGCCACGCCCGCCCACAGCGCGAGGCGGAGAAGCACGGGGGGCGAATCATCGTTCGTCATGGTGATGTTGGCTGCCGGCTGACCCTGCAATGAACGATTTACGACTGATCGATTCTCGATGCCGGCGGCATTATGCACACCGGCCGTTTGTATCGCGAGTCCTCGGTATCGCTCGTGCTGAACCCAACGTAAAAGTGGGTTTCACATTCTTCGTGCCGCCCTCCATCCTTGCACAGGCCGGGTTGTGAGCCATGCAGTGCCGTCGATCCAGTCGTTCGTGGCTTGTCCAACGGTCGGCATTCAGGAACTCCCGCATGGTGACCGTTGGATCATCGCGTTGGAGGGCTTTTTGGGGCAGCCGCAATAGCACCTACGAGCAAATGAGCCCGCACCCGGCACTTGCGGAACGGAAAGTCTCTCCTGACTCAAGCGAGCAGCTCGTCGACGGCCTCGATCAGCCGTGGGATATCGATCTGAATCGCATCCCATAGGACGCGGTGGTCGATCAGATCGTACCCATGGATAAGGTGGTCTCGTGTGCCTGCGATGTCCTTCCAGGGGATATCGCCACGCCGTTGTTTGAGGTCGTTCGGGAGCCGCCGTACGCCCTCGCCGACGATCTCGATGCATCGCTCCAGAGCGGCCGTCGCCTGCCAATCCGCCAGCAGCGAATCGAGCGTGTGGACAGCGCACAATGCACGTGCCTTTTCGGCGGCATCGCGTATCTGCGCGAGCGTGATTCGCGGGTCACGACGACTCATGAATCCTCGTAGATCGTGACGGCTTCACGGCGAACGATCGTCTCGAGGCGCGGATCGAGCCGTGAACAGAGGTCGACCTTGCGTCCTAGGATTCCCGCCAACTCGTCTCCGTACCCAAAGAAACGAAACCCGATGCCTCGGGTCGCCTCTGGCTTGAAATCAGCGAGTACATCGATGTCGCTGCGAGCCGGGTCA
>JAPLNQ010000281.1:0-12173 GCA_026401075.1 Planctomycetia bacterium
CTGCGGCATGCTCGTCGCCGGCGGATTTTGCTACAGGATGCTCTTGAACGAATCGTACATCGCTCGTGAGTCGCAAAATTCACCGGACTCCTGCGCGTGCCTCCGACCGGCTCCTCAGCATCTGTATTCACGAAAAACACGACATCATGTCGCCCTGACGGGCGGATGCCCGTCCTCAGCCAGTTTCTTGGCAAACGCAGTTTGCTGGTGCTGCGCTTCGCATCCTGCGAAGCAGTCGTACGCGGAGCCGGGGATCGGCGGAAGCTCGAGGAGCATTAGGATTTTTCGACCTTCTGAGGAATGCGCTGCCGTAGGTCGTGGAAGGAGAAAAAGCCGTAGCGACGAGACTTCTGCCGTCCCCGGCGGTTTGGGCGATGAGACTTCTGCCGCCCCCGGCGATTTGGGAAGTAGGACGCATGCATCCCCTGCGAGCTACCGGCGCGGGCCGCGGGCTGCCTGCTGGGCTACCCATGCCTCGAAGAGCTGTTGGGGCGGGCTGCGAAAGACGTTGATGAAAGCCTGATCGAAGGGCGTGCCCGCGTCGAGCTGGCCAACGAGCGCCTCCAGTCGGCTGACGCTCGGCATGATCGCGCCGATGAACCCACCACCAACCGTGGCCATCGCCACCGAATCGCCATGGGCTGAGAAGAAATCGGCCGGCGAACCACATCGTTGCACCGCCGCCGGCAGGTCGCGCCGCCACGTCTCCACGAGGCCTGCTTTCGGCTCGAACTTCATCGCCACCGCCCGGCCGGCCCCCTTGGCAAACCAAGCCGGCACGCCCCGGCCGAGCAGGGCCGCAGTGGTCATCTGCTCGGCGAGGAGGACACGGGTATTGGCCTCAGCATCGTTCTTTCCTCCGGAAGACTTGTCTGTCGTGGGAGGGATGACCGCCGCATAGACCACATCCCCCAGCACACCGCCCCCCGCCGTGACGCCCTTGGGACGGTCGTCGGAAAACACGGTCTGCCAGAAGCTCGAAAGATCGTAGCCCTTGGCAAAGCCGTAGACGACGACGCCGCCTTTGATGATCGGCGACTTCCCGCCCATTATCTCCTCCTGGAGCCGGTCTGCGACTGCTTCGGCCGCATCGGCCAGGTCCTCCATCTTCGCGGCTGACAGATTGCCCGACACCAGCACGTCGCCGCGTTCGATCGCCACTGCCTTGTCGTCGGGAATCGCCCGGGCCCAGAGGCTGCCGCCGGCCCGAAACCGCACCTTCTTCAGGTCTTCGTGGGGGAGCTTCTGCGACCGCCCGGCAGCGGCGAGCGTCTCCATTTCCGTCTGCGGCGTGAGTAGGTCGAGCTTCGCGCCCTGATCGATCCATTTCTGGATAGTCGCGATCACCTCGTCGGCTAGCGGCGGCTTGCCAAGCGGCATTCGCTGTCCCTCGATCCCAGCACCCTTGATTTTCTTGATCAGCAGACTTTCGGCCCCTTTGCCCGAGACCAGCGCACTGCCGCCGCGGCCTCCGCGGAGCAGCCGTTCGAGCGTGACCATGCTGAGGTTCGCCTCCGGCTGCATGGCGTCGTGACAGCCCACACACTGCGCGATCAGCACCGGTGCGACGTCGGCCGCAAACGAGACCTCGCCCGGATTGAGCTTCACCGCCACGATCGGCTTTGTCGGCGCAACGGCGGAAGGCGGTGCCGTGGCCTGCCTCGCAAGGCCATCGATCGGCGCTGTCGGATCAGGCCCGTCGAACGGGGCCCCGGCATCGATCCACTTCAGCAACACGCCAAGATCCTCGGGCGACACCTTACCGCCACCCCGCGGCATGTCGCCACTGAGAATCACCTCAACGAGCCGGCTGGACTCTCCCGCGCCAGGCTGCACCACGCCCGTCTTCATCAGCCCCGCGTAGGACACCATCTGGAAACCACCCTTGCGGCCCGCGATATGACAGCCGCCGCAGTGGCGGGAGAGAATGGGCGCCACCTGCGCAGTGAATGTCAGGGCAGGCTTGGCGCCGGGCTTGGCAGCAGGCTTCGCGGTGGCCTTGGCGGCAGCGGGCTTGGCGGCTCCGGCAGCAGGAGGAGCCGTTTCCATCCCCTTGCCGGCCGGTTTTCCCGCCGCCGTCTTGGGAGCGGCGGTCTTCGCACCTGAAGCCTTCGCGTTTGCAGACTTGAGGGGCGTCAGAGAGATGCCGCTCACGTCGGCGCCCTCCAACTCCAGATCGTTGCGCAGCGATCGGCATCTTTCCCAGAGGCTTCGCAGTCCGGCCATCGGCGCAGTGCCCTCGGCCGCCAACGCCTCGATCGCCTTCGATGCCTCGGCCGCACGCGCCGCCGCCTTCCCGGGCTTGCCATCCTCGATCAGCTGTTTTGCATCATCCAGGGTTTCCCGGATCTCTTTGAGCGAGCCCTCGGAGGCTGCCGGCTCTGCGATCGCCCGGCCTACAGGCACGAAAGCAACCACCGAGATTGCAACCACGGGCATCGCAACCAAGAACGTTGTAACCAGACGCATGGTGAGCAGGCGCATGGTGAGCAGCCCGTGGGTAAAGTGACGCATCGCTGTCTCTCGTGGAGTGGATGGGGTGCGCATGCGAGTCTCGTGCCTGCCTTTATCGCGGCCCGGCTTCAACGGTTGCCGGTCGCCGTCCACCAGCATCCCAGCCAGAAGGCGGCTGCCGCGATAACCGGAACCAACATCCCATAAGCATAGATGGCCCGGCGGGAAAGCGTGATGACGTTGCGGGGATTTCGGATTTCGGCAGCCTCGCCGCCATCAACTGCAGAAGGCAGTTCGAACGAGTCGGTGGCAAATATTCCCCCGGCCTTACCCGGTCGTGGAATCTCGAGCGCCGCGATCGACCGCTCGACGGCGGCGTCTTCGAATGCGGCCGGCTCATGGTCCCGCGCCGCGGCGGGCACGACCACGCGGGTGCCACACTTTGGGCAGGGGAGACTGTTCCCGGCCCAGCGTTTGGGGACATGCAGCCGCGACCGGCAGCCTGTGCAGCGGAATTCAATCGGCATGAACGCTCACCCGATCCTTCGGTTCGCAGGCGGCAATGGTCTGTCCGCAGAACTGCAGCATCACTGCTCCAGCGGAGGATCGTCGGGCCTCACAGGCCTGGCCGGCCTGCCGGCACTCCCCTCGAGCGTCATGATCCCGCTGGCCGTCGCGGTGGCCGCGAGCGCCAGGAACCAGGCTACGCCGATGACAAGCGAGATCCGACCGCAGGCGGCGGCCCCGGCCTTGTCACCCAGCGAAAAGAGCAGGGCCCCGAGCCCCAGCACGACGGCGATCACCATCGGCAGCAACACCGCCAACAAGACGCCCCACGCAAGCAACCGCCGCACTGGTTCCCGCATGAGCGTTCTCGCCTGTGAATTCTCGTTCTCGCCGGAAAGAATCGCCCATTCCAGTTCGCCCATTCCAGCCGTACCGAGACAGCCCGAAACGCACGCCATGCAGCAGCGACTCTCGTCGCCAGCCAAGCTGGCAGCATTGTCGGCCAGTCACGCCAGCGCAGTCAAGCAAGGCCGCCGACTGGGCCCGACGGCCCGCGAGCGGTAAACTGTGGCTTGTTGACAGGATGTCATCCCGCTCGAGAGGCTCGGCATGGTCGGCATGGACTGGACGCGGATGGACTGGACGCGGCCCGCGGCTCTGCTCGCCCTGATAAGCCTGCTCATTTTGGCGTCACCATCGTCCCCGGCATGGTCCGACGAGGTCGAACTGGCCGACGGCCGCGTGCTGCAGGGGCGTTTCGTGCTCCTGCCGGGGGTCGCGATCGCCCCCGATGCCGAGGGCGGCACGAAACCGGGCGGTGGCACAGCCGTCTTGATGTGCGACGACGAGCTGACCCGAACCATGGTCTCGAAGCGGCGGGTGGCACGGACGGCACCGGGCCAGGGCGACGCCGGTGCCGAACGGATCAAAATCCCGCAACGCATTCCCGAGAGCGGCCGCAGGGTGGTCGGCGTCGGCCAGATCCTCGGCGCGACGTCGTTCGACGAATATGGCCGCCGCATCCTCTCGCTCAACACCGCCGGCGGCCGCCTCGACATCGTGCAGGGCATCACGCAGATCGCCGCCCGTTGGACGAGCGTCGAGGGGATTCTCACGGAGCGTCCCAATCTGCTCGACATGCGAATCGCGACCTCGTCGATTCCTCGGGAGGTGCTCAAACAGGTGATCGACCAGCATCTCGACCGCACCAACCCCGACGATCGGCTGCGGGTGGTGCGGCTCTTCCTGCAGGCGGAGCGTTACGACGACGCCAAGCAGGAGCTCGACGAGGTGCTGCGAGATTTCCCCGATCTCGCCGAACTGGCCCAGCAGCGGAAAGACCTGGCCTCGCTCGCCGCCGCCAAGCTGCTCGACGAGGTGCTCGTCCGCGGCCGCGTCGGCCAGGATCGGCTGGCGCTCGACCTCCTGGAGCAGTTCCCCGCCGACGAAGCCGGCAGCGAGACGGTCGAGGCGGTCCGCGAAGCCCGCGATCGCTATCGGGAGCGGCAGGAGTCGGCCAGCGGGCTGCTCGCCGAATTGCGGCGGCGGCAGGCACAGCTCCAGGAAGAGGGGGAACGCCGCGAGGCCTCGATAGTCGTCGATGAGATCGAGCAGGGGCTGTCGTTCGCCTCCCTCGACCGGCTGGCGACGTTTGAAAGGCTTAGCACCGACCCCGACATGCCGGCTGAAGCCGCTCTGGCGATGGCGATCAACGGCTGGCTGCAGGGCGCCGCGAGTGCCGACCGCAACCTCAAGCTCGCGTTGTCGGCCGTGCGAGTGCGGGCGATGGTCGGCGACTACCTCCGCGCGACGGACAAAACGCAACGCGACCAGATCCACGGGCGGCTGGAGCAGGAGGAGGCCTTCGACGCCCCGACCGTCGCGGCGATCGCCCGGCAGATGCGGCCTCCGTTCGCCCCACCGGCGGAGATCGCCCCGGGGCTGCATGAACTGGATGTGCCGGGCATCGAAGGGGAGGGGAGCTTTCGTTGTCTTGTGCAATTGCCCCCTGAATACGATCCGCTCCGAAAGTATCCGGCTGTCGTCTCCCTGCATGCGGCCGGGTCTGCGCCGATGTATCAGATCGAGTGGTGGGCCGGCATGCCGGGCCCCGACGGCCAACGCCGCGGCCATGCGGCCCGCAGCGGCACGATCGTGATCGCCCCCGCGTGGGGCCGCGAGCAGCAGATGTCCTACGACTACTCGGCCCGGGAGCATGCCGCGGTGCTCGCCGCCCTGCGGGAATCACTACGACGGTTTTCGATCGACACCGACCGCGTGTTCCTCTCGGGCCACTCGATGGGAGGCGACGCCGCCTGGGACATCGCGCTGGCCCATCCCGACCTCTGGGCAGGGCTGGTGGCGATCTCTCCTGCGGCGGGCAAGTATGTCAATCACTACTGGCACAACGCCCGCACGCTGCCCATGTATCTTGTTGGCGGTGAACTCGACGCCGCCTGCTTCGGCCGCAACACGATGGATCTCGACCGTTATTTTGCCAAGGGATTCGACGCCACCTATGTCGAGTATCGCGGTCGCGGCCACGAGCACTTTTCCGATGAGATCATGCGGATCTTCGACTGGATGAGTCGGCGGCAGCGGACGTTTTTCCCGCCCACGATCGACGTGGTCTCGATGCGGCCGTGGGACCGCTTCTTCTGGTGGGTGGAGATGGAGCGGCCTCCGGCCCGCACGATGGTGCTGCCCTCCCAGTGGCCACCTCCACCGGCCATCCGGCCGTTCGCGATCGAGGCCAAGACGATGCCTCCCAACAGTGTGCCGGCGAACATGCTCTCAGTGCACTGCGGCGCCGACCGCGTGCGGATCTGGCTCTCGCCCGAGCTCGTCGACTTCTCGCGGCCCGTAACCATCACCCTCGACGGCCGGAAGCTCTGGAAGGATCCGGTCGTTCCCGACAAGCGGCTGTTGCTTGAAGACCTGCGGCTGCGTGCCGACAGGCAGCATCCGTTCTGGGCGGTGATCGACTGGGAGAAGCGGCCGCAGGCGGCCGACTGAGCGGGCCCTTCCATGTGCACAAGATCATGTATTCAATGATCAGCGGTCAACCACTCATGAAATCGCACCATCCTTCCACAGACGACGTCCGGATCGCCGAGATCAAGGAGCTCTCGCCGCCGGCGCATCTCCTCCGTGAGTTTCCCTGCACAGACACGGTCGGCGAGATCGTGTCAGCCGCGCGGGCGAAGCTTCACGCCATCCTCCATGCAGAGGATGACCGACTCATCGTCGTGATTGGGCCCTGCTCGATCCACGATCCCGAGGCGGCGGTTGACTATGCCCGCCGGCTCCGCAGCGAGCGGGAGCGGCTCGCTGCCGACCTCGAGATCGTGATGCGGGTCTACTTTGAGAAGCCGCGAACGACGGTCGGCTAGAAGGGGCTCATCAACGACCCCAATCTCGACGGCACGTTTCGGATCAACGAGGGGCTCCGCGTCGCCCGCGAACTGCTCGTGGAGATCAACTCGCTCGGCCTGCCTGCCGGCTGCGAGTTTCTCGACATGATCACGCCGCAATACATCGCCGACCTCGTGAGCTGGGGTGCCATCGGGGCCCGCACGACCGAGAGCCAGGTGCATCGTGAACTGGCCTCGGGGCTCTCCTGCCCGGTCGGCTTCAAAAACGGCACCGACGGCAACGTGCGGGTCGCGGCGGAGGCGGTGCTCGCCGCCCGCCAGCCCCACCACTTTCTATCCGTAACGAAGGGGGGCCACACGGCGATCGTGTCGACGAAGGGCAACGACGACTGCCACATCATCCTCCGCGGTGGCAAGGCGCCCAACTACGATGCCGCCAGCGTCGCCACCGCCTGCGACGAACTTCTTCGCAACCGCCTCGCAGCCCGGCTGATGATCGACGCCTCTCACGGCAACTCGTGTAAGCAGCACGAGCGGCAACTGGCCGTCGCCGACGACGTCGCCACCCAGCTCGAGTCGGGCGAGGACCGGATCGTGGGGGTGATGGTGGAGAGCAACCTCGTGGGCGGCCGGCAGGATCTCGTGCCGGGAAAGGATCGCGCCCGCGGCCAGTCGATCACCGACGCCTGCCTCGGCTGGGAGGAGAGCGTGCGTCTCCTCGACCGGCTGGCCGAAGCGGTCCGCACCCGCCGCACATCAACGCGACGACCCACCCCGGTGCCGTGACCGACTACTGCGGCGGAGCGACCGGTCGGCGGGCCACTTCGGGCTCCTGCTGGCTCCGCGGCAGCGTGACACCCGTGACATACCAGCCGTCGGGCAGGGACTGCATCCCCACCCCCGCCGTGCCGAAATACCGCCGCACCACCTCGAATTCGGGGAGCGTGCTACCGTCCAGCCGCTGCGTCCGTACCGTGCCAGGCTTGCCGTCGCCAAGGATGCCGTTGAGGATCTGCCCCGTCAGGCTCTTCGACTTGGGCATCGAGCCCTGCCGCAGCATTTCATAGGCCGGGCGGATCGCCTCATCCTCACGGGCAAACGACCGCGTGGCCGCCAGCACCCGCTCGAGAATGTCGCGGTGCGACGCGATGAATAGATGCCCGTGGGCCACGGTCACCACCGAGTGCGGCAGGAGCTTCTCATCGCGGTCGCGGAGCTTCGAGCGGCGGCGTTGGGCGTCGTCGTCGTGATCGGCATGGGGAACGACGCCGCCGGGCAGTTCCACCTCGAGCTGCGGAATCGCCATCGATCGATCGATGAGCTCCCAGGCGACATTGCCCTGCACGTCGATCTTGGCCATGTCGGGATCGATCGACATGCTCTTGGCCACCGTGGCGGCGATCCGTTCGGGATCGACCGCCTCGACCGCAATCACAATCCGTTCGCTGTCGGTGCCGATCGGTGTGGCATGGTCGGTGATCAGCGTCAAGCGGCTGCCGAGGCAGGCGACGAGATCCTTTTCCAGGTCGATCTGCGGACCATCCGGATCCTCCTTCACGGAGGCGATCACGTCGTCATAGACACCCTTCTCGCCGACGACGTCGTCTACGAGCGACTCGACGGTGGTGAAGGCGTTGCGGAGATCGAACTGGAGCGACGTCCAGCCCGAGACATCCCGCGGCACCCACGACTGCGGGGCAATCACCTCGACATCGGGAAACTGCAGCATGCGAGCGGCAAGATCGAACCGATCGGCCGCAAACGGCTGCCGGCCGGCCAGCGGCGGCGCATAGACCATCGTGTGATGACGCATCGCATGGCCGCCGTCGTCAAACACGACCACGCCACCCGCGCCCTTCACGGCATCGAAGCCCTGGCGGCCGAGGATCGCCACATAATCGGGGCCCTTCCGCTTCTCACGTGGCGGATTGGTCGCCTGATACGCCTTCGCAAACGGCAGCGGATCGACATACCAGCGGACCGCCGCGGCGGTCGCCGGCACCTGGCTCTGGCAACGGCCCATGACGGCGCCAAACGCCGGTAGCGACCCCACGCAGTCGCCACGGCCTTGGCCGAGCGTGCCCATCACCTGCGTGATGAGGGCGGGATCATCGCCAACAATGAGCGTGCTGCCAGCGAGCGCGAAGGCAACCCGCTGCTCGCCGGGCCGGCTCGAGTTTTCGGAAGCGATGAACTGGTAGACGGTCAGCGTGCCGCCGCCGTTGGCGGCGACCTTCGTGCCCTTCTGCTCGACCATCCGCGTGTTCATCTTGTCGACGAGGCCGCGGGCCTCGGCATCGTGACCCGTGACGTCCACCAGCACGACAGTGGCCAACTTGCCTGCCGGCGACTCGACGGCGCCGAGCGCATACTCGCCGCCGGCGACATCCAGCAGGTCGTCGAGCGTCAGCCCCAGCCGGCCGAGTCGGCCGCTATTGGAGCCTTCAAGCTCTTTCCGAACGCTCTCGATGAACGGCTTCATGCTCGGATCCTTGAGCAGGAGGCCATACTGCGTGCGGTTGAAACGCTGGCGGAATTCCGGCCCATGGGAGATGCTCACCCAGCCTCTGGTCGTGGCGGGAAAGATTTTTTCGCTCGGTGGAAAAGCGGTGTCGGCAGTGGCACCCCCCGCGGGCCCAATCAGGCCCGAAAGGACCGAGCCGAGCGCGACAGCCACGGTGGCCGTGACTCGCATGACGCGGTGGTAGGAACGGATCGGATGATGGCAGCGGGTTCCGTCCACAAAAACACTCCTTAACGAGTTTGCACAGCCAGCGTTTGCAGGGCGCAGTGGCGCAACCAGCACAACCAGCACGACTCTTCTCTATCGTTCTTTCCGGCCCGCTTTCTCAACCTGGATTACGAACTTTCGCAGCGGGAGCGTGTTTGCAGCAAGAGAAAATCCCCCAGTCAGCCGCCGTGGAGGCGATGCAGCGGGGGCGGCAAAGGACTGGGGGAACTGGGCGAGGCCGATTGGCCATCTGGGAGTACGGAACCTGCGGCGACCGTGAGACCGCCGACCACGATTGCAAGCGCGATCACAAGTGTCGTGGCGAACATGGTCTCCCGTGAGGCCTGCACCGCGGCACCGCACGCGACAATGGCCGAGACGACGCCCGCCGCCGCTGCCAGTCCGATGACAATGCCCAGAGGCAGCCTGGCAGCACTCGGCGTCGGCAACGACAGCACCACACACACCAGCACCGGCCAGCCGAGGATCGCTGCCTGCGACAGGGCGACGCCGCCGGCAAACCGTACGGGACCGAGTCGCGGCACCGAGAGCCTCGGCCGCCATGCAGCACTGCCGCGACGCGCACGGGACGTCGTGCGAAAGAGACGCTCCCAGTCCCGCGCCCCCGCCATCCCATCCTGGAGCGTCGCCTGCGGCACGGCCAGGCCGACGAACCACGCCGCCGTGAACAGGGCCCATGCCATGGCCGCTTGGTGCACCTGCAGGAGCCGATCCCACTGGCCGTTCTGGCCATCTTGGCCAAGCCCGCCTCCAACAGTTGGATCGACCGTCGGCTCGAGCACGAGCCAGCCAGCCATGGCCGCCAGCGCCGCGACCATCGCCAGCCTGGAGAGCGTCTGCCGCAGCGGGCCATTGGCAGGGAGGGCGTCGACATGCAGCACATCGGCACCGGCGACATGCCCGGCTCGATGCGATCCCGGCAGGACCGCCTCGATCGCCGTCCGCTGCGATCGCGACCATGCCCAGACGAGACCGCCAAGTAAGAGCCACGCAGCCACGCCGCCGACGCAGCTTTCTCCCAGCCGGGAGGCAAGCCCGATGGCTGCAGCCGCACTCGCCGAGGCCACCAGGAGCACGAGGCTCGCGGCGTCGGCGGCCTTGGCACCCGAGAGCCTGCTGGCGGCCGTCGTGACCGCGGCCAGCAGGGCACCGGCCGTCGCCGCGGCTAGAATTTGGAAAGACTCCGGTTCAAACCACTCGGGCCCACCGCCGACGGCGAGCATGCCGAGCATCATGCCGACGAACGGCCAGGCGGCCCGCTCGCAGGCCCACGCGCACCCCCAGAGGAACTGCCGCCCGCGGTCCGCGGGGAGACACAGCGCCAGCGGGATATCTCCGATCGCCGCCACCGCCAACACGGCGGCCGGCAGCATGGCGATACCGCCAGACTGATCCGCGGTCGCAGTGGCACACCACCATCCCACCCAGCCACCCATGGCCAGCGTGATCCACGACGCGGGCCGCCGCAGGTCAATGCCGACGAAGAGCCGAAGCCCGCCCGGCACGGCCCGCCACGATGCCGGAAGCAACCGGTTCACGATGCGGCTCTTATCAAACGAGGTCAGCCCCTTGGCCGCACGTGCCCCTGCACCCGCGAGGGCAGGCCCAGAATCCGCAGGAAGCCCTCAGCATCGGTCTGGTCGTACGACGAACCGCCCCCCTCCATCGAGGCGATCGCCGCGTCGTAGAGGCTCTGACTGCTCTCGCGACTCTTCACCAGGATGTTGCCCTTGTAGAGATTCAGCTCCACAGTGCCCGTGACCGGCTTCTGCGCCTCGCGGATGAACGCCATCAGGGCGTCCATCTTCGCCACGTACCAAAAGCCGTAATAGACCATCTCGGCTACCTCCGGGGAGAGCCGGTCGCGGAGGTGGACGAGGTCGCGGTCGAGCGTCATCTGCTCGACGAGCCGATGGGCCTCGTAGAGCAGCGTCATGCCCGGCGCCTCGTAGACACCGCGGCTCTTCATGCCGACCAAGCGGTTCTCCACGATGTCGGTCCGCCCGATGCCATGGCGGCCGCCGATCTCGTTGAGCGCCAGCACCATCTCGTGGGATTTGAGAGCCCGGCCGTTCACCCGCACGGGCACGCCCGACTCGAAGTCGAGCCGCACGGTCTCGGGCGTGTCGGGGGCGGCCTGCGGCGAGACGGTCATGCCGAAGTCAACGAGCGCAAAGCCGTCGGTCGTGAGCTCCTCGAGCAGACCGGCCTCGTAGCTGGTGTGTAGACAGTTCTCGTCGGAGCTGTAGGGCTTCCCCTTCGACGCCTTCACGGGGATGTTCTTCTCCTCGCAGAACTCGATCAGTTCTTTGCGGCCGGGAAACCGCTCCCGGAATGCCGCAATCCGCCACGGGGCGAGCACCTGGATCGTCGGATCGAGCGCCTCGGCGGCGAGCTGAAACCGGCACTGGTCGTTGCCCTTGCCGGTGGCACCGTGGGCGTAGACGGTGGCGCCTTCCGCGTGCGCGATCTCGACGCAGACCTTGCTGATCAGCGGCCGGGCGATCGACGTGCCGAGCAGATAGGTGCCCTCATAGCGGGCCTGCCACTGCATCACCGGGAAGGCGAAGTCGCGGCAGAGCTCCTCGCGGACGTCCACGATCATCGCCTTGGATGCGCCGCAGGTCCGCGCCTTGGCGAGCGTCGCCTCGCGATCCTCGCAGGGCTGGCCCAGGTCGACGTAGACCGCGATCACCTCGTAGCCCTGCTCGATGAGCCAGCCGAGGATCACCGAGGTGTCGAGACCGCCCGAATACGCCAGCACGCACTTCTTCTTCATCGTCTTCTCCTGATGACTTTTCTTTCTCGTTGGGACTGTCACACTTCGTGGACGAGGGCCATATTGTGCCCGCCGGTGCCGAATCCGTGTCCTGCCACCAGCAGAATTCGGTCGCCATGCTGGAGCCGACCCTCGCGGCGGCCCCAGCCGCTGACGTGCTCCAGCAGTCGATTGATGTCGGTTCCCTCGACCGCGGCCAGCGGTGTGACGCCCCAGTAGAGCGACATCTGACGCAGCGTGGCGGGATCGTCGCTGACACCGACCGTCGGCACGGCGCCGCGGCGCTTCGAGCGGGCGATGGCGGTCA
>JAPLNQ010000281.1:12207-16585 GCA_026401075.1 Planctomycetia bacterium
GGCGATGCGACTGGCCCCATCGACCACGGCCTGCGTGATCGGGTGCAGGCCATCGACGAGAAACTCTGGCGCCGGCAGGAACTCGCCGGCCGACACCGTGCCCCGGGCCCGCCCCAGAGCGTCTTCCAGAAACTGCTTGCGGTCCTGCAGATACTGCTTCTCGGTGGCGCTGGCGATCCGCCGCATCATCTCGACCACGAGCCGCGGATGCTCGCCGATCGCCGTCTCGCCGGAGAGCATGCAGGCGTCGGCGCCGTCGAGGATCGCGTTGGCCACGTCGGTCGTCTCGGCCCGCGTGGGCCGTCGGGAGTGCTGCATGCTGTCGAGCATCTGCGTCGCCACGATCACCGGCTTTTGATACCGCTGGCAGGCACGGATGATCTGCTTTTGCATCATCGGCATGCTGGCCACGTCGATCTCCACGCCGAGGTCGCCACGGGCCACCATCACGGCGTCGGCGGCATCGACGATTGAATCGAGATTGTCGATCGCCTCCCGCTTTTCGATCTTGGCGACGACGCGAGCCTTCGAGCCGCGGGTCCGCAGCAGTTCCCTGAGCAGCTTCACCTCCACGGCACTCCGCACGAACGACAGGCTGACGAAGTCGGCCCCGGCAGCCGCGGCCCATTCGGCGTGCTTCCAATCGGCGGCACTCATCGCGGCCACCGAGAGCTTCACGCCCGGGAGATTCACCCCCTGTCGGCTGCGAATCAGCCCGCCCTGCACCACCCGGCAGCGGGCCTCCGTCGGCGAGCGACCCTCCACCACGAGGCTGATCGTGCCGTCGGCGAGCATCACCTCATCGCCGACCGACAGCTCGTCGATGAGGCGTTCGTAGGTGGTCGTGAATTCATCGGGCTTCCCGCTCTCGATGCCGCGGATGAACTTGAACACCGCTCCCTCGACGCATTCGAGAGAGCCGCCAGGGATCTCACCCAGCCGAATCTTGGGACCTGCCAGGTCGACGAGCACGCCGATCGCCCTGCCGGCCGCCTCAGCCACCCGCCGCACCCGGTCAAGCGTCTCCTGGTGTTCCTCCATCGAGCCATGGGCCATGTTCAGCCGGAACACATCGACGCCGGCATCGACAAGGCCGCGGAGGCCGGCCTCCTCGCGACAGGCGGGGCCGATGGTGGCAACGATCTTCGTGCGGACGATCGGAGATGGGGTTGGCGTGGCGAGCGACATGGCTGGCGTCCTCGAGGCGGGGTGGGGCGGACGGGGCAGGGCCCGCAGAATACTGCACGCGGCATGATTTGCGTTAGACTCCGCTCAATGACGACCCGCACGACGACCCCGACGTGGCATGACAGACGAGTCATCGTGGCTGGCGGCACGGCCGGCTTCGGCCTCGTGTTGGCCCGGCATCTCGCTGCCGCTGGCGCCCGCGTGCTGATCGTGGGACGATCGGAAAGAAAAGGGGACGCAGCTCTTTTCTCCCCCTGTCCCTCCCGAAAAGAGCTGCGTCCCCTTTTCTGCACCACGGCTGATCTTTCGCGGCCGGGCGAAGGGGGCCGCGTGGTCGGGGAGGCGGTCCGCATCCTGGGCGGCGTTGACGATCTCTTCTTCTGCGTCGGCCGGTCGGGCAGGGGAAAGATCCTCACGACAACTGCCGATGAGCTCCGCGAGTATTTCGACGCCAACGTCTCGTCCGCTGTCGAAATCACACAGGCCGTCGCAGACGACGTGGCAGCCGCCCGCGGCCATCTGGTCTACATCGGCAGCCTCGCGGGCAAGCTCGTCACGCCGTTCATGGGTCCCTACTGCGTGGCGAAGGCGGCACTGGCGGCCTACGTCGATGCGGTACGACTGGAGATGACGCCGCGGGGGGGCCACGTGCTCTTGGTCTCGCCGGGGCCGATCCGGCGTGACGACGACGACCCGCGGTCGGCCGAGTCAGCCGACCGCTATGCCGCCGACGTCTCGCGGGCCGGCCTGCCCGCGGAGGCGCTCAAGCCCGGTGGCACCCGGGCCCTCACGCAACTCGATCCGGACCGGCTCGCCGAACAGGTGCTTGCCGCCTGCCTCCGCCGGCGGAATGAACTCGTCGTGCCTCGCAAAGCATCCATCCTGGCGGGCCTCATCGAATGGTTTCCCGAGTGGGGCCGCCGAATCCTGGCCCGGGCGGTCCACCGATGACATCCGCTGCTCCCTGGAATCCCCCCGGCCAGATCGAGCACGTGCAACTGCTGCTCGACTCGTTCGCCCGGCTTCTTGGCCGCGACCTTGTCCCCCGCGACGCTTCCCCGGTCGAGCAGGCCCGGCTGCTTTTCGAGTCGGCATTCGTCGTGGTCTCGCACGGCACGGAAGCCGATCCGGTGCTGAACTACGCCAACGCCACAGCCCTCGAGCTCTGGGAGATGGATCTCGCCACGTTTGTGCAAACGCCCTCGCGGCTCACCGCGGAGCCGATGCATCGCGACGAGCGGGCCCGGCTCTTGGAGCGAACCCGCCGCGACGGCTATGTCGACGACTATTCCGGCATCCGTATCTCGCAGTCAGGGCGGCGGTTCCGGATCGAGCAGGCGCTCGTCTGGAACCTAGTCGATGCCGCCGGACACCTCCGCGGCCAGGCCGCCACCTTCGACCGCTGGACGCCGCTGCCGCCGGACGCGAATGAACCTCGCCTTCACTAGCCCGTTCAGCCCAGAAACTGGGCGTAGTACTTCGTCGTGAATCGGTCGCGGGCCAACTGCCGGGGGATCGTCAGGTCGGCCGGCGTGAGCCACTGGGTCTGGATTGGCGAGGCTCTGCCGCCGAGCGAGTGAATCGCGACCTGGTTGTAAGCTTTCGCGAATTGCTGCCAGAGGGGATCGACCGGGTTTGAGAAGACCGGGTCGAATGAAACCGAGATTCCTGGGCCGCCCGAGTAGAGCCCGTGAGGCTTCTTTGTTGCCGGCAGTCGGCGCACGAAATAGATCGCCCACGCATGGGGTGCGAAGCCGTGCTCTTTGGAAAATTGCCTCGTGAAGGCATACGACTCCTCGATGACGCGGTCCAGGTTCGTAAGATCGTGTTCGTAATACTGAAAGTCGAGCCTGGGCTCGTCTCCCTTCGGTCGCCAGTATTCATCGACCATATCTGCTCGCGAGTAGACGATCCCGTTCGACAACGGCGGCGGTTTCACCGTGGGCTTGGGTGCGAGGCCGTGCTGGATGCTGAGCCGGCGTGACCGTCGTATCTCGTCGAAAACGGGCTGCGACGCGGCGGGCGTCATCACCCCGGGGCCGGCCGAGAATCGCTGGTCGCACACGCCCCGGAGCGACTCGAGCGCAACGTGAACGAACAACGCGTCACACTCGTCATGCATCCGCCTGATGGCTGCAGCCAACGCCTGCGGCGATTCCTCTGTCACGACGCTGAATCGCGACCGGCACAACATAGCCGACAGCACCTCGACCAGGCATTCGACGATGATCCCCGAGAGCCCATACGAACATTTGAATTCCGCAAGGGCCTTGTCGTCGACGAGGTCGGACAGCGTAACGAGCGTGCCCTGCTCATCGACGTAGGTCACTGCGACGACACCCGCCGAGAAATACCCTGGCCCTTCGAGCGACGAATCCTTCGTATCGCCCGCCGCCATCGAGCCGACGGTGGCGTCGCCGATTTCCGCCTGGTACGGAATCTCGAGGCCGCGCGACTGGAGCCACAGATGCAGTTTTTTGAGCCTGCAGCCGGCCTGCACTCGCACCACACTCCGCCCCGCCGCATCGGTCTCGACGCCAAGGATCTCGTTGAGCTTGAGCGTGCAGAGGAGCGTGCCGCCGTCGTTGACGACCGTCCGCGTCACCGAGAGCATCGAACCGACGGGGCTCACGGGCGAAGGAAATCGGATCGGATCGACCACGACCGCCTGCACATCGGCATAGCTGATCGGCTCTACGTAGACGGCCGGCCTGGTCTCGTGCGTGAGACCCCAGCTCTGGTAGGCGTGCCCCTCGTTTTCGAGCAGACCTTGATACGGCACGCGAACGGGCACGGGGCCGGGCGGCGGCGGTGCGACGGCATCCGGCTCCGTCGCCAAAACCTTCCCGCCAGACACAGGGGCCGCTGTCGCGACGGCGGCGACGGCCGCGACGGCAGCGCGAAGGACGGCCAAGAGGACGGCCCGACGCGAGGGGGCCGTCGCATCGAGCACACGACTGTCCGTTATGGTGCGAGACTGATTCACGTCCTTTTTGCCTAGCTCGCCAGTTTTTTCTCAGGTCGCCAGTTTTTTCTTAGATCGCCTGAGTGGAACTGCCGTCGGCCTCCTCACGCCCCGAGCCACCAGCGGCAGTGACTACAGACACTTCAGAAACTCGAGCACGGCGAGCCGCTGCTCCTCCGTAAGATCGTCGCCGAAGGTGTGACCCGTGTTGAGCATGCCCGTGTA
>JAPLNQ010000205.1:0-6377 GCA_026401075.1 Planctomycetia bacterium
CGGAACACACTCTCCTGCCGGTAGGGCAGGCCATGCTCCAGGCACAACGCCTTCACCCGAGGCTGGATCAGGCCATACTGCCGCATCGGCAGGTCGGGAAAGAGGTGGTGCTCGATCTGGTAGTTGAGCCAGATGCTCATGTAGTCGACCAACTCCGGGCCGCATTGGTAGTTGGCAGAGCCCAACACCGACGTCACGTAAAACTCCTCCTTCGCTCGATAGTGGAAGCGGAAGCGGTAGAGATCGTCGGCGGTATGATTGGGGCCGATCACGAGGAAGGCGTGGGCGTTGGTGATCGCCTCGGCGAGCAGTTTGTTGATCAACACCGCCAGCACCGCGGCCGTGCCGAGTGGCAGGAAGAGAAGCGGCACGACCACGAAGTGCCAGCTCGCGTAGGGGGCGTAGCAGTGCAGCCACAGCCGCCGCACGGCCGGCCGACGAAAGTCGAGGACGCTGCCCACCGTGAGCACGGCAATCGACTCCCGTCGTCGCCGACCGCCGACCGGGTGCATGACGCCGAGCGAGTTCGGCGCGTAGTAGATGATCTTCCAGGTGCAGGCCACGATCGCGACGAGCGCGTATTTCAGTACCACCGGTATCCGCATGCGGCGGAGGAACTCCAGATGCCGCTCCGCGACGTCGGGATCGCCGTCCTCACCGGTGTGGTAGTGATGGAGAATGTTGTGTTCGTAGTCCCAGGCCTCGGGCAGAAGCCAGTCGAACCAATCGATGTACCGCCGCCAGCCGCGTGCGAAGACCTGGCTCGTGTAACGACGGGGAACGTCCGGAACGCGGTCGTAGCCACGGTGCAGAATGTGATGCGCGAGCAGCCAGCGTGTGAACTGTCCGAGGCTGAGCAGGAAGGCGCTGAGCGGATTGGGAATGATCCAGGCCGTGGCATAGCCCAGGAGCGTGGCGACGCGGCCGTAGCCCTCGATCCGTCGCAGGTGGGCCAGGTCGGCCGGCCCGATGTTCGCATGAGCCTCGGCCTTCAGCCGGTCGATGGCGGCACAGAAGCCGTCGACATCGATGTCGCCGAAGTCCGTGGGCACCGCCGTTTCGTGGCCGTGTGTCATGCAGAGAGACCGTGGTGGGGCCGGTGGGACCGGTGGAGCCGCCGAGTAAAGCGGTGCTTGAGACCGTAAGGCTAGGTGTCATTCTCCCAACCGACCAGCCCCCGGGACGGGGACAGCGGCCAACCGACAAACTGGGCTTGCCCGGAAACCGCCGGGACGATGAACTTTCGGGGTTGGATAGTGTTTTTCCCCACGGAGTGCGCGGCATGGATGCCCCACGTGCGATCGTTCTCGTCAAGCTCTCCGCCATCGGCGACGTGCTCCACGGCGTGCCCGCCGCGGTGGCGCTGAAGCGGGCGTTTCCCACCACGCGGATCGGCTGGGTGGTCGAGGGCCGCTCCGCCGACGTGCTCGCCGGTCATCCCGCCATCGATCACCTCTTCCGCCTGCCGCGTGGCTGGATGAAATCGTGGCAGGCAGTACGTTCGCTCCGTCGTCAGTTGCTCGACTTCCGCGCCGACGTCGCGATCGACATGCAGGGGCTGCTCAAAAGCGCCTTCCCCACCTGGCTCTCCGGCGCTTCGCTGCGGATCGGCCACGCGCGGCCGGAGTCGCGTGAGGCGGCGTGGCTGGCCTACACCTGCGCCGTGCCATCGACGGCCGCCCACGTCGTGGATCGCAATTGCGACCTGCTTGAGCCGCTGGGGGTGCATGAGGCGACGCCCGCCTTCGACATGCCCGACTGGCCCGTGAGCCGCCACCGCATGGAGGAGTGGCTCGCCACGCTGCGGCTGGCGTCGGCGCCGGTCGTGATCAATCCCGGCGCAGGCTGGCCGTCGAAGATCTGGCCGGAGGATCGGTTTGCGGCGGTGGCCCGCTGCCTCCACGAACGGCACGGACTGACATCAGTCATCGTCTGGGGTGGCGACCGGGAGCGGGGCAGCGCCGAACGGATTGCTGCGGCTGCGCCGCAGGCGACGGTCGTCGCGCCCAAGACATCGCTCCAGGATCTCGGCGCCCTCTGCCGGCTCGCGCGGCTGTTCGTCTCGGGCGACACCGGACCGCTGCACCTCGCAGCCGCGGTGGGAACTCCCTGCGTCGGCCTCTTCGGCCCGGTGCCGGCCGATCGCAACGGCCCCTACGGCCGGATCCATGCCACCGTCGAACCGCCAGCCTCGCTGCGGCCGAAGTGGGCTGATCGCAAGACCGACACGCTTGCGATGGCGGGCATCGACGTCGACCGCGTGGTGGCGGCGTGCGAGGGCCTCGCGTTCCACGGTCACCGGATCACCGCCTAAAATTGGGGACGGGAGCGATTTTTTCGGTAATCGAAGTCGACACGACCCTCATATGCCGAAACGGCGAGAGAGCCTCACAAAAATCGCTCCCGTCCCCAATTTTCAAACAATTCATCGAGTCGTTCGATATGCCGGGCCTGTTCGGCCGCCGGCTGGAAGCTCGATTCGAGGCTGTTCCGCAGGAGCGTGTAGGCGTCGGCCGCCGTCAGTGGCAGGCTTGCAAACGACTGGCGGAGATTCTCGTTGAGATAGCCACCGAAGTAAGCGGGATCGTCGGAATGCACGCTCGCCCGCAGGCCCGCGGCGAGCAGCTTCGGCAGATTGTGGTGCCCGAGCGTGTCGAACACGCGGAGCTTCACATTGGAGAGCGGGCAGACCGTCAGCGGAATTCGCTCCCGCACGAGCCGGGCGACCACGGCCTGGTCCTCGAGGCACCGCACGCCGTGATCGATCCGCTCAACGCCGAGGACATCCAGCGCCGCGGTGATCGATGCGGGCGGCCCCTCCTCGCCCGCATGGGCGACGGCGTGAAGGCCGAGCCCGCGGCAGCGGTCGAACACCCTCGCAAACTTCTCCGGCGGGTTTCCCTGCTCGCCGGAATCGAGGCCGACGCCAAGCAGATGCTCACGGAAAGGCTCGGCCCGTTCGAGCGTCTCGAAAGCCTCCCGTTCCGTGAGGTGCCGCAGGAAGCACATGATCAGCGCGGCCGAGATACCGAGTTCGCCCTGCGCCCGGGCGATCGCCCGCGACAGGCCGCCGATCACCGTCTCGAAGGGCACGCCCCGCGCGGTGTGGGCCTGCGGATCGAAGAAGATCTCCGCGCGGACCACGTTGTCGGCCCGGGCTCGCTCCAGATACGCCCATGTCAGGTCGTGAAAATCGTCTTCGGTGCGGAGCACCGCCGCGGCGGCGTAGTAGACGTCGAGAAAGCTCTGCAGATCGGTGAAGGCAAACGCCTTCCGCAGCAACTCCGGCGATTCATATGGCAGCGTGATGCCATTACGGCGGCCGATCTCAAAGGCGAGTTCCGGCTCGAGCGTGCCCTCGATGTGCACATGCAGCTCCGCCTTGGGAGCCTGCGAGATGAGGGCGGCGAGCCGTTCCGCCGGAATGCGTGAAACGTCAGGTTTCATATGAAAATGGCGATGGCAGTGGTCGTGGTCGGCACGATACGTGCTTTTCCCCCGTGGGGGCAAGTTTTCAACTTGCCCAGTGCGGTCATACCGGTATCTTGAGGACAAGACTTCACCGACGCAACCAAAGAGCCCACTCCATGACCACGACCGCCAAGCCGATCCTGTTCCTCCTCCGCGCTGGATTCTCCGATCCCAAGCATCGCTCGGAAGGCTTGTATTGCCCGGAGTGCGCCACCGTCGCCGGGCTCCTCTACTACTATCCAAAGCTCGTCGAGGCACTCGACGTCAGACTGGTCGATGTCCCGCGACCCCGGCCCGAGGTGGTGGCGATGGTCGGTGAGGAAAACCAGTCGTGCCCGGTGCTCGTCCTCCCGCAGGGCGATCTGCCCGCCGGAGTGCCCGTGGCCAACGGCCGGGCCTTCGTCTCCGGCCCCGAGCCGATCGTGAGCTTCCTCGCCGATCGCTACGGCACCGCCCGGTCGCACTGACACAAAAATGGGGACGGGAGCGATTTTTGGAAAATCGCTCCCGTCCCCATTTATTCAAAAGCAGCGTTCCCATGTCACGCCCACGTCCCAATCCGTTTTACGCGATCCTCGGCATCGTGGGGTTTCTGTTTACGATCACGGCGTCGAGCTATTGCCTGTTCGTGCTGCGTGGTGTGCGGCGCGAGAGCCTCTCCGCCGCGCCTCATGCCCTCGAGCGACTGATGGATCGCCATGGCATCACGCTCCTGGCCGGCCAGATCGCCGTGCTCGCCATCGCGACAGTTGGCGCCGTGGCCATGGATCATTTCGACGGGGAGCGGCAGAAGCGGGAGCGGGAGCAGGAGTCGGCGGCCAAACGCAACCGTGACCACGATGCCGCCGGGACGGAAAGACCGTGACCACGTCGGCCGCCCGACAGATCGAACGCCTGCGGGAGCAGATACGGCATCACGACCGGAAGTATTACGTCGAGGCGGCGCCGGAGATCAGCGACCGCGACTACGACCGCCTGCTCACCGACCTGCGTGCGCTCGAGGAAAAACATCCCGAACTGGTGGCGGCAGACAGCCCCACGCAGCGGGTCGGCGACGAGCCTGTGCCGGAACTCGAGTCGGTGCGGCACCGGCTGCCGATGCTGTCGATCGACAACACCTACAGCGCCGCCGACCTCGCCACCTGGGGCCGCCGCGTCGAGAAGCTCCTTGAGGAGTCGGACTCTGGCCCCATCGAGTGGGTGCTGGAGCTGAAGATCGACGGCGTGGCCGTCTCGCTCACCTACGAGCACGGCCTGCTCGTGCTCGGCGCGACCCGCGGCAACGGCACGGTCGGCGATGACATCACGCACAATGTCCGCACGATCCATGGCGTGCCGCTGCGGCTGGTCATCGACGAGCCGCCTGAGCGGATCGAGGTTCGCGGCGAGGTCTACATGACCAACTCGGATCTCGTCACACTCAACCAGCAGCAGGCGGAGGCCGGGCTCGCCCCCTTCGCCAACACACGGAACGTGGCCGCCGGCAGCATCCGGCTGCTCGATCCGCGGGAGTGCTCAGGCCGGCCGCTGCGGTTTTTCTGCCACGGCGTGGGCGATGCGACCGGCCTTGGCGCGGCGTCGCAATCGGAATTGCTCGCATGGGCGCAGCAGGCTGGCCTGCCCGTCGCACCGCTGACTCGCACGTTTGCTTCGCTCGATGCACTCGTCGAACACGGCACATCGCTGATCGAGGAACTGCACTCGCTCGACTTCGAGGTGGACGGCTTCGTGGTGAAGGTGAACCGCTTCGACCAGCAGCGGCAACTCGGCACGACGGCGAAGAGCCCTCGCTGGGCGATCGCCTGGAAGTTCGAGAAGTTCGAGGCCACGACGAAGCTGGCGGGCATCCGCGTGCAGGTCGGCCGCGGTGGCACGGTGACGCCGGTGGCCGACCTGGAGCCGGTGGAGCTTGCCGGCACGATCGTCCGCCGGGCGAGCCTGCACAACGCAGATGAAGTGGCGAGGAAGGACGTTCGCGTGGGGGACGTGCTCGTGGTCGAGAAGGCGGGAAAGGTGATCCCGCACGTGGTCCGCGTCGAAAAACACCTGCGGAAGCACGAGCTCGAGCCATGGTCGCCGCCCACCGAGTGCCCTGAATGCGGCACGCCGCTGGAACGTGATCCCGAGGGCGTGTTCATCCGCTGCCCCGACGTCGACTGCCCAGCACGCTGCCGCGAGCGGCTGAAATTCTTTGCATCGCGCGGCGCGATGGACATCGAGGGGCTTGGCGACAAGCTCGTCGAGCAGCTCGTCGCCACGGGCCTCGTGAAGGACTACGCCGATCTCTACGCACTGTCGGCCGCCCAACTCGAGCCGCTCGAACGTATGGGTGAAAAATCCGCGCAGGCCCTCGTCACGCAGATCGCCGCCAGCCGCAGCCGCGGGCTCATCCGCATGCTCAACGCGCTCGGCATCCGCCACGTCGGCCCGCGGGTGGCCTCCCTGCTCTGCCGACGGTTTCCGTCGCTCGACCAGCTCCGTGCGGCGACCGTCGATGAGCTCTCGGCTGTTGAGGACATCGGCCCGGTGATCGCGGCCAGCGTGCACGAGTGGCTGGCGAGCAGCTACGGAAAACGGGTGCTGCACGGTCTGGAGCAGGCCGGCGTGGCCCTCGACGTGCCGGAATCGGAACGGGTCGGCGAGGGGCCGCTCGCGGGCAAGACACTGGTGGTGACGGGCTCGCTCGCGGGCTTCTCGCGGCAGGAGGCCGAGGAGGCGATCCGCAAGGCGGGCGGACGGGCTTCGGGCAGCGTGTCGAAGAAGACCGACTACGTCGTGGCTGGCGACGAGGCTGGCAGCAAGCTTGAGAAGGCCACGAAGCTCGGTGTGAAAGTGATCGATGAGGCGGCGTTCCGCGTGCTGCTCGCGGGCGGCAATTGAGACAGCCGCTATCCCCCGGCTCACGC
>JAPLNQ010000205.1:6389-18678 GCA_026401075.1 Planctomycetia bacterium
AGCGTGAGCGATGGGATTCATCTCACCGCACGGTCGGCAGGTCGACCATGCGCTTGTCGGCAATCGCGGTGGGCGGACGGGGCGTCGCGTCGCCCCTCACAGGCACGCTGGTAAAGGCCTTGGGTTTTGAGAGGTCAACCATCCCTGCGAGCGCGGCTGGATCCTGCGGCACGGCATCGGAAATGGCTTTCGCATTGCGCTTGTGAATGGCACGCCCTGCGAACGCCGGCTCGTCGTGAATCTCTCCGTCCTGCCAGGGCCCGGCTCCAAAGAGCCAGCGGTCGCGGGCATGGCTGGCGACATGCTCCTCGCCGCTCTGCCAGACCGGCTGGCCACTCTCCCGCTCGTAGGCATAGACGCTGAGCTTCGCCACGCCGCGTTGTTCCGAACGCTTGGCCAGCACGAGTTCCGGCGTCGAGGTCTCGTTGCCTTTGAGCGTGACGCTGGTCGCCGGAATTCCGAGCAGCACCGAACTGCGGTCGGTGCCGACCGCTCCCGCGCGGGCTTCGACCACGACGTCGGATGAGTCGCGATCCTTCGCCAGCAGACAGCCCGAGGCCATCAGTTGGTGTCGCAGCGCGCTCTCGAGGTATTTGCCGTCTTCGACGTCGTCCATGAATGCCGTTTCGAGGAACACCTTCCTGCCTGCCAACGGGCGGACGTCGACCCGCATGACGGCCCGGTCGAGCGCCTGAGAAACGAGAAGCTGCGCCGTGGCAGTGCGTTTTGAATCGCTCATCCTCGTCGTGCCACAGCCCACGAGCATGGCCAACAGCATCGTCAACAGGATCGTCGGCGCAGAGGCCTGCATCGCCCTCCGGCCACATGCACTGCAGGCAGTGCTTCGCATGACACAACTCATCGAAATGCGTCTCCGGCGCCGGGGGAACTGCCTCTCGGGGGGAGAGGGGCGGGGAGGGTAGCAACTCCGACCAGCGGGAGAAATGGCGGTACTGCACGGAGCGTGGGCCGCTGCAGGCGGCTTCCCGACAAGCCCAACTCCGCCTGTTTCAGCCGACTACCGCCTCACGGCCAACGGCAGTGCAAACAGTGCCATGGCGAGCCCCCAGAGCGGCTCGCCCGCCAGCAGGCCCACGAGCGGCCAGCCGACCAGCCCGACCCTGGCCACGAGTTGCTGCGTCGGCCCACACCACATGCCGATCGCGAAGAGGATCTCAAAGGCCGTGACGCCATGCGTGAGCAGGTTGGTCAGGTATTCCGATCGCTCCAGCAAGGGCACGAGACCGGCAGCCCCACTCCGCGGCCCCGTCACCAGATACCAGGCGGCCAGACCATTCCACCAGACATCCCCCTTGAGCTGCGCGAGGACCGCCCCGACGGCAATCGCCGTGGCATGCACCTGCAGCAGCCCCTCCGAGATACTCGCCCTCCAGCCTGCGGCCGGTACGGGCCGGCCCGCACGATTCGCAAGCCAGCGATCGAGTGACACATACTCGCCGGCCGGACCGATGGCGAGGCACCAGAGCAGGATCGAAAGACCGTCGTCGGCCGGTCCCGCGAGGATCGGGCCGCGGTGCAACAGCGACGCCCAGAGCACCGCTGCAAGTGGCGCGACCACGGGCGTCGCGAAGCCGACCAGCAACAGAGCGAAGACCACGCCTGTGGCGACGAAGAGCGCATTCAGCGCAAGAGGAGTCACGGCCCAATCAAAGAGTGAAAACCCAGTTGGCGGACGCCACTCCCGCACGGTGTCGGCAGGCAGGACGCCCGCGGGACCAAACCACGCCTGCAGGTCGGCGGCATAACTCCACCACGCCGCGAGGGCGATCGCCGCGGCGCCGATCCGCACAAGCGATAACGGCTGACTGTCGGCGGGACTGAACCAGAAACGGTTCCAGGCATCGCCGACAGCGGCAATGCCGCCGGTGCTGGACGGGGGACGAGCAGCGTCCGATGACCTGGTATTCAACGCGTGGCCTCCCCGTCGCTTCCGGTGCCACCATCGCTCGGGTCGCCGCTGGCGCCGGACCGCACGAGCGGCGCGACCTCGCCACGAGGCTCCGCACGGATCAGTTGCAACTCGCCGCCCACCATGCGGACCCGGGCCGACGAGGCCTGCACCGGCGCTGATGGCGGCCCGCCGCGATCGACCAGCGGAGTCCGCAGCACACGCACGGTGACATCGTCAGCACCAACATCGTCGAACATGCCGCGGCCGACGGCCGCAGCCAACAGGCCGTCGCGATCGGTATCTTCCACAGCGATCGATCGTGCGAGACGCCGCCACCGGGCAGCCCGTTCACCGGTCAGTTGGCCGGGGAGACGCACTGGCGCGGCCTCCCCATCACCCTGCCGCCGCACCTCGACGGAAAAGTCGCCATCCTCGTCGCTGCCATACGTCAGACGGTAGTCGAAGCCAAGGTCGAGCCATGGCGGCACCATCCACGGCGAGAAGAGGCGGCTCTTGATCGTGCGAACGACCGCCGACGATCCGCTGCCGGTGTTGCCGACGATCGAGAGCACGAGGCCCACGAGATAGATGGAGAGCGCCACCGTGACCGCAGCCTGTGTCACAGGTGACGGCGTCGAGTTATTGATTGGTCTGCTCATTGGCTTTTTCCGCCCATCCAAGCCCGAAGCGCAAGCAAGGGATCGGCTGCGGGGCCGATCAACCGTCTGACCGAGCGCTCACCGGCCGGAAGCCCTGTAGTCTGATTCACCCGCCCGCCAATCTCCAGTGCCAGTGTCCTGCGGGATTTCCAGGCGGATTTCCGCGGCTCAGCCGCCCCGCGGCAGCGGGACGCGTTGACAGGCCCGCCGCGTCGCGATAGTTTTCAGGTGGCGGTTCGACACCGTCACGGCTCCCCCATCGCATGAGCCACAAGTCCGCTGCTGCAGCGGTTGCGTGGCAAAAGGTTCTATGGGGGATTAGCTCAATTGGGAGAGCGTCTGGCTGGCAGCCAGAAGGTCAGGGGTTCAAATCCCCTATCCTCCACTTTATTGTGGGGAGCCGGATGGTTTTGTGGGTCGCCGCATCGCCCGCATGAAAACGCCCGCTGAACCCCCCCCGCAGTCCGCACCGCAGCGGGGCGAAATCGCCTGGGTGGACGGCTCGTTCCTTCCGAGGCAGTCGCTCTTCCTGCCCGTCGGCGACGCCGGATTCGTGCTGGGGGCCACGGTTACCGAGCAGCTGCGAACCTTTCGCGGCCGACTCTTCGTGGCCAACGCCCACCAGGAGCGGCTCCACGAATCGTTGCAGATCGTCGGCATCGATTCCGGCCGGCCGCTGGCCAAAGTATTCGCGGCGGCGGCCGAGTTGGCCGCCCGCAACCACGCCGTCGGCCCGGCGGACGATGATCTGGGACTCGTGATCTTCGTCACGCCCGGCGACCAGCCGTCGCAGCATCGTGGCATGAGAGGCACTCCGCGGACGGTGATCCACACCTTTCCGCTGGCGTTCCGCCTCTGGGCTGATGCCTACGAGCACGGCGTGCCCTTGCGGAGCGTGTCAGTCAGGCAGGTACCCGACGCCTGCTGGCCGGTGCAGGCCAAGGTCCGCAGCCGCCTCCATTATTTTCTCGCCGACCGCGAGGCACACGCCGCCGAACCGGGAGCCAGGGCCGTCGTCTGCCATCTCGATGGCCGCGTCAGTGAGACCTCGACCGCCAACATCGCGATCGTTCGCGACGGTACGATCCTCGCGCCGCCGGCGGCCGACGCGCTCGCGGGCGTGAGCCTGCGATGCGCGGAGAGTCTGGCGGAATCGCTGGGCGTGTCCTGGACGACACGCTCGCTCACCGAGCAGGACCTCGCCGACGCCGATGAGATCCTGCTCACGAGCACGCCCAACTGCATTCTGCCGGCCACCCGCTTCAACGGCCGCGCCATCGGCACCGGCCGACCGGGCGAAATCTACCAGTCGCTCCTCGCCGCCTGGAGCGTGCTCGCGGGGCTCGACATTGCAGCCCAGGCACGCGCACGGGCAGAGTCCGCTGACGGAAGTGTCTGAACGCTCACCCACAGCCTTTCGCCAACCGTCACATTCATGCACCGCCCGCTCCGCCTTCTCCTGATCCTCGCACTCGTGGCGGTGGCCGTGCCGCTGGTGCCGTTTCTTACCTTCGGCACGCGGCTCGATCATGCGGTGGCCCGCTGGCTCGATCCGCTCCCCGCTCCCCCGGTGCTGGCGGCGATCGAGGTGGGCGTGCTCGCCGCCGACCTGCTGCTGCCGGTACCCTCGAGCATGGTGGCCACCCTCGGCGGCGCGCATCTCGGCGTCGTGATCGGCACGGCCTGTGCCTGGCTCGGTATGACGGCCGGTGCGATGGTGGGCTGGTGGCTCGGCCACACCGCGGGCGCCGCGTCGCTCTCGAGCCTCACGGCGGACGAGCAAGAGCGGCTCGCCCGGCAGCAGCGTCGCTTTGGGCCGCTGGCGGTCGTGCTCACCCGGCCCCTGCCGCTCGTGGCGGAGGCCGCGGCCCTCATGGCCGGTGCCGCCGGCATGGGGTGGTGGGAATTTCTCGTCGCGGCCGGCAGCGGCAACCTCGTCATCGCACTCGTCTGGAGCCTCGCCGGCGCCCTCGGACGACAGGCCGATTCGCTCCAGTGGGTGCTCGTCGGATCACTCGCGGTGCCGGTCGCAATCACGTGGCTCATGGTGCGGCGCAATTTGCAAACACACCCGCGCGAACTATGATCCGCTGCGTCGATTGAATCAGCGGCACGCATCGGACCGCGACCCCCCACCACGCGCTGGACATGCCATGGATGCCCTGAAACCCTTCCTCGATCTCTTCCTCAACCTCGACGAAAAGCTGCACGAGATCCTCATCATCTGGGGCCCGTGGACCTACGTGCTCTTGTTCGCGATCATCCTCTGCGAGACCGGCCTGGTGGTCACGCCCGTCCTGCCTGGCGATTCGCTGCTCTTCGCAGCCGGGGCGATGGCGTCGCTCCACCCCGATTCGCTCAACATCGCCGTGCTGCTGATCCTGCTGGTGATTGCCGCGGTGCTCGGTGACACGATCAACTATTGGATCGGCCGGGCCGTCGGCCCCCGGGCCTTTCGCATCAATGCCTGGTTTTTGAAACACGAGCACCTCGTCAAGACGCAGGAATTTTACGACCGGCACGGCGGCAAGACGATCGTTCTCGCCCGGTTCGTGCCGATCATCCGCACGTTCGCCCCCTTCGTCGCCGGCGTCGGCAAGATGAACTATCCGCAGTTCTTCTACTACAACGTCGTGGGCGGACTCGCCTGGGTGCTGATCTGCACGCTGGCCGGCTATTTCTTCGGCGGCATGGAGATCGTGAAGAAGAACTTCGAACTGGTGGTGGTCGGCATCGTGCTCGTGTCGGTGCTGCCCGTCGCCTGGGAGCTCTGGGCCGCCCGTCGCCGCGCCGCGAGGTGACGGCTCCCTCGTGGGGACAAGATTGCATCTTGTTCTTGCCTCGGTATTCCCGTGGGGACAAGATTGCATCTTGTTCTTGCCTCGAGCGAATTCAGCAAGTTACAAACTTGCTGCCACGGGGGAGGAAAGCAATCGCGACTTTCTCCTCCGTCTTACGCGAGCTCAGTCTCGACGCGGTCAAACACCGCGTCGAATGCCTGCCGCGTGCGGGAGGTGAGCGACTGCACCTCGGCAACGAGGTCTTCCGGACTGCCGTAGCCGAGCAGATGCGCGAGCGTCCGCTGCTCTGACTGCACCGACGGGAAATCGTGGCGGCCTGGTGCGTCGAGCAATCGCAGGTGCCCCTCGATCGTGCGCAGCGTTCGGTAAGCCTGCTCGAGAAACGCAAACTCGGTGCTGGAGAGATGACCCGCCGTCTGCAACCGGTCAAGGCCCGCGAGCGTCTCGGGCGTGCGGACCGCGGGCTCGCGGCCGCCGTGCACGAGCTGCAGCATCTGCACGACGAACTCGATGTCGACCACCCCGCCGGGACCACGCTTGAGGTTGGTCGCCCGGGCGCCCTCCTCCATACGGTGCCGCATCCGGCGGATCTCGGCGACTTCGGCGGCGGTCCATTCGCGTTCGTAGGCTGCGGCATGCACGATCCGCTGGGCCCGGGCGGCCGCCGCAGGACTGCCGATCACGACCCTCGCCTTCACGAGCGCCTGCCGCTCCCAGATGGCGGCCGGACCATCGTCGGCAAAGTAGCGGGCGACGTCGTCGAGTGACACCGCCGCCGGTCCGCTGCGGCCGCTAGGGCGGAGTCGGGAATCCATTTCATAGAGCCGGCCGTGGGGGCCGAAGGTGTTGAACACCTTCATCGTCCGCTGCGCAAGCTCCGCGAAAAAGTGGGCATTGGTCGTGCCCTCGACGCTCCGCCGTGTGCGGCGACGGTGAAAGGAGATGCCGTCGTGATCGTAGAGAAAGACGAGGTCCACGTCGCTGGCGTAGTTCATCTCGCGGCCGCCGAACTTGCCCATCGCCAGCACTACCGGCCCGGCTCGCACACCAACTGTCTCCCCCTGCCCCGCCATCGGCTCGCCGAGCCGCTCCACGAGCCTCTCCTCCTCGCGGACCATCACCACCCGCAGGATCGATTCTGGGATGGCCGTGAGCGCGGCGGTCGTCTCGGCCACGTTCTGCCGGCCGAGGATGTCGCGCACCCCAACCCGCAGTTGCTGCGAGGCCTTGAAGGCCTGAATGATCGGCTCGAGCTCAACCGCCCCCTTGCAGAGTTCGGCGAGCGCGGCGTCGAGAACGGCTGGTGTTGGCAGCCGCGGCACCACGAGGCTGTCGAGCAGTTCGTCGATCATGCCGGGATTGCTCATCAGCAGTTTGGCGAGGAAGGGGCTTGATGAGCAGAGACGGACCGTCAGATCGAGCGACGGTGGGTGGAAACTGAACAGTTCCCAGAGCACACCCTTGCCGCCGAGGGAATCGCTGACGGCGACGAGGTTGACGAGCGTGGCGTCGGGGTCGGGGGTGGTGGCAATGGCCGCCAGCAGCCTGGCCGCGATCGCCGCCAGGAAATGCCGGCACCGTCGCGTGGACAAAAACCGCACCTGCTCCTCGCCGAGGCTCTCAAGCGCCCGATGCGCGGCAGGAATGTCGCGGAACCCGTGCCGCGACAGCACCTCGCGAACGAATGCCTCTGGCGGCGACGGGTCGAGCACCAGGTCGACCTCCGGCTCGGGCTCAGCATCCTCAGGGAAGGCGTCGTGCAGCAGGTGGTCGAGGATGCGACGATTCACGTCGGTCGCCTCGGCCAGTTCCTGGCGCAGCCGATCGGCTGCCGGCTCGCCTGTGCCGTAGCCCATGCGCACCGCCAGCCGGGAAAACTCCGCCGGATCCCGGGGCACCATGTGCGTCTGGCGATCGTAGAGGATCTGAAGCCGATGCTCGACGGTGCGCAGGAGCGTGTAGGTGCGTTCCAGAATGCCGCGTTCCTGGTCGGTCAGTCCGCCCGACTCCGCAAGCCGCCGCATCGCCTCGAGCGTCGTGCCGGTGCGGACCTGCGGCGTGTCGCCGCCGCTCAAGAGCTGAAGGAATTGAATCGTGAACTCGATGTCGCGGATCCCGCCCCTGCCGCTCTTGATGTCGGCGTCATCGGTCCCGTCGCGAACGGCCCGGTGTTCGATCCGTCGCTTCAGCGCCTTAATACCGCTGATGTCGGCACGCGTCAGCCAGCGGCGGTAGATCCACGGCTCCATCTCCGCGAGCACCCGCCCTCCCAGGGCCTCGTCGCCGGCGATGCACCGGGCCTTCACCCACGCCTGCCGCTCCCAGGTGCGGCCGTGGCGGTCGTAATACTGGAGCATCGCCTCCTGCGACATCGTCGCAGACCCGGTCGCCCCGTGGGGCCGCAGCCGCAGGTCGACACGGTAGGCGATCCCCAGGTCGGTCGGCTCCACGATCAGCCGCACCGTCTCCTGCACAACCCGCTCGAAGAACTCCGCATTTGCACAGGGCTTGGGTCCCTGCACGCGGCCGTCGGCCGAATACACGAACACGAGGTCGATGTCGCTGGAATAGTTCAGCTCCAGACCGCCGAGCTTGCCCAGCGCGATCACCGCGATGGTGGCGTGCTCGCCGCCGAGCCCGCGGGGAATGCCCCGGAGCTTCTCCAGTCGCGACACAGCCGACGCGACCGCCGCTTGCACCACGCAGTCGGCGACATGCGAAATCTGCGTCACCACCGTCTCCAGCCGCTGCCCGCCGACGATGTCACCGTAGGCGATGCGGAGCGTCTCGCGACGTTTGAATCGCCGCAGCGCCCGCATCACGCAGTCAGGCTCGGTGAGCAGGGCTGTCTCCGCCGCCAGTGCTGCGGCCAAGCTCTGGCGGCTCTCAGGCCGACCCTCGCCCACGCGGACCTGCTCCCACGACTCCGGATCGAGGATCACCAGTTCGGCGAGATAGGGGCTGGCCGAGAAGAGCTTGAGTAGTATCTCCAGGCTCCGCGGATCACGCTGGAAGAGCGTGCCGGTGGAGAGGGGGCTGCGGACGGCACCGATGAGACGTTCGACCGCGACGAGGACCCGGTCGGGGTCGCTCACGGCCGGAAGCAGGTGCCCGAGCCGGCCGCAGAGAAAGGCCAGCAGGTCGAGGGTGAGCCCGTGCGCGGCAAGTCCGCAGAGCGAGCGGTGGGCCCCCTGGGGATCCGCGAGGCCGGCACGCCGCCCCCACTCCGCGGCAGCGGTGGGCTCGTCGAGGAGCCGCTCCATCTCCGCGATCGAACCGGGAAAGTCCGGCGGCACAGCTAGGCTCCTGCAGTCGTATCGGCCGGCGTCGTGTTGGTCTGCGTGGCGCCGGCTCTTCCCGACGACGCGGCCGTCAGATCGATGTTGTAGAGCGCGGGCGGAGCGTCTGCGCCGGTATTCTCCAACAGGTGCTCCAGTGGCACCGCATCGGCCAAGCCATCGGCGACGTCGCCGGCCAGCGACCAGGCGCCGGCCGCCTGGATGTCGACATCGACGAGTCGCCCGACGAGCCGCAGCGGGGCGTCGAAGACGACGATCCGGTCGCACATCGTCCGTCCTGTCAGCTGCGCGACTCCATCCGGGGATGCAGGATGGTCTCCCCGTCGTTCCTGGCGCACCGAAAGCCCCTCCACGAGCACCTGCTGCCGCGTGCCGATGAACCGCAGATTGCCGGCGAGGCTCACGGCCGCCTGGGCCTCTTCAAGCGCCTGGTTGCGTTCCTTCTTGACCGTCTCCGGCACGTCGTCGGACTGCCGGTCAAAGGCCTTGGTGCCGGGCCGGGGGCTGTATTTGAAGATGAAGCTGCTCTTGAAGTCGGCGGTGCGGACGAGGTCGAGCGTGGTCTGGAACTCGGCGTCGGTCTCGCCGCAGAAGCCGACGATGAAGTCGCTCGTCACGGCCGCGTGCGGGATCGCTTCCCGCAGCCGGCCGAGCATCTCCATGTATTCGCCGATCGAATAGCCGCGTTTCATCCGCGTGAGCACGGCATCGGAGCCGTGCTGCGCCGGCACGTGCAGGTAGTGGCTCACTTTCGGCAGGTCGCGGACGGCCGCGATCAGGTCGTCGGTCATGTCTCGCGGGTAGTTGGTCACGAACTTGATCCGGTCGAGGCCGTCGATCGCGTCGAGGAGCACGAGCAGGTCGGCGAGCCGCGTCGTCGTGCCGCCGTCCTTCCAGCGGTAGCTGTTGACGGTCTGGCCGATGAGCGTGCTCTCCCGGCAGCCCTCGGCAACGAGTTTCCGCGGCTCGGCGACGATCGTCGCCGGCGCACGGGCCTGCTCGGGGCCGCGGACGTGCGGCACCACGCAGAACGCGCAGAACTTGTCGCAGCCTGTCTGCGTTCGTATGAATGCCTGAAAGGGCGTCGGCCGCATCTGCGGATCGCGGTCGGGATCGTAGCTCTCGAAGCTCTGGGCGATCGCCTCCCTGCTGCCGCCTGTGCGGTCGAGACTGACCTCCAGCCGCGGGCCGCCGCCGGCGAGCACCTCGTCGACGAGGCCGGGCACGCGGTGGAGCTGTCCCGGGCCGACGACGAGATCGACCCATGGCGCCCGCTTGCGGACGAGTTCTTGATCCTTCTGGGCCATGCAGCCGAGCACGCCGACCACGAGGCCGGGCCGCTGCTGCTTTTCGAGGCGGATCCGGCCGAGCGCCGAATAGACCTTGTCCTCGGCATGCTGCCGCACGCTGCAGGTGTTGTAGAAGACGGCGTCGGCTTCGGCCGTGGTGCGGGCCAGCTCCCAGCCCTGCCGGCGCAGGGCGGCGACGACGAGCTCGCTGTCAAGCACGTTCATCTGGCAGCCGACCGTTTCGATCCAGAGCCGTTTCGTCATGCGACGGATTCTAGCCTCTCCTGAGGCAAAACCCATACGCACAAGCCGGGGGACTCCGGGTGTGACCATATTCCAACATGCCATGCAGATCCGTCCTGCCGGGCACCACTGGCGGAAGTGCCGACGAACGCCGCGTCATTTTGTCGCCTGAGCCACGCGAGCATACACTTCACTCGCAGGTACCCCAGGCAGCGATCATGTTGGTGATGCAATGAAATTTGTTGTAACGCTCATGCAGGATGAAGACCGCGTTTGGGTGGCGGAGTGCCCCAGCATTCCAGGCTGCATTTCGCAGGGCTCCACCCGTGTAGAAGCCGTCGAGAACATTCGTGAAGCCATTGCTGCGTGCCTCGAAGTGCGGGCCGAGCGGGGGATGCCGTTGACGGTCGAGACGCAGCAGGTCGAGGTCGTCCTCTGATGGGCCGGCTTCCCGTCGTGAGCGGCGCCGAGGCGGTGAAGGCCTTCGAAAAAGCCGGCTGGGCGGTTGATCGCCAGCGAGGGAGCCATGTCATCCTCGTCAAGGAAGGGCATCCGGCCACGCTGTCCGTGCCGATGCACAAAGAGTTGGCGAAGGGAACGCTCCGCAGCCTCCTCCGAGCCGCGGGCATGACCACCGACGATTTCGAGTCACTGGCCGAGGAGTGACCGCCGGACGCGGCATCCGTTTCGAATACAAGCCCCCGGCGGAAGCCGGGGGACTCCGGGCATGACCACCATCCTGCGTGCCGTGCAGCGAGATCCGGGCGAGGCCCGCCCGCTGTTCAGGAAAAGACTCGGAGCCGGCGGCCTGCGATCGACGCCGCCCGGGCCGACAGTTCGTCGAGGGCCCGTGCCCCCTCGACGCCCAAGTCGAGCGTCCATTCGTTGACGTAGAGATCGACGTGCTGCATCAGCACGTGGTCGTCGAACTCCTGGGCATACCTCCGCATCGTGGGCAGGGCCGCCTGCCGATCGGCCAACGCGAACCGCAGGGAATCCTTGATCACCTGCTGCACCGTCGCGATCGTTTCCTCGGGCAGCCGGCTGCTCGCGACGATGCCACCGAGCGGCAACGGGCAGCCCGTAGCCTGTTCCCAGCGGGCGCCGAGATCCTCGACGAGGCCCAGCCCACGCTGCTGCCAGGTAAACCGTCCCTCGTGGATGCAGACACCAAAGTCTGCCGTCCTGGCCTCCAGTCGCGGCATGATCTCCGAAAACACGGCGTGCTCGACACGGGTCGTGTTCGGGTGGAAAAGCGCAAAGAGCAGTGCCGCCGTCGTGTGCCGGCCAGGGCAGAGCGTCAGCTGATCGACGCTTTCCGGTCTGGTGCCGGGCGAGGCCGACAGCAGCAGCGGACCGACGCCGAAGCCCAGGGCCGACCCGCTCGGCAGCACCACGTGGTCGTCCGCCAGGTGCAGCGCCGCGTGAAAGCTCGTCTTGCCGACATCGAAGCCGTCGCCGAGCAGCCGCTCGTTGAGCTGCTCAATGTCGAGCAGTTCGACCTCGAACTGCAGGCCCTGCCAATCCACCGATCGCGTCAGTAGACCGTGGAAGGCGAACGTGTCGTTGGGGCAGGTCGAGATGCCCAGTCGGATGGTCTGGCTCACGATGCCTCCGCCATGACCTGCAGGGCGAGCCTGCCCGCCGCCTCGACCGCGGCCGCCACCCAGTGCGATGTGTCGCGGTCGCCCGCCGTGTTGGAGATGCCGCGGATGATGCCGACGGGCACGCCTCGCAGGCGGCAGGCAAACGCCACCGCGAATCCCTCCATGTCTTCCGCCGCCGCGGCGGGAAAGGTCTGCCTGCGGAGCCGCACATCCTCGTCGCTCGCCGCCGCCGCGCAGACGGTCAGCAGGAGGCCGGCCCGCCCGCCGCCATCGTCGCCGCCCACCGCGTATGAAGTCAGCCCGCTGATCTCGTCGCCAATCGGATCGCCACCATGGGGCGACGTGCTGTCGGCGTCGCCGGGCCACTGCTGCCAGCCCATCGCTGCGGCCGACACGAACTCGCCGCCACTGCCGGCCCCGACGCCAGAGCAGGCGACCCGCTCAAACTCATAGGCCGCACCGACCGCGAGACGATCATC
>JAPLNQ010000113.1 GCA_026401075.1 Planctomycetia bacterium
ACCGGTAGCCGCTCCCTTCCGCGCCACGTTTCACCATCACCACCATGCCGGCCCGCACACTCATCCTGCTCGCTCTCGTCGGCCTGCTGCCAACACGCTGGGCAGACGGCGACGATCTCCCGCCTGCCGCGCCGCCGTACGAGCGCCTCCGCTACGACGCCTCCGCTGAGCCGGGCACGCTACGGTTTGCGGTGATCCACACAGCGTGGATCCCCCCCGGCGTGAAGACGCTCCGCGGGGTGATCGTGCATCAGCACGGCTGCGGCGAGGGCTCGTGCCGGTCGGGGCTCACCGGCGCGTTCGATCTCCATTGGCAGGCGTTGGCCAGAAAGCACGACTGCGCGCTCGTGGCACCGTCCTACGAGCAGCCGGAGAAGGAAGATTGCCAGTTCTGGTGCGACCCGCGAAACGGGTCCGACGCCGTCTTCCAACGGTTCCTTGCCGATCTCGCCGCGCAGAGCGGCCATCCCGAACTTGCCACCGTGCCGTGGGCTCTCTGGGGACACAGCGGCGGTGGCCATTGGGCCGGCGGCATGCTGCTCACCCACCCCGACCGCGTCGTGGCCGCCTGGCTGCGGTCGGGCGTGCCGCTGCTCGAGGCCGATCCCAAACGGCCGCAGATAAAACCGCACGAACTGCCCGCCGCCGCGGTCGCCGTGCCGATGATGTGCAACCCTGGCACGAAGGAGGGCGTCACCGTGAAGGATGGCCGTTTCTCCAATGTTTGGCCAGCGAACGAGATCTTCTTCAAAGCGGTGCGGTCGCAGGGCGGGCTCGTCGGCGTGGCCGTCGATCCCCTCACGGCCCATGAGTGCGGCAATCAGCGCTACATGGCCATCGCCTGGCTCGACGCCTGCCTCGCCGCCCGGTTGCCCAAGACGAGCGGCGGCCCACTTCGTGCCATGCCCGCCGAGGCCGCCTGGCTTGTGCCGATCGACGGCACGGAAGCAGTTCCCGTGGCCGAGTATCAGGGCGATCCGAAGCAGGCGATCTGGCTGCCAAACGAAACAGTCGCCCGTGCGTGGAAACACTACATCGCCGACACAGCAATTCCCGACACGACTCCGCCACCGGCGCCGACGAATATCCGCGTCACCGGCAACGTCGTCGCTTGGGAGGCCGTCGCCGATCCGGAGAGCGGCATCGCCGCGTTCATCATCGAACGTGATGGCACGCGTGTCGCAACGGTGCCCGAGAAGCCGGCAAATCCGTTCGGCCGCCCGCTCTTCCAGGGGCTGCAATACAGCGACACGCCTGTGCAGCCACTCGCCGCCATGACATTCACCGACACGCAAGCTCCAGAAGGCAAGCCACACGCCTATCGTGTGATCGCCGTGAACACGGTCGGCCTCGAGTCGCGGTAGCGATTAGGTTCGCCAACCCGGTGTCCCCGGACTTCCGTCCAGGGCTTCTTGTCGAGGATAGCGCACCAGTCAACGGCGACATTCCGCCACATCAAAAGCCCCCGGCGGAAGCCGGGGGACTCCGGGCATGCCCACCGCCCCGCGTGCCACGCCAGACTCCCATCGCATGTCTTCGACCCCGGAGCCGAATCACTGCCGCGGCTTCAGTGCCGCCCGCAGGATGAGCTCGAAGATGTCGGCCTGCCGCATGAAGCCAAGGTCGCTGGCATGCGAGGCATCGGTGGCTCCCTCGGCGTCGTCGCCGTAGAGGTGGTCGCCCTCTATATAGGAAAGCCCCTGCACTCCCTCTTTCACGAGCTGCTCGTAGGCCGCCTTGAGGGCCGTGTGGTTGGCATCGTGGTATTTCTCGCGGTCGGGCAGGATCCAGGAATTCGTGTTGCGGCGGTCCTCCACGAGCACGATCGGCGTGGTCGGACGCGCCTCCCGCAGCTGTTTCACGAGCGGACCGCATTTGGCGGTGACGTCGGCGGCCCCCATGTTGGGCAGGCAATCGATCACGTAAACAGCCGCATCGATCTCCGTGAGCAGGCTGCCGACGGCTGCGTCCATTTTCCCGTTGCCGGAGAATCCGAGATTCAGCACCGGCCGGTCGAACCGCCGCCCGAGGATCGCGGTATGCACCATGCCCGGCCGTGACGCGCACAGGCCGTGCGTGATCGAGGTGCCGTAGAACACGATCGGCTTCTCGGTCCGCGGCGACAAAGCCTCAAACGTCGCCCCGGCCGGCACGCCGATCTCGAGCGACTCCACACCGTTGGTGAGCGGCAGATAGGCGGCGTATTCCCGCGTGCCAGATGCGAGCCCGCTGATCACGACGGTCTCGATCGTCGGCTCGGTCGGCTTGGTCACCATCACCCACCGCCATGCACCAGAGTCGTCCCGCGCGTAGAGATCGAGCCCGCTGACACCGGTAGCCGGCATGTGCGGCAAGCCCACCTGTTTCTTGGAGACGGTGTAGCGGGCGTAGATCTCGCGGGCATCGGTCTTGAAACGAGCCATCATGCCGGCACTGTCGTGGCTCAGCCTCCAGACCGCATCGGTGACACGTCCCTCGGCCTTTGCAGGAAGGCGGTCGAACCACCGCGTGCGTTCCTGGTCACCCCAGCCGCGGCCCTCCACGCCCCATGTCGTCACGTCGTGCCACTGGGCATCGGGAGGGATCGTCGGCGCCGGCTTGGCGGCGGTTGGAGTCGCCGGTGGGGCTGCCGGCGTGGGTGCGACGGTGACTTGAGCACACGCCACGGACGACCAGAGGCCGACGATCACGGCGAAAGCGATCGATGGAGCAGGGCAGGGGGGAGCGAGCATCGTGCGACCTCGTGGGGAATCAAAAGGGGACGCAGTTCTTTCCCATCATGCTGGCTGGGGTAAGGCGATCGCGACTGGCGGCGCTCCACGATCTGAGACGAGCGTGAGACGGGTCCGGCACTGCCCCGGGCATCTGTCGTCCTACCGCCAGTTGCGGAACGGCTCGTAGAGGCGAATCGAGACCAGCAGTTCGCTGGCGCTGAAGGCAGACGTGTAGGAGCCAATTTGCTGAGCGATGCTGCCGCCGTCCGTCGCGGCCAGCGGTGTCGCCCCGGGGGTCATCGCGAAGAATCTGTAGCCGGTGTCGAACGTGATCCGGTCGCTGAGCTGGTACGTGACGCCCGTTCCGATCTGCCATGCAAACGTGTTCACGACGCTCGAACCACTCAAGAGAGCCTCCTTAGATTGCATGGAATACTGATATCCTCCGATGCCGAACCCGCCGCCGCCATACACGCCGAAGCGGTCGGTGAAGAAGTAGTCTCGCCAAAAGTTTGTCATCGCCGACCAGCCGTTGGTGACGGTCACATCGAGGGGAATGACAGCCCCCGACGTTGTTCCACTTGCTATCTCAAACGCAGTCTGGCCGTGCATCGGCCCACGGGCGCGTCCTTCGATCTCCATGCGGAGCAGGCCGGACGGTCGCGAGAGAGCCATGCCGATCGCACCGCCGCCATTGAACATGGTGTCGTTGACTGAACCAACGGTCTGGAGCTGAGTTGTTCCCCCAAAAACGGCGCTGCCGCCCGCGTTGATCGTAGCCAGCGATCCACCGACGATGCCGGTGACGTAGCCGCGAATCCCCGGCACGTCGCCGTCGTAGTTGATCGGAACGATCGGCATTGCGTCCGCATCCAGAGCCGGCCCTGACTCATCCGGCACGGGTGCCAGGTCTGTGAAGCTGGACAGATCGATCGGCTCGCCCAGTCGGTCCGGCACGGCATCGGCAAACGCCGCGGTGCAGCAGGCGGCCGCGAGCATCGCCACGAGAGCGCGCAGAGACATACGCATGAGACATTCCCCCTGTCGGCACGAATCGTTCGGCCGTGGAAGGCGATCGTCGCGAAACGCCGCATCGCGGCACTGCGACTCCCACAGGCGGCATGATCGACAGATCCCGCACGTTCGAGCCCCGCAGGGTCTGCCGGACCGGCACGCGTTGCTCGCGACAGGCGGTCTGCTGAGCCTCGCTCCCCACGCTCCGACTAAAGTCGCAGCCCGCGTCAAACAGTGAGGTAACCAGCGACCCCAACATCCCAAGACGCAATCCTCAGCGAAGCCGCCGCGATGCTGCCGCAGTGCCTTGGAACCCTGGTATGATTGGATGGCACGCTGGGAAAGGCGGCGGGTCGCGGCCAGTCCGTCGCGGCCCACACAAGATGGAGACGGAACGTGCGTGGCGTGAGCATGTGGGCAGTCGCGGTTGCGATCGTGGTTCTGACCGTGGCGGGTCGTACGACCACGGCGGCGGACCAGAGCGACTCCCCCGAGGCGGCCCCGGCCGCCGTTCCGCGAGGGTCGCTGGTCATCATCGGTGGATCAGAGCGGTTTCGAGATCGGGAACTCTGGGACACGATCGTGGAGCTCGCCGGCGGAGAAGGGGCGAAGATCGCCATCTTCCCCACGGCAGGCGGCAAGGATCCGACCAAGTCGTGCGCTCAGGTCGTGAAGGCCTTCACCCGCGCGGGCGCCGAGCCACTGGTGGTGCCGGTGGCTTGGGGCGAGGCCGACCGGAGCGTCCACGAGGCGGTCGCGGATCCCGACCTCTTGCAGATCGTCCGTAACGCATCAGGCATTTATTTCGTCGGCGGCTCCCAGGGCAGGATCGCCGATGCGATGCTCGATGAGGAGGGCCGCGACACCCCCATGCTCGCGGCGATCCGCGACCTCTACCACAACGGCGGCGTGATCGCAGGAACGAGCGCCGGAGCGGCCATCATGGGGCAGGTGATGTACCGCGACGCCCCGTCGCCGCTGCAGATTCTCAGGCACGGCGTCCACTACGGCGAGGAGCTTGGCAGCGGCCTGGGATTTCTCGGCCCATCCTGGTTCGTGGAACAGCACTGTCTGGTCCGCGGCCGCTTCGCCCGCGCCATCGTGGCCATGCGTTCGCAGGGGATTCCGTACGGCCTCGGCGTCGACGAAAATACCGCCTTGGTCGTCCGCCACGGCCGCGATGCGACCGTCATCGGCTACAAGGGCGTGCTCATCCTCGATGCGTCGGCCGCCGGCTCCGATCCTGACGTGGAGGGCTTCAACGTGCAGAACGTAAAGCTCAGCTACCTCGACCGCGGTGATTCCATCGATCTCGAGACGCTCGCGGTCACGCCCGCCGCTGAGAAATCGGACGAGATCTCCCTCGACCCCAACGCCGCGGACTTCGACCCCTACTACGGCCACCGCATGTTCTATACCGACATCCTGGGCAACGCGACCGTGGCGGATCTCCTCGGACGGTTGATCGACAACGAAGAAGACGAGGCGATTGGATTAGCCTTCAACGGTCTGGACGCCCGGGAACAGCCGTCCGACGGCTTTGAGTTCCGGTTCTATCGCGGGCCCGACAGCAAGGGCTGGTATACGGAGAGTTTCGGCGGCGAGGACTACACGGTTCTCGGCATCCATCTCGACATTCGTCCGATCAGCATCGCGGGGCCGCTCTACGGCGACCGTCGCGGCCGGGAGCCGACACCGCAGCGGGAGGCCGCCCCCGAAGGCGACGCGCAATCGGTCGGCGAAGACGGCGAGACGAGCGACTGACACCACCTCGAAAGGGTTCATCATGCTGTTTTTCCAGTGCCGCCCCCGCTTCAGAGTGGCGTATCGCGTCGTGCTGGCGGTGGTCGTGTCTGTGGCCGGTGCGTCCGCCATGTCGTTCGCTGATGAACCGAAGCCCGATGCTGCAACGCTGCAGGCTACGGAGAAGGAATCGCTGCGTGGCGTGCTCACGCCGGAGCAGCAGGCTGCCTACACGCCCCAGCAGGTGCTGGACAATCTCCTGGCGGGCAATCGTCGCTTCGTGGCGAACGACCTCACGCAGCGGAACCACTCGCAGCGGATCCGCGAGGCCTACGAAGGCCAGTTTCCGAAGGCAGTGATTCTCTCCTGCCTCGACAGTCGCATTCCCGTGGAGGACGTCTTTGATCTTGGCATCGGCGACATCTTCGTGGCCCGTGTCGCCGGGAACTTCGTCAACGAGGACATTCTCGGCAGCATGGAGTTTGGCTGCCATGTCGCAGGAGCGAAGCTGATCATGGTGATCGGGCATACCCAATGCGGTGCCGTGAAGGCCGCGATCGACGACGTGAAGCTGGGCAACATCACGCCCATGCTCGCCAAGATTCGGCCAGCCATCGAGAAGGGCAGGCCCTTTGACGGCAAGAAGGGGAGCGACAACCCCGCCTATGTGGCCCACGTCTGCCGCGAGAACGTGCGACTCGCCGTCGAAACCATCCGTGAACGCAGCGAGATCCTCCGCACGATGGAGGCCGACGGCTCGCTCAAGATCGTCGGGGCCTACTACGATCTCCGCTCCGGTGAAGTGACGCCGTTGCCATGACGCGTGGCGCGGATAATCGGGGACGGGAGCGAATTCCGATCCCTGCCGTGGAACGCCCCGCAGCAAAAGTCGCTCCCGTCCCCATTTACGAGCCCGCACGAGGGGGGGAAGGAGGCTGTTCGGGAGGGGCCGTAGGGGCCGTTTCACGGACTTGCCTTACCGATCCCCAACTCGGCCGTGCGGGGCCGAATGCGTTGTCGCACGGGCGCCAAGGTCGCCAGTGTGGGAATATTTGCGTGTTTTGCCTGGCGGCTTTAGTCTCGGGCCGAGTCTTTCCGTAGATGCCCGATCCGTTTCAGCCCGTCAACATCCGAGGCAGCGATGCGATTTCAGTTCGTGCGATCCCGGTTCATGCAATCCCTGTTCGCACGGTGCCGGCTCGTGCGGTCGCTGTTTCTGCGGTCGCTGTTCACCCGCTCGACTCCTCGTCTGGGAGCGCGGTCGCGCCGCCGCGGCGTCCGCCGGCGGCAGATCTTCGCGCCGCAGTTCGACGTGGGCCGGACCGTGGGTTCGTTTGCCAGCCTGCAGGGCGTTGCAGCGCTGGAACCGCGGGCGATGCTGGCCGCGGACGACGTCGTCGTCAGCCTCGTGAGCAACCGGGTCGGGCTGACGCTGGATAAGGCGGGCGCGAACATCACCGACCTGCACACCTCCTACGCCCCCGCGACGAGCCTGCTCACGATCACGGCCGCGACGACGCGGCCCCTGTCGACATCGCTCCAGCCGGCGTCCGGTGTCACGGTGGCGGGGAACACCGTCACGGTGAACTTGACGAAGGTGGCGGCGTTCGCGGGGATCACGGTCAACGGGAACACCGGCACCGACGCAGTCACGATCGGCGCGGGTGGCGTCAACCTGGCGGCGGTAACCAAGGGCGGAGCCACCCAGGGCTTCAGCATCGACACCGGCGCAGGCTTGTCAGACACGATCAGGGTGGCCAACGCGATCGCGGCGAAGGGGGCCGGCGCGGTGGGCCTGACGACACTCGGCCAGGCGACGACCTACGGAATCCTCGTGTCCGCCGGCGTCAGCACGCCGACGGGATCGCAGGCGTACGCCGGTGCCGTGACGCCGCTGTCCGACGTCGCGCC
>JAPLNQ010000033.1:0-383 GCA_026401075.1 Planctomycetia bacterium
GCCTGCCGGCTCGTGCTGGCCCGCGATGCCACGCCGCGGGAAATCGATCTGCTCCTCACGAAGCTCAACGAATTCCGCCGACATTTCCAGGGCGATGCCGAGGCCGCGCGGCGGCTCGTCGCCATCAACGATGCACAAGACTGCCCGCTGCCGCCGGACGAACTGGCCGCCTGGACGGTCGTGGGGAGCACCCTCCTATGCCTCGACGAAACGATCTCCAAAAACTGAATCCCGACCTGGCGCACCTGCACACGCTGCTCGGCCGCCGCGCCTTCCTCGGCGGCTCGGCGACAGCCGCCTCGATGGCCGCGATGTCTGCGCTGCTATCGCGGGATGCGATCGCGTCGCCGGCCCTGCCGTCGCTCCACTTCGCGCCCCGGGCG
>JAPLNQ010000033.1:394-11394 GCA_026401075.1 Planctomycetia bacterium
AAGAATTTTCCCGTCATAGCCTCGAAATACGGTTTCCGCCAGTGCGGCCAGTCGGGCACGTCGATCAGCGAACTCCTGCCGCACACGGGGCGGGTGATCGACAAGCTCTGCCTCATCCGCTCCATGCACACCGAGGCGATCAACCACGATCCCGCGATCACGTTCATCCAGACCGGCTCGCAGCAGCCGGGCCGTGCTTCCTTCGGCGCCTGGCTCAGCTACGGCCTCGGTTCGGAGGCCGACGACCTCCCGTCGTTCGTCGTCATGCTCTCGCAGGGCAGCGGCACCGATTCAAACCAAGGCCTGCTCGAACGACTTTGGGGCTCGGGCTTTCTGCCGTCGAGCCACCAGGGGGTGAAGCTCCGCAGCGGCGGCGACCCGGTGCTCTACCTGAACGATCCGCCGGGCGTGAGCCGGCAGCTGCGGCGGAGCATGCTCGACGGCCTCGCCGGGCTGCACACGCTCCAGCGCGAGCGGAATGGCGATCCGGAGATCGACTCGCGTGTCGCGCAGTATGAAATGGCGTTTCGGATGCAGGCCTCGGTGCCGGAGCTCACCGAGCTCTCGGGGGAGTCGGCCGCCACCTTTGACCACTACGGCCCCGACAGCCGCAAGCCCGGTACGTTCGCCGCCAACTGCCTGCTCGCGCGGCGGCTGGTGGAGCGGGGCGTGCGGTTCGTGCAGCTCTACCACCGCGGCTGGGACCAGCACAACAATCTGATGAGCAACATCCCCAAGCAGTGCCGCGACATCGACCAGCCGCAGGCGGCGCTCGTCGAGGACCTCGCGGCCCGCGGCCTGCTCGACGAGACGCTCGTCGTCTGGGCGGGGGAGTTTGGCCGCACGGTCTACGGCCAGGGCGGCCTCGTGGAAGACTACGGCCGCGATCACCACGGCCGCTGCTTCTCGATCTGGCTGGCCGGCGGCGGCGTGAAGCCTGGCGTCGTCCACGGCATGACCGACGACTACGGCTACAACATCGTGCAGGATCCCGTGCACATCCACGATTTGAACGCGACGCTGTTGCACTGCCTCGCCGTCGACCACGAGCGGCTCACCTACCGCTTCCGGGGCCGCGACTACCGGCTCACCGACGTGCACGGCCACGTGGTGAAGGGCATTCTGGCCTGACCACTGCTCTCGGCATGACAACGACGGCACCACCTGCTCAGCTGCCGCGGGCTAGCGCCGGCACGCAGACGGCGGCAGTACGGTGCCGCAATTCCACCGGAACGTCGCAGGCAATCGTCCTGAAGGCGGGCTGGTTGTCGGTCATGGCGGCCGGTGCTGTCGCGTTTTCCGTTCGTCATTCCTACACTTGCTCGACACAGAGCAACAATCCGGGCCACCGTGCCGGAAAGGATCCATGGAACTTCCCAATCAACTCAGACGCCGGGTGGTGATCGATCGCGTGGGGCCGGAGGTGGATGGAGGCCGCTTCGCGGTGAAGCGGATCCGCGGCGACGAGGTGGTGGTCGATGCCGACATCATCTGCGACGGCCACGAAGAACTCGACTGCCGCCTGCACGTGCGGCACGGCGAGACGGGGCAGTGGACGGTCACTCCGATGGTGTGCGAGGGCAACGACCTCTGGAAGGCGTCGTTTATCGCCGACCGCATCGGCCTCTGGCAGTTCTTTCTCACGGCCCGCATCGACTCGTTCGCCACGTGGCTGCGTGACCTCGGCCGCCGCGAGCAGGCGGGCGACGACCTGCAGGTCGATCTCATCGCCGGCAGCCAGATCGTGGCAGCCGCGGCCCATTCAGCCCCTGCAGCGATCGCCGCGGAGATCGAGCAGTTGGCGTTCAAGCTCAGGTCGCCGGGATGGAGAGACGTCGTCCGCAGCGACCGCCTCCGGGAACTCGTGTCGCTCTATTCTGATCGTCGCGACGAGACCCGGCTCGAGCAGCCGCGGCCGATCTGGGTCGACCGGGCCCGCGCCCGGTTTAGCAGCTGGTACGAGGTGTTTCCCAGGTCGTGGAGCCGCGTGGCGGGCGACCATGGCACGCTCTCCGATCTGGCCGATCGCCTCGACTCCATCCGCTGGATGGGCTTCGACGTGCTCTACCTCACGCCGATCCATCCCATCGGCACGGCCTTTCGCAAGGGCCGCAACAACCGCCTCGACGCCGGGCCGGATGACGTCGGCAGCCCGTGGGGCGTCGGCAGCCCCGATGGAGGACACACGGCGATCCATCCGCAGCTTGGCACGTTCGACGACTTCGAGCGGCTCAGACAGCGGGCCGAAACCTTGGGCATCGAACTGGCGCTTGACTTCGCGGTGCAGTGCTCGCCCGACCATCCATGGGTCAGCGAGCACCCCGAGTGGTTCCGCCACCGGGCCGACGGCACGATCCAATACGCGGAGAATCCGCCCAAGAAATACCAGGACATCGTCCCGTTCGACTTCCAGTGCGAGCAGTGGCGGCAGTTGTGGGAGGCGCTTGGGGCAACGGTGCGGTTCTGGGTGGAGAAGGGAGTGCGGATCTTCCGCGTCGACAACCCACACACGAAGCCGTTCGCCTTCTGGGAGTGGCTCATCGCCGACATCCACCGCACGCACCCCGACGTGCTCTTCCTGGCGGAGGCTTTCACGCGACCGAAGACGATGTACCGTCTCGGTAAACTCGGGTTCACGCAGTCCTATACCTACTTCACCTGGCGAACAGAGAAGCGGGAGACGGCCGCCTATTTGAGCGAAGTGACAACGCCGCCGATCGCGGATTTTTTTCGACCGAACTTCTGGCCCAACACGCCCGACATTCTCCACGAGACGCTCCAGCACGGGGGCCGCCCGATGTTTCTGGTGCGGCTGGCGCTGGCCGCGCTCTCCGTCGGCAACTGGGGCATCTATGGGCCGGCGATGGAACTGCTCGAGGCGACGCCGCGGGAGCCGGGCAGCGAGGAGTATCTCGACTCCGAGAAGTACGAGATCAAGCGGTGGAACCTCGAAAGCCCCGACAGTCTGGCGCCCTTCATCCGCTGCCTGAACGAGATCCGCCGCACGGAACCAAGCCTCGCCCGCGTGCGTCCACCGCTTATCCAGGAAATCGACGATCCGTATCTCGTGGCCTGGTGCAGGCACGATCCCCTGAGCGGGAACCGTGTGCTCGTCGTGGTGAACATGCAGCCAAACGAGCCACGGAAGGCCAGACTCATGCTCGACCGCCGGGCGCTCGGACTTGAAGCGGTCGAGTGGCTCACGGCGCACGACCTGCTCGACGAGACCGAGCAGGCATGGCCGATCGACGCCATCACGATCACGTGCACTCCCGAGGAGCCGGTGCGGGTGTTTCGGCTCGAGCCGCAGGCGATCACGCCCCCCGAGGCGGAGTCGGCATGACGTGCGACGATGCCACGATCGCGTCCCAACTCGCGGCCTCGCTGCCGAGCATGCGGTGGTTTGCTGACAAGGGAGCGGGCATCGTCGGGGTGAATCTTTACGACCGCGCGTCACTGCCGCGAGACACGGCCGCCGAGATAGCGCTCGCCGACGTGCAGCTGGCTGGACGCGAAGCATCGTCTCAGTCGCCCCGATATGCTGTGATGATCGACGCCGCAGGAGACGACGCCGCAGCCACGCCCGCGGTTGCCCGGTGGCTGCTCGATCTCGTGCTTTCCGGCCGGTCGCTGTCGGGCCGCAGCGGAAGATTCATCGGCCACGCCACGGGCCACTCCGCGCACGCGGCATCGGTCGCCCCGACCGGCCCGGTCACCGTGAGCCCGATCGGTGGGGATGCCTCCAACACGTCGCTCGTGGTGCGTTCCGGCTCGACCGGCTGGATCATCAAGCTCTTTCGTCGGTGCCGAGCCGGCATCCAGCCGGAGGTGGAGGTCGGCGAGTTCTTCACCGCTTCGTCGCCCTGGCAGGACACGCCCCGGCTCTACGGCTGGCTGGAATATGTGCCCGCCGGGGACCAGCTCGCCGCCACCTCGACCGCGATCGCCACGGTGCACGAGTTTGCTCCGGGCTACACCACGGGCTGGGACCGACTGGTGGGGCTGCTGACAGCCGGCAACGGCCTGGCGGGCCGTTCTGGCGACGAAGTCTTTGGCATTGTGGCCGCTCTCGGCCGCGCGACGGGCCGGATGCATCGGGCGTTCTCCATGCGGCCAGACATCCCAGCCTTCGCCCCGGAGTCGGCAACGCCCGTCGGGCGGCAGGCCGCTGCGCTGCGGATGAGCGAGCATGCGCAGGGGGTGTTTGCGTTGATCGAGTCGCGACTACCGTATCTCGAGCCGACAATGGCCAGCCGACTCGCCGCCGTGTTGGATGCGCGATCAAAACTCGCCGGCCGCTTTGACCGTCTCCCGAGCATCGCTCTCGACTGCGACAACATCCGCGTGCACGGCGACTACCATCTGGGCCAACTGCTCGTGGCGGAGCACGAAAGCAAGCTGCTCGTGGCGGAGCAGGGGAGCGTGCTGGTGATCGACTTCGAAGGCGAGCCTGGGCGGACACTGGCCGAGCGGCGTGAAAAGACAGCCGCCGCCAAGGACGTCGCTGGCATGTGCCGCTCGTTCGACTATCTGCTGCGGCACGTGGCGAAGTCGTCAGCCAAGCCGTATGCCGCGGCGGACCTCGCGCGGCTGGAGGCCTGTTACCTCGGCGCCTACCGTGAGGTGGCGCTCGGCCAGCCCTGGTGGCCGGCCGACCCCACGACGGCCGACGCCCTGTTGGCCGTGTTCAAGCTCGACAAGGCGATCTACGAACTCGCCTACGAGCTGAACAACCGGCCCGACTGGATCGACGTGCCCTTGGCCGCGATCGAATAGGAAAATAGGGACGGGAGCGATTTTCCAATCCAGAACGAGGCGCATCCCAAAGTGGGAAAAGGAAAATCGCTCCCGTCCCTATTTTCCACGTTTGACCCGCGTGCCGTCCTCGTTGACCGCCACGTCGAAGATCCGCAGCGAGTCGAGCCACCGCATCATCTCATCGTTCTTGAACAGCCGTGGCACCACTGCGCCCGCCTCCAGGTGGCCGTAATACAGTTCCGCCTCGCCATGCTCGCGGTCGCCGATCCGGCTGGTCACCTTCACCACGGACCCCATCTCGGAGAGTTCGACGATCTCCGCGAGATACTCGATCGTGTCGCCCGGAACCGCCTCGAAGGCCAGCCGCATGCCCCCCACCTTCGCCAGTACGACCTGACGACGGTAGTCGAGCGAATCGGCCACGAGCAGCCCAGCCGTCTGTGCCATCCCCTCGAGCACGAGCGTCGCCGGCATCATCGCCGCGCCAGGAAAGTGGTCGTGCAGGTGCTCCTCGGCCAGCGTCACGGCTTTCACGGCCCGCGCGCGACGGTGCCGGACGAATTCGGTGTATCGATCGATCCAGAACCAACGCATGTGTGCCGCCACTCCTGTGTTGCAAAACCCGGCAGCCGGGTCGATCAGCCCTTCCGCTCCTGCACATGAACGCTCGTGGTGAGGACGAGCGGCATCGGCTGGCGGGGATAGTGCACCTCGACGACCGCGGCCTTCCAGCGACCTCCGTCCGCCCCCAGCGACAGGGGCACCTCCCACTCGGGGCCGTCTCCTGCCACGGCCGCCGGCAGCCACTTCGCCTGACGAAAATCCCGTGTCGCTGATGTAGTCTGCCAGAGCACCACCCGCTCCGGCTGCGCGGCTGCATACAGCACGCAGGCGACGCCGTCACCGAGTGGAGCGAACCGCCACCGCAGGTCGGGCAGGGGTTCGTCTCCCGACACATGCTTCCCCATGGCGACCACCAGTCCGCCCCAGCGCTGCATCGGAATGCCGTGGCCCGCATTCGGACAATACGACACCCAGCACGGTCCCGGCAGATCGCCGCGGTAGAGGTCGAGTGCTTCGAGCGGCCAGTAGGGATCGTTCGTGCCCAATGAGATCAGCTTCGGCGCCGTCAGTCGGTCGCGGTAGCTGTAGGGATCGACGATGCCAATCAGCTCGCGGCCGCGGGCCGTGCCGAGCAGTTTCTCGATTCCTCGCGACGTGTAGTCGGTGAGTTTGTCCGACAGCCCGCCGAAGCTCTGCGCCTGCAGCCGCAGGTGGCGATCCATCGACAGCATGTCGATCACCTGCGGCACGACGCCCACAACACGGGGATCGATCGCCGTGGTCAGCCAGCTCGTCCAGCCGCGTTTGCTGGCGCCGGTGACGACGAAGCCCTCGACGTCAATCTTCCATTCGGTGCGAGCGATCTCGACGGCCGCGTCCATCGCCGCGACGGCAGCCTTCACCATCGGCAGGAGTAGCGGCCAGGTCGTGTCGCCGGTCTTGGCATACTCGACGAACGAGTGGGCGATGAGGCCATCCTCCATGAGCCCGCCGAACATCGGCTGGTAGGGAACCTGCCTGATCACCGCGACTGGCAGTCCCGCCGCAGTGGCCACTGTCGCGGCCGTTTTCACCGCGTCGGACGGACCGGCGTCTGCCGTGGGCAGCTTCTGGGAGGAGCCGCCATCGATCCAGAGCAGCATGGTCCTGCTGCCAGTGCCGGAGGCCGCGACGATTTTTGTGGGCACGTAGAGCGAGAGCTCGTGCGTCCACTCCACGCCCCGCCACCGCTGGCTCACGAGCCGGAATGTCCGCCAGTTGCCACCGGCGAGTTCGCCTTGCGACACGGATTCAATCCGCGTGGCGGGATCGACAGCTTGGACATAGTCGGCCAGCGGCCCTGTGGCACGTGGTGCACCGCCCCGCTTCGCCTCCGCTGGCGGCGCGGCTTCGGCCACAGCCGCGTTGCCCTTGGCCTCCACGCGGCCTCCTGCCAGCGAGAGCGTCGCGGCGGCGAGGCCGCCGACCGCAAACTGCCGGCGTGGCATCCGCGGATGGCCCGGAGGATAGGGCACGAAAGATGGATCAGCTGCCGACACGCAGAGCCTCGAATTCTCGGATGTGGCGGCACATATAGATTCCGGCGATCCGCTGGGCGGTCTCGAGGAGCCTGTCGCGAATGTCTTCCGGCTCGAGTACCTCGACCATGTCAGCCAGGCCGAGCAGCTGCGGGACCATCTCGTCGTCCCAGGCCCGTTGAATGTCGAGAATCACGCTGCCGTCGGCCTGCGGGCTGACCTTCTGCCCCGGATGGAACGGCTTCTCGCAGGCCCAGCGGGCCCGGGCCGCCTGCACGCGGATTCGATACCGGCGGGGCGGATCCGCTGAGCGGAAGATCGTGATGCTGTCGGCGAGGAGCGACTCGACGGGCTCGGCCGACCGGCTGAACGTCCGCGACGTGGGCCTCGCTTCGGCCACGCGATCGAGCTTGAAGAACCGGATCGTGTTGTCGGACTCCGCAGTCGTGCGGCCCTGAGTCTCGTTGGCCTGCTTCGCGGCCTTCGGCTGCTTCGCCGCACGGGCTGGCTTCTCGGCCGCCGGTGCGACGCGATATCCGGCGATGTAAACGCTGCCGTCGTAGAGCACGAGCGCCTCGGGACGGATCGTGTACTTCTTCGGCTTTTGGTCGGCGAGGCTCGTGTAGCGGATCTCGAGTTCCACGGTATTGCGGATGGCGCGGTTGATCGCGTTGAGCGTGCGTGAGCGATACTTCGCAGCAACGGGTTTGGGATGAACAAGCAGGCCTTCCTTGTGGGCCTCGACATAGTCCAGCAGCTGCGGCGTCGCCACCTGCTCGAGCTTCGCGACGAGCTGACTGATTCCCCGCCAGTAAAACGTGCCGGCCAGCGGTGTGAGGAAGTCGCGCGCCACTGCCAGCGAGAGCAGCTCTGGCAGCGAGATGGCCGGGGTTTTGAGTTCCTCCGCCCCCTTGCCGGGCTCGATCGACCAGGCCTGACAGGTGGTGCCACGATCGGTCCGCTTCTTGGTCTGCTTCACGGCATAGCCGAACTTCTCCAGAAACTCGATGTCGCGGCGGACGTTCTTGTCGGACATCTCATCAATCACGCCGCGGTCACAGAGGCGGTCCTTGAGCTCCGCGGTCGTGAGCGGATAGCGGGCGCTGAACAGGATGTCGATCAGGTGAAACACCCGGAGCAGCTGTTCGTGGCGGCTGATGGAGTCCATGGTGGTTCGTGCCGAGAGGGTTGCGGGAGAGCAGGCCGCGGGATCGCTAGAATACCCGAGACGCCCCCCGTCGGTGAGGAGTTCTGTTGACCGGCGGACGTTTTCCAGCATCGTTCCGCCCACTCAAGTCGTTTTTCAACGCAGTGTCGTCGGTGATAGGATGGCAGTTGCATATGACACCCCATTCGCACGACACGATTCCCGCTGCGAATCGTCCCCTGTTCTCGGTGATCGTGCCATTCCTCAACGAGGAAGAGTGGCTGCCGAAGTGTTTGGCGGCGTTGCGGGCCCAAACGATCGACCCGACGCTCGTCGAATGGATCCTGATCGACAACGGATCGACCGATCGGTCGGCCGAGATCGTGCGGGCCGAGATCGTGCGGGCCGAGCCGCGGGCGACGCTACTCGCCGAGCCGCGACGCGATCCGTATATCGCCCGCAACAGGGGCATCCTGGCGGCACGGGGTCAGCACATCGTCTTTCTCGACGCCGATTGCCTGGCCGAGCCCAACTGGCTGGAGGCGATGCAGCGTGAACTGGCGATTCTTCTGGGCTATCTCGCCTATCCCTCACCGCGGTCGCTGGCGTTGCAACTCCACGAAGACTACGAAGACGCGAAGCTCCGGCAGGTGCTTGCGAGCGAGCCGTCGGAGTGCTGGTTTGGCCATGCCGGCAACATGGTGGTGCGGGCAGACGTGTTCAAGGAGATCGGCCTCTTCGAGCCGATGCCGGTGGTGGGAGACACAGAGATCATCCATCGACTCCTCAAGCGGCAGCCCGACGCGGTGGTTCGCTACGCAGCCGCGGCGCGGGTCGTCCATGCGGAGGTCAACTCGTTTCGCATGTGCCTGACGAAAACCTACGAAATCGGCGCGCACTCCGAGACGCTCGCGCGAGTCATTTCCTATCGCACGCTTTCTCTCGCCGAGCGGCTGCGTGTCGTCGGCCGCTGCTGCCGCATGCACGGCTACGGCCCCGGGCGATGGCTTGCCCTCTGGGGCATCCTCGGGCTCGGCTATGCGGCCTTCCTGGCCGGACGGCTCACCCGCGGCTTCGCCCATCTGGGGCGACGTGGATGATGCAAGCCTGCTTGGATTTTTCGTCGTCTGGCATCACCGAGCGACGTCTCCCATGAGAATCAAGGTCTCCACCTTTCCGCAGTCCACGATCATCCGTCAGACGCCTCAAGAAAAGGGCGTCTGGAAGGACACGGCGTTCTTCGTCAACACCGATATCGTGGAATGTGACGCCTGGGTTGTTCACGAGGAAGTGAGCCGCCTGGAGTCGGCCATCTGTCCGCCGGGCAACGTCATCCTGATCACGGGCGAGCCGCCCGACATCAAGACCTATGATGCACGGTGGCTCGATGCTTTCAGCTGCGTCCGCAGTTGTCACACCGCGATCAATCATCCAGGGCTCAGCCTTGGCTCGATGTCGTTGAACTGGCATGTCGGAAAAACATACGACCAGCTCGCCGCGATGGAGCTGCCGTCGAAGACCGAACAGCTTTCCATCATCTGCAGCACCAAGGCCATGTGCGCGGGTCATCGGACTCGAATCCAATTTGTGAACCGACTGCAACCGCTCATTCCCATGCATCGCTTTGGCCATGGCGTGCGGCCGCTCGCCGACAAGTGGGACGGGCTGGCGCCCTATCGTTATTCCATCGCGATCGAGAACAGCCAGGTGCCGCATTATTGGACCGAAAAGATCGCCGACTGCTTCCTGGCGGGCACTGTCCCGATCTATTGGGGCTGCCCGAATATCGAGGACTATTTCCCAAGCGACGCCATGATTCAGATCGAGTCGCTCGACCCCCAGCGCGTGTCAGAGCAACTGAAAGCCGTGGCCACGGTGGAGAGCTACCACCGGCGATTGGATGCCCTTCGGGAGGCGAAGCGGCTCGTTCTCGATGACTACAACCTGTTTAACCTTGCTCGGAATCTTGTAGCCGAGCGATTATCGGCCGGGCCGCCCGCCCGCATCATGCTGAGACCAGAGCCAGCGAAAACGTGGACCGGTCGGATCCGCCAGTTTTTCCAATAGCCGACTCGGACGCGTGGCCGCTGTCTTCAGCGGCCGCGGACGGTTGACCTGCCCCCATGAAAGTCGCCAGCTTTTAAGTTAGGGTTTTGCCCTCAAACGACTCGAGCGTCTGGGTGAGGATGCTCTCGACTGCCTCGCGCAGGTATCGCTCGCCGTTGTAGACGGGCAGCAGCACCGTCACGATCGGCGAACTAGGATGGGATGCCATGCTGGCGGCGTGAGATCGATGGTGTTGGCGGAGGGATCGGCGAACCAAGTTCCGAGAGCACACACTACTCGCGCCGCGAAACCTCCACACACCCCGCTTCTGTCACACAAGACATCGCAACGGACATTCTCTTGGTTTTCAACCCGTGAAACCTGTCGTAACGAACGCCGACTACCCTGCTCGCCAGATCAACTCCCTGATCTGACCGAGTCGTGCGAAATACACTTCACCCGCTTTGGCAGGAATCCTCGCCCGGGGGGCGGCGTTGCGTTTTGCTCAGTTGCACGACACACACTGTTTGTCAACGTGAATGAACCCACAACATGCGTCTGGACAGAAACACCCAATCACAGCCTCAACCACCACCATCGCTACACCCGACTCATCACATCGAACCCCCAGTCTTGGACAACTGCCCCAACGCCCTGTTCCTCGCCTATGGAACAACGTGGCTCAACAAATCCCATCATTGAACTGAAGAGACCATGATTTCTTCGACCAAGGGGCTGATCTCATTTTCGCTGTATGGGAGTGCCCCGAAATACTGCGTGGGTGCGCTTCGAAATCAGGAACTCGCGAGCGAGCACTATCGAGGCTTTGATAAAGCAACCCCTCTTCTGTAAATGCCGGGATGAGCAGGCGGGTCATCTGGCTTTCATGTTCAGGTAAGACCTTTCTGTTTCCCAGTCGTCGCTGATCTCGCTGAGGACTGCCGACACGAGTCTGAGCAGTGATGCCT
>JAPLNQ010000025.1 GCA_026401075.1 Planctomycetia bacterium
ATATATGAAGGCCGCGATCACCTACCACGGTATCCAGCGCGTGGAAACATTTGCGGTGCCAGAGGCAGCATTGCGCGAAGCGGTCCTCAACGCGATCATCCACAAGGATTATGCCAGCGGCGCACCGATCCAAATCAGCGTGTATGCCGACAAGCTCCTGATTTGGAATCCTGGCCAGCTTCCGCCGTCCTGGACGGTGGCGAAACTGAAGGGTAAACACTCCTCGCTGCCCTTCAATCCCACGATCGCCAATGTGTTCTTTCGGGCTGGGGAAATCGAAGCCTGGGGCCGTGGGATCGAGCGCATTCTGGCAGCGTGTCACGAGGCAGGCTTTGCCGAGCCGGAAATCGAGTATGAAGCGACCGGGTTGTGGATGAAGTTCCTTTTCTCCCCGGAAATCGTGAACCTGACGGAAGGCGGCCCACGGACCGGCGCGGGAAAAATGTCGGGGAAAATGTCGGGGAAAATGTCGGGGAAAATCGTCGAACTGATTCGCGGCAACCCGTCCATCACGATACCCGAACTGGCCCATCGGTTCAGCCAAAGGCGGTCATTGGCAGGTCAAGGAAATAAAGCCATGAACATCCTTACTCCAGAGCGGGTGGAGCTGACGCTGCGGCAGGAGAAGACTCGCGACTTCAAGCAGGCCATAGTGCAGGAACTTTCAACCGGAAGGACACGATTGATATGAGTGCCATTACACCGGATTACCGAAGCCTGCAGCAGCTACTGGACGAACAAACCGCCATCGTGCGGTTTCTCGACCACGCGAACCGGAAGATCGACGGCTTCATCCGCGCCAAACGGAAGCTGATTGGGCTGCTGAACGAGCAGAAGCAGGCCATCATCCTCCGCGCCGACATCCTCGCGCTGGAGCAGGAGACCGAAGGGCTGCTTCATGCGATTACGAAGGGAGCGACCGCATGAAAAAGAAAACTTCCAGAAAACCGTCAGCATCGTTGACACCAATTCTCGCACCCGTGGTCAGAGAATTGGTGCGGGCGCCTTTGGAGACTGCCTTCACCGAGGTGCTACAGCTCATTCAAGCCGCTAAACAGCGAGCGTATCAGGCCGTCAATAGCGAGCTGGTCGCGCTCTATTGGCAAGTGGGTGAACACATCAGTCGCAAGCTGGAATCCTCAGAGTGGGGCGACAAAGTGGTGAACGATCTCGCCCGCTATCTTGCCCGGACTCAGCCCGGACTTAGGGGTTTCACCCGTCCTAATCTTTTCAGAATGAGGCAGTTTTACAACGCCTACCGGGACGAGCCAATTGTCTCAGCACTGCTGAGACAATTGCCGTGGACCCACCACCTTGCCATCCTCAGCCGCTCAAAGATGGCCGAAGAACGGGAGTTTTACGTCCGTTTGGCGATTCGCGAAAAATGGTCCAGCCGCGAACTCGAACGCCAACTTCAGACGGCCCGGTTCGAGCGCACTATTCTAAATCCCATAAGCGAAACCAAACGCCTGCCCATCTTCCTGCCGCCACCCGACGCGCAAACCGCCATCGTGCGGTTTCTTG
>JAPLNQ010000185.1 GCA_026401075.1 Planctomycetia bacterium
TGCTGCCACTCCGGCCCGACAGGCATGAACCGCGTGTGCGAAAACGACGACCGAAGAACTACCCGCTCATGACCAAACCACGGGCCGAGTTGATGCAAGCCCTTTCAGGCCAACGACTAAAGCCTTAACTTCGTGCCATTCGTGCCAGCCACCAAATCTGGGCAAGATGCCAGCTCCCCTATTTTTGGTGGCTGGCACCTTTTTCTCAGGTCCTGGCGACATGGCAGTGCTCGCGGAGCACGTCGGCGAGCGGGTCCTGCTCGCGGGCTGAAAAACCGAGATGCAGGTGCCGCCGCCAGCCCTCCGCGTGCTCGAACCTCCCCGACATCCTGCCGACCCGGCGTGACATCTCGTCGCCGGAATCGAGATAGCTGTCCATTCCCTGCGAGGCATCGAGCCAGTCCTTCTGACTGGCATGGGCGGCGAGGGCCCGACGCTTCGTCGCCTGCACGCTCGTCGTGTCGATGAACAGGTCGGGCGTGACCGGCCGGCGGAGGCCGTCGCAGAGGCCGTGGGGCATCGCATGGTAGACGGTCACGTCGTCGGCGTATGGGACAACCGGGGGATCGCTCACGAAATTCGGCGCCCCGCGCGCGAAGGTGGCGGTCACCGCCAGTCGGGCGGTGTTCATGTGGTCTTCCATGTAGTCCTCCGGAGAGTGCGTGAGCACGATCCGGGGACGTGCCCGGCGGACGACCGCCGCGACCCGCCGCAGCAGCCGTTCCTCGTAGAAGATCAGCAGGTCGGTGGTGAGGCTCTCGTGAAACTCCGCGCCCAAGATGCCCGCCGCCGTGCGGGCCTCGAGTGCCCGGGTGCGACTGGTCTCCTCCCGCGACATCGTCATGCTGCCGCAGTCGCCGTCGGCGACGTTGAGCTAGTGGATCGCCCAGCCCGCGTCGCGGAGCAGGAGGAGCGTGCCGGCGGCGTAGAACTCGATGTCGTCAGGGTGGGCGACGATCGCGAGTGCGGCAGGCCGATCGTCATGGTGTGGTGGCGTGGCTGTCATCGAGGTTGTCGTTTGGGGGTTCGTCTGGGGGTTCGTCTGGGCTGTTGTCATCGTGTGTTCTTTTCCGGGGAGACGTCTTTCATTCTCGCATTATCGTCGGGTCTTTTTGCTAGTGGATGTGGGGGGGAAGGAGCGAGCGACGCGAAGGCCGCTGCCAGTCGAACCGGCCCGTCGTCGTTGCGGATCGTGCCCGTGCCGCGATTCGCCGTGGCCGAAAGCGTCGCATTCAGAGGCGACGCGAGGCCGATGCGAAAGGTTTCGTCAGCCTCCGATATGCGGTCGCCGATCACGAGCACCGTGATCGTGCGTCGGGTCTGCCCCGGGGCGAATGTCAGGCTGCCGGCAGTGGCGACGGGGTCGTACTCCAGAGCGATCCATTGGCCGCGGATGCAACCGCATTGTAGCGATAGGCCGTCGCCAACGGTTCGTCCATGCGATGCAGCTTCGCAAAGTCGCCCCACGGCGCGGCGCCGGGCCCGCCTGTGAACTGGAAATCGACGTAGAGATTCATGCCTGCTGCATCGAGGCCACGGAGGTAGTCGCGATAGATGTCGCCCATCCGTGGGTCATTGGTCGCCGCATGGAAGGCGTCTTGATAAGGGCCGCTGCGGCCGTCGAGGTGGTGCCCGCCCTCGTAGGCGACCAGCTGGACAGGCCTTCCCAGGCGGGCCTGCCACTCCCGGGCCAGCCGTGCATGGTTGCCGACCCACTCGAGCGAGGTGCCGACGTTGGCTCGTGTGTCGGCGATCACCCGATCGACCGTCGTGGCCGATGTGTAGCCCGCCGGCTGTTCTGCCCAGCGAACACGTTGGACCAGATGTCGAGATCACGTTTGGCCTCGTGGCCGGCGACCTGCCAGTTGTCGAGCCCAGCGTTGGCCGGCAGTTTCGTCTGTTCCGACACCCACTGCGAGGCCTCGAAGCCCCAGCCGAAGTTCCAGATCTCGTTCGACCACTCGACGTAGGCCGTGAGCCCCGGCTTCAGGTGGTCGCGGACGTAGGTCGCGAAGTTTCGCACGAAGTCGTCGTCGGCCATGTGCGGCATATTGAACCACGGATTGGCGTTGAGATCGTTGGCGAGTTGCACCATGTATTCGACCGACATACCGTTGACGATGGGCTCGCTCGGCGTGCCGCCGGAGCCCGACCCCTGGCGGATGTCGAGAGCATCGCGGCGGTCTGCCCAGGTGCGGATGCCGGAAGTGTTGGTCTCCTGCATGCCCATGAAGCGGATCGTATGGAAGGGCGCTAGCCGCTGCAGGAAGAGCGGATGAAACGGCGAGAACGAATCGCCCGGCTGCCACCGCTGGCCCGCGAAATGCTGCCCCTGCCAGTCGGGCATCCAGACGTGGAAGTCCCGCACCGGATCGGTGGGGCTGGTGGCATCGATCCGCAGATAGATCCCGTTGTCGCTGGGAGTGACCTGCAGGTCGGCGTAGTTGCGGCCGGTTGAGGTTCTACCGCTGGCGATCGTCACCGCATCGAGCCCGAAGACCACCGTGCCGGTGCCGTCCCACTCCGCCCGGTACACGCCCCCGGGATAGCCACCCCCAAGGCTGCGAAACATCAGGGTGCCGGCCACCTGCTTCATCGTCTGGCCTGCGGCATTCTGCCACGTGGCCAGCGACGTGGGGTTGCCGCGGGCATCGAGCGACAAGAGAGGGGCGTCGGCCGCATACCACGAGGTGTTCCACGTCGCGGTGTTGAAGGCCTGGGAAATCCAGGGCCGCGATGCCTGAAACGCATCGGTGAAGGTCCAGGCTGGAGACCAGTCGACGACGTTTTCGAGGTTCATGCCGACCGACATGTGGCCGACACGATGCCAGGAGGTGCTTTGACCAGCTTGGACAACGTGATCGGAGACCGGATTGCTTGCCTTCGCAGTCGTTTGTGCCGAGGCCCCGCACATTGCGTGATCGGCATATTTTTGCAAGTTGGACGCGGGGAGCGACCGATATCCGTTGTGGGGTGGAGGAGAGGGGGTAAGGCTCGTCGCGAAGGCCCACGGAACCTCGCCCTTTCCAAGACATCCGCAGGCCTCCTCGAATCAGGTGACGACATGCTCTATAGCCAGGCGATGGACATTGGGTTTGCGCATTACCCCAAGACAGCCGGCCATTCCCTCACGCGTTGGTTCCGGGAAGTGTTCCCCGACGCGCGGCTGGTGGAGCCGCACCCTCTCCGCGACTCGCTGGAAAAGTTGGGGCTGGTGCCGCCGAGACGCGACCCGTCCCTCGCCTCACGCCACCGGATCACGCGGGCCTGCGTCAAACTGTCTCGCATGCTGGCCCGCTGCTTCCCTGCGGGCCTGCGTGCGTCGACCTCGAACGAAAAGCCGTGCGCGACGCGGATCATCGGCGTTGTCCGCGAGCCGTTCGAGATGGTCGTGTCGCTGTTCGAATATTGGCGATCGTATGACTTCGCGGAAGAACCCCTGCAGCCGCTGATACGGGCTGCTCGCCAGGATGGCTTCCGCAGGTTTCTCGGCATGGCCGTCGGCGACGGAGGTCTCGCCACGTACGAATCCTTTTTCGACATGGACGGACCGGCGTCGGCCACCACGCGACTGCTCGACTTCAATGCCCTGGAGCCCGCGCTGCTTCAGGTCTGCCGTGAATTTGGCATCAGCGTGTCGGAGGCCAAACTCGGCTTCTTGAACGTCGGTCCGACCCGCCAGCGCGACCTGCAGCGCTATCGAACGGAGGCCGGAACACTCATGTCGGAGGTGCGGTCGTACTTCCACTGGTACTACGAAGAAGGCGTGCACGTGATGGTGACTGGGGGGCGGGGGCGCCGCCAACATCCCAGGGCACAATACGCTGGACAACAAAAAACGGGCGGTGCCATTGCGGCACCGCCCGTCGTTTTGTCGTGCGGCTAGGTGCCGCAGAGCGAGACTCAGGTGAGTCGAGCTGAACTCAGCTCACCATGTCCTTAGCTCACCATGGCCTTCAGGTTCTTCAGCGCACGCACGCGAACCTTCACGCTGGCCGGCTTTGCGGGCCGATCCTGCAGTTCGCCAGTGAAGGGATTCTTGACGCCCTTCTGAGCCGGGCGAGCGGGCACCTTGCGGCGCTCGATCTTCACCAGGCCGGGGATGGAAAACACCCCGATACCCTGGCCCTTGAGGGACTTTTGAATTTCGTCCGTGAGGGCCTCCATCGCCGCGCCCACGTCCTTCTTCTGCAGACCGGTCGTCTCGGAGATGCTCCGCATGATCTCGGTCTTCGTCATCGGCTTACTACCCGACTTCTTCGCCATCGCCATACCTCCAAAAGCCAAAAAATTGTGTGCGGTAGTTCCCCACCGCGAACCGGAGCCCGGCACCAAGTGCCGCAAGCGAGGCCGATTAGAGACTCTGGGAATGAAAATGCAACCCAAAAATATGGTTTCCGGCCGCGAAATCGCTGTTTCACGGCTTTTTCCCGGCTGGGACAGGCTTTTTGCGGTGTTTTTAGCCCTCCCAAAGCCGGTTCTCCAGCCGAATTCGCTGCCTGTGATACGATGCTGGCAGCGACGGTGGTCGGCCCGTAACGCAGGCTGGTCGGCGTCTCCAGCCGCCAAACGGTGGCACTGGAAGGTGGCACTGAATCGTGGATCGTCTCCTCATTGGGGCCCGCCTGATGCTCCCGAAAAAGCGACGCGGGGTTTGGTCGGCACTCGCCCACCCATGGGCCGCTGTCCTGTTGGGGGGCGGTCTGGTGGTGGGTGGCTCTTTCGTCGGTGGCTTGGTCGTCGGAGGCTTGTTCGTCGGAGCCTGGCGTGTGGGCAGGGCAGCCGACGCGAGCGACACCGCGGATGTGGATCCCGCCGACGATGCTGCGGAGGGTGGTGCTCCAGCAGCGGATGAAGGAGAGGGCGAAGGGGGGATCGGTTTCCCCAGCGACCGGCTTCGCGAGCGGCAATTGGACCGCGGCCTTCGGCTCGTCGCCGACCAACGCTGGAGCGACGCAGCGACGTTGTTCGATGAGATTCTTGCCGCCGACAAGGACTGCTTCTTTCGTGCGGATCGACAGCAGCGAACGTGGCAGAGCATCAAGTCCGAGACGAGTCGGCTCATCGGCACACTCGACAAACCGGGCCGGGAGGCCTACGAACTGCAGTTCCGCGCTCGTGCGGACCGGATGCTCGAACAGGCCATCGCCGCCAACGACACGGCGGGGATCGTGGCCGTCGCCAGACGCTGGTTTCACACGCCAGCGGGATACCGAGCCACGCTGCTGGCCGCGATCGAGTCGCTCGAGGCGAACCAACCCCTGGCAGCGGCTGCCTGGCTTGATCGGCTCGCGTCGGTCGATGGGGTCGCCACCTTCGAGCCCACGCTCTCGATCATGCGGGCCATCGCATGGCTGCGGGCAGGAGACCGCGCCGCAGCGGCCGCCATCGTCGAACAGGCACGCGTCAGCGGCAGGACCGTGGTGCGCATCGCCGGCAAGGATGTCACGGTGTCGTTTCCCGCCGGCGGCGGCCTCGCCTGGCTGACGGCGCTCGTTGGCGAGCCGAAGAGCAGGCCCGGCCGCCATGCCGGCGACTGGGCGATGCACCGCGGCGATCCTGCCCGCAATGGGGTCACGGCGGCATCGTGTCCGCTGCTGGCGCCGCGGTATCGCGTGCCATTGGCACGCCACCCTGAGGAATCTCGACTGCTCGATGCCCAGCGGCGACTCCGCGTTGATCAGGAGATCGCCGTTCTGCCCGCCGGCGCGCCCCTGGCAGTGAACGGCATGATCCTGGCGCACACCACGATGGGACTGTTGGCAGTCGACTTCGAGACCGGGAAGCGGGTCTGGCTGCAGGCCGGTTCTGGTGCCGCGCCACTGCAGGCCGCCGGGGCCAGCGGCGATGCCGCCGCCGAGGGGGGCGATGCCGACGCGGGCGGCTCGTTCAACAGCGTCTTCGAGGATGCCACCAGCGGGATCATGGCGAGCGATGGTCGGCTGGTATTCGTGGTCGAGAGCCACCCCGACGCCGTCTCGCCGCCACAGGCCGGGGGCATGAACTTTCGCCCGGCGATGCCGGGCGGAGGCCTGCATGGAAGCGGCGGATGGAGGGGGGGCAATGCACTTGCTGCCTACGACGTTGCCGACCGTGGGGCCTTGCGATGGCGGCTTCCCGCCCGCGGCGGTGCCGGCGATGGAAACGCTGTGGCCGCGACCACAACCGCCTGGTATCTCGGCGCTCCATTGCCCGTGGGCGAGCAGTTGCTCGTGCTCGTCGAGGAGAAGGGGGAGATCCGGCTCGACGTGCTCGATGCCGACACCGGTCGGCTGGAGTGGTCGCAGCCGTTCGCCGAGGTCGACGAGGAGCGGGCGATCGACAGTCGCGACAGCCACGCCCGGCGGCTCGCCGGTCTGTCGCCAGCGCTCTCCGAAGGGGTGCTCGTTTGCCCGACTGGCGCCGGTGCCGTGGTTGCCGTCGACCTCGCCACCCGCACGCTGCTCTGGGCAAACGAATATCCGCAGCCGCGTCAGGCGGGCGTGGCGGTGCTCCCCAACGGGATTCGCGTGCAGCGCAATGGGCTTGTGGGGCCGGGGTTCGGTGGGGATGGCGGCCGCGAGCAACGCGTGAGCCGCTGGATCGATTCCACGCCGATCGTGTCGGGCGGTCGCGTGCTGCTGACGCCTGGAGAGTCGCAGGATCTTCACTGTCTTGACCTGCGGCGGGGCACGACCGTCTGGCGGCTCCCGCGCAAGGATCGGCTCTACGTGGCCGGGGTTGTCGACGGCCGGGCCATCGTCGTCGGCCGACGGGGCGTGGAGGCCCTCGACATGACGAACGGTCGCCCAGTCTGGCAGCGGCCTTTGGGGGCCGATCATGGCAGCCCCAGCGGGCGTGGCATTCTCACGGCGAACAGGCTCTACATGCCGCTCGATACGCCTGAGGTGCTGGAACTCGATCTGGCCGATGGTCGCATCGCCAGCCGTTCGGCCGCCCGCGGCAACGCGGTGCCTGGCAACCTGCTGGCCTATCGCGGCGAGGTGATCTCCCAGGGGGGCGACTCACTCGACGTGTTCCATCAGTCGGCAGCTCTCGACTCACGGATCGAAACGGCGCTCGAGACCGATGCCCATGACGCGTGGGCGCTCTTGTGGCGTGGCCAGTTGGACCTCGATCAGGGCCGGATCGTGAAAGGCATCGCGGCGGTGCGGGAGGCCCATGCATTGCAGCCGAGCCGCGTGCCCGCCAGTGTCGTGGCCGCCGCGCTGTTGTTTGCGCTGCAGCGCGACTTCGCCCAGGCGTCGCCGCTGTGGCGCGAGGCCGTGGCCTTGAGCGGTTCTCCCGCGACGGCCATCGTCGCCTTGCGGGCCACCGTCGATGGATTCCTTCGCTCCGGCGATCTGCCTCAGGCCTGGGAGGCCATGCAGGAGTTGCTGGCACAAGCCGACACAGCCGCAGCGGGCCCGACCCTCGAGAATGGACAGCCGGTCGAGCCGCTTGCCGCCGCCGACGGCTTGGCCGGGGAAGGTCTGGTTGTCGACGGCATCGAGCCTCACCTGGCCGTGGCTCCGGCACGTTGGATTCAGGGGCGGCTCGCCGAACTGTTCGCGAAGGCGGAACCTCCGCTACGGGCTGAACTCGATGCGTTTGCCGCGCGGGACTCGGCCGCGGCGCTGGCCGCCGCAGGTCCCGCAGGTCCCGCAGCCGAGCGTGTGCCGCGACTCCGAGCGTTTATCGAACGGTTCGGCAGACACGAACGTGCCCTTGAAGCCCGTCGGCACTTGGCCGAGGCGCTGGCCGAAACGATCGAGGCCAACGCGTCGGGCGACGAAAGCCGCGGACTGGTTGTCGAACGCGACTTCGTGCTCCTCGAGCTTGCCCGCGTCGGTCAGGCCGCCGATCGTGAGCGCGCCGTCGCGACGCTCGCCGGCATCAAGAGCCGGTTCGCTGGCGCAGCTCCGCAGGTTGGCGCAGCTCCGCAGGCTGGCGGAGAGGGCGACGCATGGCCGATGGGGAGGATCGTCCAGCGACGCGGGGCGGCAGCCCGCAGTAGCGGCCTCGAACAGCGGCAGGCGGATGAACTGCGGTTCGTGCGGTCGAGACTGATGAACATCCCTGTGACGGCCAGTGCCGATTCGTTCCTGCCCGGCCTCGAACTCGCGTTTGATCAGCATCAGCAGTCTGGAATCATGGCCACCGATGGATATGGCAGGACGATCGGCGATCCATTCGCGGTCAAGTCGCGGCCCGATGCCGCGCGGCTGATGCCGATGTTTCAGCCTGGTGGAATGGACGAGGCCACGGTCCTCGGCCGGGTCGTGTTCATCCGCGGCGGCGCAGGAGTCGCGGCCTTCGAAATGGCGGGGGCAGGGCAGGAAAGCGGGAGGAACCGCCCGCTCTGGCTGCTTCCCGACAAGTCTGATCCGACGGGCGAGGCGCGGGCCGTCGGGTTTGTCATGAGCATCGGTGGCAGCAGGACCGCCCGCCTCGGCAACATCGCGCTGGGGGCCCGCGTCTCCGAACCACGAAACGCGGACGAGAGCGGCCGGCGAGGCAACGCAACGGGCTGGGTCGCACGGTGCACGGGCGTGGCGATCATGGCCGACGGCGTGCTGAAGGTTCACGATCCGATCACCGGTCGGCTGCTCTGGGAGCACCAGCGACTGCCCGCCGCCGGCGAACTGATCGGCGACGATGATTTCCTCTGTGTCTGTCCGGCCGATGGTCGCGGCGCGGTCGTGCTCGCGATGGCCGACGGCAGGATCGTGCGCACGCTCGACCTGCCTGCCAGCGAACGGCGGCTGCTCAGCAGCGGCCGCCACATCGTCTTGGTGCAGCCGAGCGAGCGGCCCGCCGATGCGACGGGCGGGCGGGCGGCCTCGGCCGGTGGGGCTCGTCGGGTGCGGCTCGACCGTTTCGATCCCGTGGCCGGCCAGACTGATCCGCTCGGCGAGTATCCCGGCGAGTCGCGGGCCTCCACCGCTGGCGATGGACGACTGGCGGTCGTGGAGCCATCCGGAGACTTGAGCGTGGTCGACATCGACCAGACGAAGGTGGTGTTTCGCACGCGGTTGACCGACATGCCTGCGGGGCTCGAGCACCTCACCGCGCTTTCGTGGGGCGGCAGGTATCTCGTGCTTGTGGGCCGCGCTGAAACGGCTGAGGAGCAGAGGCAGTTGGAGCGGATCGGTGTCGTCGGTCCCCTTCCCGGCATGCCGGGAAGGGAGATGCCACAGATCGTCACCGGATCGTTGTGGGCGGTCGACGGCTCGAGTGGCGACATGCTCTGGCCGGTGCCGGCGACGATCCTCAGGCACTCGTTGCAAAGCCAGAACGGCTCGCAACTGCCGGTGTTGCTGTTCGCCCGATCGATTCAGGCCGTCCGCGAGCCCGACCGCCAGCGGCTCAGCGTGCTCTGCATCGACAAGCGAACGGGCCAGGCCGTGTATGCCGACGACCGCTTCAACGGCCGCTCCGCGACGCGGCCGGATATGATGGTGGTCGGCTGTGGCATCAGCGGCGACCCCGCCACCCACACGATCGCCCTCTCGCAGACCAGGCGGGATGCCCCTGATCTGCAGCTGGAGTTCACCGGGGCCCCGACCGCCCCGCGGCCGCCGTACCAGGCTTCCGCGACGCGGTCGTCAGCCGCGACGGATCCCCTGGTGGAAATCGAATTCTGGATCAAGAAGGCCCTGACGATTCCGCTCCCCTTCTGAGTCTGAAAGCCCACGGTTCTCCCCCATGCCACGAACGCTCCGCACGCTTGCTGCCATCCTCGTGACGCTGCTCGTCGTCGTGCCCCACCCGCTGGTGGCGGCGCCGCCGTCGGAGGAAAAGGTCGACCTCGTGATCGCCAAGGGGCTCGACTGGCTCGCCCACAAGCAGTCGCGTCGGGGCAGTTGGGCGGCCAACGAGGGCCGCTACCCAACGGCCATGACGGCGCTGGCGGGCACGGCGCTGCTCATGGAAGGCTCGACGACCACGCAGGGAAAGTATGCCGAGGCGGTCCGTCAGGCGGTCGACTATCTCGTCAGCCGCGCCCGCCCCAACGGCCTGATCGGCGACCCGAAGGGGGACGATCGCTACACCTACGGCCACGGCTTCTCGATGCTCTTCCTCTCGCAGGTGCTCGGGGAGGAAGAGGACGAACGCCGCCGCGAGGAACTCGTGCGGGTGCTCGACAAGGCGGTGGAATTTTCCGGCCGTGCCCAGACCTCCGACGGGGGCTGGGGCTATGTGAGCGCGAAGGACGGCAACAACTTCGACGAGGGGTCGACCACGATCACGCAGGTGCAGGGGCTGCGCGGCTGCCGCAATGCGGGCATCTCCGTGCCGCGCGAGATCATCGACAAGGCGATCGCCTACATCCACAAGTGCACCATGCCAGACGGCGGCGTGCAGTATAGCTCCAAGGGGGGCGGCGGCCGGCCGGCCATCTCCGCGGCGGCCATCGCCTGCCTGTTCAACGCCGGCGAATACGATGACACGCACGTGCCCCGGATGCTCGACTATGCGGAAAAGCACCTCGGCAACATCGCCAACAACGGCTTCGGCCACTGGCACTACGCCCACTTCTACTATGCGCAGGTGATGTATCGCGAGGGGGGGAAGAAGTGGGAGACCTACCGCAAGCAAATCGAGGAACGGCTCGTGTCGGAGGCGCAGAACGACCGCGACGGCCTCTCCTGGCCGCAGGGTTACATCGGCCCCGTTTACACGACGGCCACAAACCTCACCATGCTGCAGCTGGACCGCGGTACGCTCCCCATTTACCAACGCTGATTACCAACGCTGGGCGGACTCGCCGTCACCGACCGTTTTTCATTCCGCAGACACGCCCCGCAGGTTTCGCCCGGAGATCATCATGACGCAGGTGCCCCTCGACCCTTCCGCCATCGACCGCCTGCACGAGGCGCACGATCGCATCCTCGCCCAGCTCGCACGGGTGATCGTCGGCCAGAGTCAGGTGATCGAGGAACTGCTGATCTGCCTGTTCAGCCGCGGCCACTGTCTGCTCGAGGGTGTGCCGGGCCTCGCCAAGACGCTCCTCGTCAGCACGCTGGCCAAGAGCCTCGACCTCTCCTTCAGCCGGATTCAGTTCACCCCCGACCTGATGCCGGCCGACATCCTCGGCACCGACGTGCTCGAGGAGGACAGGGCGACAGGCACGCGGCAGCTGCGGTTTCTCGAAGGGCCGCTGTTTGCCAACGTGGTGCTCGCCGACGAGATCAACCGCACGCCGCCGAAGACCCAGGCGGCGCTCTTGGAGGCGATGCAGGAACGACAGGTGAGCGTCGGTCGCGTGCGGCACCGTCTGGTCGATCCGTTCTTCGTGCTCGCCACGCAGAACCCGATCGAGCAGGAAGGCACCTACCCGCTGCCGGAGGCGCAGCAGGATCGGTTCATGTTCAAGGTGTTCGTCCGCTACCCGACGTTCAGCGAGGAATTCGAGATCGCCCGACGGACGACGGGCCTGGCGTCGGAAGATGCGGAGCCCGTGCTGTCGGCCGCCGACATCCTCGGTCTGCAGCAGGCCGTGCGCGGCGTGCCCGTGAGCGACCACCTCGTGCGGTATGCGTTGGCGATCGTGCGTCAGACGCGGGCTGGTGAAAAGGGCACCCCCGACTTCGTCAGCGATCAGCTCTCCTGGGGCGCGGGCCCGCGGGCCGTGCAGTTTCTGATCATCGGCGCCAAGGCCCGCGCGATCCTGCAGGGCCGCAGCCATGTGGGCGTGGAAGACATCCAGGCGCTCGCCAGCCCGGTGCTGCGGCACCGGATCGTCGTCGGCTTCGCGGCCGAGAGCGAGGGCGTGACCCCGGACGGCATCATTCAGCGGATCATCGAGACGACTCCTGCTAGAGAGGACGAGCTCACCCGTGACGCCCGGTTCCAGACGATATTTGCATCCTGAGGCGATCGCCCGCATCGCGCGGCTGGAGCTGCGCGCCCGGGCCGTCGTCGAGGGTGTGCTCGCCGGTCTCCACAAGAGCCCCTACAAGGGACAGTCGGTGGAGTTTTTGCAGCACCGGGAGTATGTCCGTGGCGACGATCTGCGGCGCGTCGACTGGAAGGTCTGGGGCCGGCAGGACCGCCTCTACGTGAAGGAGTTCGAGGAGGAGACCAACGTGCGGGTCACGCTGTTGGTCGACGGTTCGGCCAGCATGAACTACGGGTCGGGGCCGCTCGACAAGTATGACTACGCCGCCACGCTCGCGGCCAGCCTTGCCTGGCTGGCGCTCTCGCACGGCGATGCCGTGGGCTGCTGCGTGTTCGACGACAAGGTCAGGGCGAGCGTGCCGCCGCGGACGAAGCGATCGCACCTCGCGAGCGTGGTGGAGGTGCTTGAAACACCCCGGGCCGCTCGCCAGACCGCCTTCCTGCCGGTGCTCAGGTCGCTTGCCGAGACGCTGCCGAGGCGGGGCCTGGTGATGGTGATCTCCGATCTGCTCGGCGATCGCGAAGGCGTGTTCCAGGGCATGCAACTGCTGCGGAAACGCGGCCATGATCTCGTGTTGCTGCACGTGATGGACGACGATGAACTCGACTTCCCGTTCGAGGGACCGACCCGGTTCGAGGGGCTGGAACTCCCCGACTCCATCGCCTGCAATCCGCGCAGCCTCCGGGAGGGCTACCTGGCGGCGGTGGGCAAGTTTCTCACCGATGTCCGCACCCGCGCCGCGGCGGTGCGGTGCGACTACTCCCTCATTCGCACCGGCGAACCGGTCGACGCGGCGCTCGTGAAGCTTCTCGCACGCCGCGCCAGCATGGCTGTCTAGAAGAGCTGTCGAAAAGGAAAAGCCGGCCATGCCGACATTCGATTTTCTGCCGCTCCTCTGGTGGGGCCTGCCGTTCGCCGCGGCACCGGTCATCATCCACCTCATCAACCTGCTGCGGCATCGCAAGGTGCCGTGGGCGGCGATGGAATTCCTGGTGGCGAGCCAGCGGAAGTATCGCACGCGGGTGCTGCTCAAGCAGATCCTGCTGCTGCTCTTGCGAGTGGCGGCCGTGCTGGGAATCGTGCTGGCCCTGGCACAGCCGCGGTGGAAGACAGCGCTGGGCCGGATGCTCGGCGGCGCGCGGACGGCCCATGTCGTGCTGCTCGACGACAGTTATTCGATGGGCGACCTGTCGGCGGACGGCCGCATCGGAGATTCGAGCTGCTTCGACCGCGGCCGCCTTGTCGTGGAACGAATCTGCACCGAACTGGCCGCCGCACCGGGGCAGCAGGAGGTGGCGATCGGACGCTTTTCGGCATTCGACACGAGCCGGCTCGAGCAGGAGCGACGCACGCAAGCAGGACCGCAGGCCGACACTGCGGCGTTCGACATCCGTCTTCAAGCCGTGACTCCGCGGCTGGTGCAGGAGGTGCGGGACGAACTGGCGGGCCGGGCTCCCTCCGCGACCGCTGCCGGCCCCCGAACTGCATTGGCTGCCGCGTCGGCACTGCTCGACGGCGGCACAGGGGCCGCCAACGTGGTCTGGCTGGTCAGCGACTTCCGCTTCAAGGACTGGAAGGATGCCGACGAGACGGCGACGCTGTTGCGGCAGCTGTCGGATGCCGGCTGCGACGTCAGGCTCGTCGACTGCGCCGGCGAAGGTGGAGATGGACGGCAGCCAGGCAACCTGACGGTGGAACGGCTGGAGATGGCCGGTGGCGTGCCCGCCACGGGGGTGCTCGTGCCCCTCGAGGTGGCCGTTCGCAACAACTCCGATCGGCCGGTCCGCGACGTGGCCGTCGAGCTTCGCGAGGATGCCCTCGGCCGGCCAGGCGTGCGGATCGGCGAAATTCCAGCCGGCGGTGTGGCCACGCAGCGGTTCGACGCGCGGTTCACCACGACCGGCCCGCATCTGGTCGAGGCGCGGATCGGGGCCGATGCGGTGGTCGCCGACAATGCGCGGACGATGGCGGTCGATGTGGTCGACCGGGTCGATGTGTTGCTGATTGATGGCGACCCCACGGGGGGCAGCCGCGTCGGCGATGCCTTCTACGTGGCCACGGCGCTCGCGCCTGGCGCGGGTGCGCCCACGGGCCTGCGGCCGCGGATCGAGCCGCCGCGAAGCCTCGCCACGCTCGACCTCTCGTCGTTTGCCTGCATCTGGCTGCTCGACGTGGAGCGGTTCGACGCCCCGGAGATCGCGGCACTCGAAGCCTTCGTCCGAGGCGGTGGGGGCGTGGTGTTTTTTACCGGTCCACGGACGAAGGCCGAGATGGTCAACCGCTCGCTCTATCGCGGCGGCGAGGGACTCTTCCCGGTGCCACTGGCGGGGCCGGTCGATCTGCTGCCCGATGCCGCCGCGGGGGCCGCTGCCGCGCCTGACGTCGTCGTCGAGGAGCACCCCGTCGTTACGGTGCTCTCCGGCCAGCGGAATCCGCTGCTCGACGCGGTGCGGATTGAACGGTCGATGGCGGTGGAACGCGGCTTCGAGCCGTCGGCCACCGGCGGCCTGCGCCGGCTGCTCTCGCTGCGCACCGGCGGTCCGCTCGTAGTCGAGCGACCGTATGGCGACGGCATGGTCGTGGCGGTGCTTTCGACCGCTTCGCCCACGTGGAACAATTGGGCCCGGGGCAATCCGAGCTGGGTGGTGGTGATGCTGGAACTGGAGAGCCATCTGGCCCGCAGCAGGCGGCGGGCGGAGTCGTTGGAGGTGGGCGACCCCGTCGTCGTGCGGCTCGAGGCGGCGGCCGACGAGATCGAGGTCGACCTGGCCGTGCCACCCGACGGAACGCTCGTGCACCAGACGGCGGTCGCATCTGCCGCGGGCGTGCTCGAGGCCACGCTGCCCAAGACCACCACTGCGGGAGGCTATGTGGCTCGCTGGCGACGGCTCGACGGCACTGAACGCGAGCGGATCTACGCCGTGAACGTCGCCGCCGAGGAAGGCCAGTTAGAACGCATCGGGCGTGAACGACTCGATCGCACGTTGACTGGCGTGGCGTTCAAATACGACCGGGCCGAGTCACTCCAGCCCGACACCAGCACGATGGCCGGCGTCCCTCTGGCCAAGCCGTTGCTGCACCTGCTGGCGGCAGTGCTCATCATTGAACAACTGGTGGCGTTTTCGGCCAGCTACCATCCCGCGTCCCGCCGAAAATCAGCCGCCTGACGGGCCCGCGGCCTATTCCCCCATGACTCCATTCACTTCCACCGTGCTGCTGCCGCTGCCGTCGTCGCCGTGTCTGTTCGCCTCCTCCGAGCAGGTGCAGCACCGCATCACAAGCGGGCTGATCGACGGGTTTTCGCAGTGGTGGCAGATGCCCGCGCTCGTGCTGGCGCTGGCGGCCATCGGGCTGTTCGTGCTCTGGATGTATCGCCGCGATGCGGCCGAATTGCCCCGCGGCGTGGGCCTGGTGCTCGCAGCCTTGCGGCTGGGGGCGCTGGCGGCGGTCGCGGCTGCCTATCTCGATTTCGAGCGGACGGCCGAACATGAGATCGTCTTTCCATCGCGGGTGGCCGTGCTCGTCGATTCCAGTGCCAGCATGACGCTGCGCGATGAGCCGTCTGCCGACAGTCAGGCCGGCAACGCGGCCGAGCCGGCCGACCGCACGCAGTCGGAACCTGTCGTTGACGAGCAGGCCGACACGCGGTCGCAGCGGGCGGTGGAGGTGCTGCGAGAAGGAGGGCTGCTCGCGGCACTCGCTCCGCGGCACGAGGTGTCGGTGTGGCGGTTCGATGCCGACGCCGAATCGCTGGCCGTGCTGCCGACGGAGGCCAATGCGCATGCGCCCGAGCCAGCGCCTGCTTCGCCGCCTGATCCAGCGCCTGCTTCGCCGCCTGATTCAGCGCCTGCTTCAGCTGCCGACACGCCGGCCGACAGCGACTGGCCCGCGCGGCTCACGGCTCGCGGCTACGAGACCCGTCTGGGGGAGGCGTTGGCCCGCGTGCTCGACCAGGAGCCTCCTGGTGTGCTGGCCGGCGTGATCGTGCTGACCGATGGCGCCAACAACGCCGGCGTCGATCCGGTAGCGGCGGTGACGGCCCTCGGCAAGGCGGGCGTGCCCGTGCACACGCTGGGGATCGGATCGGACCGTCTGCCGACGAATGTGCGGGTTGCCGACGTGCTCGTGCCGGCCCGCGTGTTTCCGGGCGATCGATTCGCCGTCACCGCATATCTGCAGGCGCAGGGGCTGGCTGGTCAGACGGTCCGCGTGGAGCTTTCCGAAGTGGCGGCCAGCGACGCCGCGGGGGGCGAGCCGCAGGCCGCTGCGGCAACGGGCCGCGTGATCGACACCACGGAGGCAGTGCTCGGCGCCGGCGGCGAACTCGTCGCGGTGAGGTTCGACGTGCTCGGACTGGAGGCGCCGGGCCGCCGCGATCTGGCCGTGCGAGTGATTCCGCCCGCCGCCGATCGCACGCCCGCCGATGACCGTCAGGTGGCCGAGGTCGAGGTGGTCGACCGCGTCACGCAGGTGCTGCTCATGGCCGGTGGCCCGAGCCGCGAATACCAGTTCATGCGGAACGTCCTCGAACGCGACAAGAGCGTCGCCGTGGATGTGCTGCTCGGCACCGCCGGCAAGGGCGGCTCGCAGGACGCCCGCCGGATCCTGCCGGCGTTTCCGCCCACCGCCGAGGACTTGGCGGAATATGACGTGGTGGTGGCCTTCGACTACGACTGGCGGCTGCTCGACGCGTCGGCGCAGGCCCGCCTCGAACGGTGGGTGTCGCGGGAGTCGGGTGGGCTGGTCTTCGTGGCGGGAGGCATCTTCATGGATGCATGGATCGCCGACTCGCAGACCACGTTGATTCGCAACCTCCATCCGGTGGAGCTGCGGCGGTCGGGTCGGCTGACCGGTGACGATTCCGCAGGGCGGGCGGAGCCGATGCCGCTCGTGTTTTCACGCGACGGCCTCGATGCCGAGTTTCTCTGGTTGGCCTCCAGCCGCATCGCCAGCCAGACCGTCTGGAGCGAGTTTCCGGGGGTGTTTTCCTGCTTCGATTCGGCGGGGCCGAAGCCCGGTGCCACGGTCTACACGCGGATCGCCCGCCCTCGGGTGGCGGCCACGGCCGACTCCAATCCCATCTACTTTGCCGGCCAGTTCTACGGTTCGGGCAACGTCTTCTTCATGGGCAGTGGTGAGATGTGGCGGCTGCGGTCGCTCGACGACAGCCTGCACGAACGGTTTGCCACGCAGTTGGTCAGACATGTCTCGCAGGGCCGGCTCCTGCGGGGATCGCGCCGGGCCAGGCTGCTCGTGGACAGGGATCGGTTTGCCGTGGGCTCCAATGTGGTGGTTCGCCTGGTCCTGCCGGAAGGGGAGTCGGCCGTGCCTGCCGACTGCCGCGTCGTGGCGCCGGATGGGGCGGTGCTGCGGGTGCCGCTCGTGGCCGAACGCGACCGGACCGGCGTGCTCCAGGGCGCTTTTGTCGCCAGCCGCGATGGATCGTGGCGCATCGACGTCGATCTGCCCGGCGCACGTGGGGAGAAGGTGTCGCGTCGCATCCAGGCACGTCTGCCGGATCGCGAACTCGAGCGACCGCGGCTCGACCGCGGCGTGCTCGAGCAGATGGCCACGCTCTCGGGCGGCACTGCCCACTTCCTCGCCGCGAAGCCATGGACTCCCGCCGACTCGCAGTCGCTGGCCGCCGGCATCCAGGATCGGTCGCGTCGCGAATACGAGACGGGATCACCCGACGGCGCGTTCAAGCGACGGCTCAACGGCATCCTGCTGGCGCTGGGCACAGCGCTGCTCTGCTGCGAATGGATTCTGCGCCGGCTTGTGAAACTCGCCTGACCATTCGGTTGTTCCACCACCCCGACATCCCTTCATTGTTCCGTCATCGCCGAGAACCTGTCGTGTCGCTCGTCATCGATCCACCGTCGTCGGTCCCTGCTTCCGAAGGCCGGCAGGCCGCCGCCGACGTGGCGAGCTTGCGAGCGATGCTCGCGACCCTGCGCCGGCAGACCCGCGGCTGGGTCTGGTTGGAATCGCTGGCCTGGCTCGTTCTCGCGGCCGTGGGCTTTTTCTGGGTGTCGCTCGCGCTCGACTGGTGCGTGGAGCCGCCCCGATGGGCGCGCGGGGTGCTGCTGGCCGCGGCCGCGGTCGGGCTTGCCATCCTCCTCTATCGAAAGTTGCTCGGGCGGCTGTCCGCGGATCTTGGCGATACGAGTCTGGCGGTCGTCGTGGAACGTTCCCATCCGTCTTTTCGCGACAGCCTGTCGACGACGATCGAACTGGCCGATCAGCCTGAGGTGGATGTCAATCCGGCGCTCCTGGCCCGTACAGCCGCCGAAGCGGCCGCCCATCTTGGGCAGGTCCGGCCCGAGCGGATCTTCCGGCGGCGACGGCTGGCGATGCTGGCCTTCGCGGCGGTCATCGCCGCGGCGAGCATCGCCGGGCTGGCGTTTGCAAAGCCCGCCATTGCGGGGCTGTGGGTGCGCCGTCTGCCGCTGCTCGGCGACGAGCCCTGGCCGCGGCAGGTGCGGCTGCGGGTCGAGGATTTCCCAGGCGGCGTGCGGAAGGTGGCACGGGGCAGTGATGTCGACGTGATCGTGCACGCGCAGGCCAACGATCGCCTGCCCGAGCTGGTCGACCTGCGGTGGCGGACGGCACAGACCGGTGGCCCAGGCGGACGCACGGCCCGCGGGCTGCCCGGCACCTGGCGGATCGATCGGATGGGGGCGCGGGGCGGCGCGACGACAGACGGTCAGGCGTTTGGCCATGTGGTGAAGGCGGTCAACGACAGCCTCGACCTGGAGATTCGCGGTGGCGACGCCCGGCTCCGCGATCTCCGCCTGGAGGTGCTCGATCCGCCGGCGCTTGAAAAACTCCTGATCACGTCCACGCCGCCCGCCTATCTCGGGAGCGGTGGGCGGGAATCGCCGCCGGCACGGGTCGTGCAGATTCCCCGCGGCTCGGCGGTGGAGATCGCCTGCACCGCCACGAAGCCGCTCTCCGCCGCGACGATGGTAGCGGTTGCGGGCGGTGGCTCGGCTGCCGAGGTGGTGCTGGCCACGCTACCAGCCACCGACACGACCGACACGTCTGAGGCGGGCGGGGCGGCATCGGCCGCGGGCCGCACCATTGTCGGCCACATCGCGTCGCTCGATGCCGATCGCACCGTCGTCGTGCGGTTCACCGATACCGACGG
>JAPLNQ010000274.1:0-6847 GCA_026401075.1 Planctomycetia bacterium
CCGTCCTGTGAACCCGCACGGGAAGGTGCCCGGTGTGCTCTTTGCGCATGGTCACTGGAAGGATGCCCGGCTCTCGGAGCAGACCGCTGAGAAGGTCCGCGCGGAGATCGCCGCCGGCGAGGAGCGGTTTGAAAACGGCGGCCGGAGCCGGTTCCAATCGCTGTGCGTGCAGCTGGCCCGAATGGGCTGTGTCGTCTGGCAGTGGGACATGCTCGGCAATTCCGACGCGCAGCAGTTCTCGATGGCGCTCACGCACGGGTTCAAGCAGCAGCGACCCGAGATGAACACGCCGACGCGGTGGGGGCTCTTCAGTGCCCGTGCCGAGTCGCGACTGCAGAGCGTGATGGGCCTGCAGACGCTCAACGCCATCCGGTCGCTCGACTTCCTGCTGAGCCTGCTCGAGGTCGATCCCACCCGCATCGCGGCGACCGGGTCGAGCGGTGGCGGCACGCAGACCATGATCCTCGCGGCGGTCGACGACCGCGTGCAGCTCTCCTTCCCCGTCGTCATGGTGAGCACGTCGATGCAAGGGGGCTGCGCCTGCGAAAACGCGTCGCTCCTGCGGATCGGCAGCGGTAACGTCGAGTTCGCCGCCCTCTTCGCCCCGAAACCGCAGGGCATGAATACGGCGAACGACTGGACGCAGGAACTGGCCACGAAGGGTTTTCCGGACCTGCAGCGGGCCTATGGGCTGTTCGGCGCGAAAGACGACGTGATGCTGCATCGCGGCGAACACTTCCCGCACAACTACAACGCCGTCACGCGGTCGGCGTTCTACACGTTCTTGAACAAACGGTTTCGCCTGGGATTTCCGGAGCCTGTGATCGAGCGGGACTATGAACCACTTTCTCGCGACCAGCTCTCCGTATGGGACGCGGCGCATCCGGCACCGCCCGCCGATGATCCAGAGTTCGAACGCAGCCTGCTGGCCTGGCTTGCCGACGACGCATCGCGGCAGATTCGCGAAAAGTCTGCCACGCCCGAGGGACTTGCGGAGGTCGTCAGACCGGCCGTGGCGACGCTGATCGGGAGGTCATACGAACAGGCCGGCGAGGTCGAATGGCTGCTCGACCGGAAGGATGAGCGGCCCGACCACATCCGCATGACGGGCGTGCTGCGGAACGTGACGCATGGCGAGGAGGTGCCGGTGACGGGGCTCTACCCGCGAACATGGTCGGGCCGGGTCGTCGTCTGGCTCGACGCACCCGGGGCCGGGTTTTCTGTGGCCGCCGACGGCGGGCTTGCGCCGCCACTCGACCGATTCGTGGCGGCGGGGGCCGCGGTGGTGACAGCCGATCTGCTGGTGTGGCGCGACGGGGCGACCACGCCAGGGGCTTCGCCGGACGAACGGCGGCGGCAACGGCTTGTGAATAACCCGCGCGAATTCGCTGGATACACGTTCGGCTACAACGCGCCGCTGTTCTGCCCGGACCACCAAGGTTGGGTCGCATCCGCATCCCAGCATGGTGGAGGTTGCTGGCTTTGGCGACGCGGGCCCGATCGTGCTGGCCGCCCGCGCCGTCTGCGGCCCGGCAATCGACCGGGCGGCAGTGGCGACGGAAGGATTTCGATTTGCAGACGTCGCCGACTACCGCGATCCACTTTTCCTGCCGGGCGGCGGCCGGTATCTCGACATCCCTGGCATGGTGGCGCTCGGGGCGCCGCATCCGCTCTGGCTTGCAGACGACGGGCCCCGCGGCGATGCCCCGGATGCCGGCAGCGTGGCCGGAGGATACCCGGCCGCCGCCGGAAGGCTCGTGCAATACCGGGGCACGGCCCCGGCAACGGCCGCCGCCGACTGGCTGCTGGGCCGCGAGTGAGCGGGGTGTTCGCACGCCGGCGTGCGTCGCTCCATCGCCTCCATGGGCCATTCGGGGCGGCTCAGACGGCCGCAGGGTATAAACTTCATCATGCGATCGCTCAGTTCCATCCTGTTTGTCTGGTTGTTCTTCATGGCGGCGTCGGCGGCCGCCGCTCCGCCGCTCCGCGTGGGCATGGAGCTCGCCTATCCGCCCTTCGAGATGACCGATCCACAGGGGCGGCCGACGGGGGTGAGTGTGAAACTCGCCGACTCGCCGAGGCGCTCGGGCAGCACCTCGGCCGTGAGGTGGTGATCGAAAACATCTCCTTCGACGGCCTCATCCCTGCGCTCAAGACAGGCAAGATCGACTGCATCATCTCCTCGATGACCGCCACGCCGGAGCGGAGCCGATCGATCGCCTTCTCCGAGCCCTATCTCAAGACCGGTCTGGCGCTGCTCGTGGGCAAGGATTCGCCCGTGCAATCAGCCGCCGATCTCGATGTGGCCGGTCGCACGATCGCCGTCAAGAAAGGCACGACCGGGCATCAGTATGCCTCGACTGCGCTCAAGCGGGCCCGTCTGCTCGTGCTCGACAAGGAGTCAGCGGCGGTCCTGGAAGTGACGCAGGGCAAGGCCGACGCCTTCATCTACGATTCGCTCTCGGTCTATCAGAACCACAAGCGGCATCCCAACGCGACTCGGGCCCTGCTCCGGCCGTTTCGCGAAGAGACCTGGGCGGTCGGCTTGCGAACCGGCGACACGAAGCTCCGCGAGCAGATCAACGGATTCCTCAAGGAGTTCCGGGCCGCCGGCGGCTTCGAGAAACTCGGCGACGAATTCCTGCCCGAAGAGAAGGCCTCCTTCAAGGCCGAGGGCATCCCCTTTTACTTCTGAGTGAGAATTAAAAAGGGGACGCAGCCGATCTTGTTCGGCACGGGATGTGCGGGTGCCCCGTATCCTACGCCTCCATCCCCCGGCTTACGCCAGGGGCTTTTATTGGAAGGTGCAAGTGGCGAAAAGAGCTGCGTCCCCTTTTTTTGTAGACTGACGAGTATGCCACGCTGGCTTGCCCATACGATCGTTGTCGTTCTGTTCGCGGCGCTCATCGCGCTGGCGTTCTCGCGGGTGAACTACGCCTGGAACTGGGCGGGAGTCTGGGAATACCGCCAGAAGCTGCTGCAGGGCTTCGGTGTCACCGTCGCCCTCAGTCTGACCTCGCTGATCGTCAGCACCCTGATCGGCATGCTGGCGGCGCTGCTGTTGGGAGCCAAAAACCCGCTGCTGGAAGCGGTGGGCCGCGTGTATGTCGAGCTGATCCGCGGCACGCCGCTGCTCGTGCAACTGCTGATCGGCTTCTATGTGGTGGCAAGCGCTGTCGGCCTTGAAAACCGGTATGTCGTCGGCGTGCTCCTGCTCTCGCTTTTCAGTGGCGCCTACATGGCGGAGATCTTCCGCGGTGGCCTCGCCGCCATCCCGCAGACGCAGCGCGATTCCGCCCGGGCCATCGGCCTCACGCCCTGGCAGTCGTTCCGGCTGGTGATCCTGCCACAGGCAATCCGCCTCGTGCTGCCCGCCGTGGCGGGCCAGTTCGTGTCGCTCATCAAGGATTCGTCGTTGCTCTCGGTGATCGCAGTTTCCGAGTTCACGCTCGCCGCCCAGGAGGTGAACTCGTTCACCTACTCCACGCTCGAAAGCTATCTGCCACTGGCCGCGGGCTACCTGCTGCTTACGCTTCCCCTCTCGGCCGTGTCGCGGCTGCTGGAGCGACGCTATCGGTATGAGGCATGAAGACGAGAAATCATGAAGACTTGACATCATGAAGACTGGGCATCATGAAGACTGGGCATCATGAATCTTGAGATCAGCGGCCTCGTGCAGCGTTTCGGCGCGACCACCGTGCTCGACAGCTTGGACCTGCGCACAGCCGCTGTGCGATCGCTCGTGCTCGTGGGGCCCTCGGGGGGTGGCAAGTCGACGCTGCTGCGGATCCTGGCAGGACTCGACGTGCCGGTGGCCGGTAGCGTGGCCTTCGATGGCGTGACCCTTCCGCGGGATGAGCCGTCGCTGCGAGCCTACCGGCGGACCGTGGGCACGGTCTTCCAGGCCTACAATCTTTTTCCCCACCTGTCCGCGATGGAGAATCTGCTCCTGCCGCTGGTGCACGTGCACGGCCTGTCGGAGTCGGAGGCGCGGGCTCGCGTCCGGGGGCCGCTGGAGCGGTTTCATCTCGCCGAACACGCTGCCAAGCGTCCGGCCGAACTTTCCGGCGGCCAGAAGCAGCGGATCGCCATCCTCCGGGCGCTCGTCGTGCAGCCGAAGCGACTGTTCCTCGACGAGCCCACCTCCGCGCTCGATCCGGAGATGACGGCCGAAGTGCTGGAAATGATCGGCGAGTTGAAGGATCTGGGCACGCAGTTCGTGCTGGTCACCCACGAGATGGGATTTGCCCGCCGTGCGGCCGACCTCGTGGCATTCGTCGGCGACGGAAGGGTGCTCGCCCACGGTCCGCCGGGCGAGATCATCGACCGCTGCGACGTGCCGCGGGTGCGCAGTTTCTTTGCAAGGATTCTTCCATAGTACGGTGAACGAGCCAGAGCGAGGCCCAACCCATGCCCCACCCTCCAGAGCCGGTCGATACGTCGCGGCAGGCATTTCTCGGTTCGCTGATCGCCGATGCCGTGGCGATGCCGGTGCATTGGTATTACGACCGGCAGGCGCTGGCCCGCGATTACGGCACGATCACCGACTATCTCGCGCCGAAGAATCCCCATCCTGACAGCATCCTCTGGCGATCGAGCTACACCGCCGCCAGCCCGAAGACCGACATCCTCCGTGAACAGGCTGCCTACTGGGGCCAGCGAGGCATTCACTACCACCAGTTCCTCGCTGCGCGGGCGAACACGCTCAACCAACAGTTGGCCGTCGAACTCTTCGAAATGGTTCGACGGGATCGCGACTACGATCCCGAGCGCTGGCTCGACCACTACACCGCCTTCATGCTCGCGGCTGGCAAGCACCGCGACACGTACGTCGAGGAATACCACCGCGACTTCTTCACGAATCTGGCCGCCGGCCGCAAGCCGATCAACTGCGGCGTCAAGGACGTGCATATCGGAGGGCTCGTGGCCGTGCCCGCCCTCGTCGCGGCCTTCGGACCCCGCCATCCGGATTTGCGACGGATCGTGCGGCTCCATGTCCGCCTCACGCACAAAGACGACGAGGTGCTTGACGCGGCCGACACGTTGACAAAGATGCTGATCCACGTCTGCCAGGGGGAAGACCTCCGCACCGCGATCCTCGACCATGCCAATGGGTGGATCTCGGCGGCCAAGGTTCGCGACTGGGACCGCCACCACGACGACGTGGTCGTGGGAAGGGTCTTGAGCCCGGCCTGCTACATCCCCGACGCCTTCCCGGCGGCCCTTTTCCTGGCCTGGCGGCATGCCGGCGATTTCGCGGCGGGCGTCTGTGCGAATGCCCAGGTAGGGGGCGATAACTGCCATCGGGGCGTGGTCGTGGGGTCGCTCCTCGGTGCCAGTGCCCCGATTCCCCACCGGTTTCTGGAAGGCTTGCGGCTGGGTGCTAGAGTGACGGGATAGATTTTCCTACCCCGGTATTTGCCCGAATGAATCCGATCGCGTCTGCCGTCGCACCCGCTGCCACCCATGCCCGCCACGCGTCCCTCTCCGCGCCGCTCGTGCCGACGAAAACGGTGCTGCTGACCGCCGATCCGACGGCCGCCGACCCCGTGGCCGCCAAGCGGGCGGAGATCCGCCGCTATTACCACCAGACCAGCGAACTCTACGAACGGCTCTTCGCGCTGATCCGCGACGACGCGTCGTATTACGAACGGCACGAGCCGCTCCGCCACCCGCTGATCTTCTACTTCGCCCACCCCGCCGTCTTTTATGTCAACAAGCTGATCGCCGGCCGGTTCATCCCCCGCCGGCTCGACCCGCAGATGGAGGCGATGATGGCCGTGGGTGTGGACGAGATGTCGTGGGACGACCTCAACACCGCCCACTACGAATGGCCCGGCGTGGCGGCCGTCCGCGAGTATCGCGCCGCCCTGCGGGAAATGATCGACGACGTCATCCAGTCGATGCCGCTGGATTTGCCGATTCGGCAGGATTCGCCAGCGTGGATCATTCTCATGGGCATCGAGCACGAGCGGATCCACCTGGAAACGTCGAGCGTGATCATGCGGCTGATGCCGGTTGCCGAACTGCGCTGCGGCGACGAACTGACGCCTGAGGAGCGGTCGCTCTGGTCGACCTGCGAAAGCGTCGGCCCGGCACCGGCCAACGAATGGCTCCCGGTCGCGGCCCAGACCGTGCGGTTGGGCAAGCCGGACGACGATCAGACCTTTGGCTGGGACAACGAATACGGCGTTGAAGAGGTCAGGCTCCCCGCGTTCGCGGCCGCCCGCCGGCTCGTCTCCAACGCCGAGTTTCTCGCCTTCGTCGAAGACGGGGGCTATGCCCGCGACGAGTGGTGGACGGAGGAGGGCCGCGGCTGGCTGCACTACACGCGGGCCGAACACCCCAAATTCTGGGTGCGGCGGTCGGGCGGGAGCGGCTACCTTCAACGGAACCTGCTCAACGAGATGCCTCTGCCGCTCAACTGGCCCGTCGAGGTCAACTGCCTCGAGGCGCAGGCCTACTGCGCGTGGGCAAAGTGCCGCTTACCAACAGAGGCCGAATGGGATTGCGCTGCAAAAACGTTACAAGATTTTGAGTGGGGAGACGTCTGGGAATGGACGCAAGATACCTTCGCGCCTTTCGAGGGCTTTGTGTCGCATCCCTATGTTGAATACTCGGCTCCGTGGTTTGGCTCGCGAAAGGTCCTGCGTGGCGCCGCACAGTTAACCCATCCGGTTGTACGCCACTTAAATTACCGCAATTTTTTTACGCCTGAGCGCTGCGATATCTATTCTGGGTTTAGAACCTGCGCACTTTGAAGTCTGCACGCGCTAACTGGCCCAGAAGACCGCATACTGCTCTTGTTGATCTGTCCAGTGCTGAGCCTGAGAAAAGCCTGCTTTGA
>JAPLNQ010000274.1:6909-7244 GCA_026401075.1 Planctomycetia bacterium
GCCTCAAACACACGCTGCTGCCCGGGCCAACTGACAGTCAGCCTCTGCCGCGCGTGCAGGTGCATTTCAATGCGTGATTCTTGGATATTAAAGCGTGCGCTGTGGCGCCAGTCACGCACATCAAAATCCGAGCCTAGTAACTCATTAATATGCCTGAGTGCGTTCAAATTGAAGGCCGCTGTCACACCCAAATCGTCGTCATAGGCGCGTTCAAGCACACTGTGATCCTTGACCAAATCAATACCGATCAGCAGCCCCGAGCCGGGCTGGCCCTGTGCGCAAAGCACTGCAATTCGCTGCAAAAACCCCAATGCTTCGTCAGGACTAAAGTTACC
>JAPLNQ010000119.1 GCA_026401075.1 Planctomycetia bacterium
CGAAACCGGCGACCAAGCGGGCCGACCTCATCGACGAGCTGCTCGAGAGCCCCGACTACGTCAGCCACACCTACAACTTCTGGGCCGACGTGCTGCGGCTCTGCGAGCGGCCGCAGAACGACCTGTTCTTCGAGCCCTATCTCGACTGGGTGAAGCGGTCGATCGCCGAAAACCGCCCGTTCGACCAGTGGGTGTACGAGATGCTCACAGCCGACGGCTCGCTCTGCGAGAACCCCGCCGTCGGCTTCCAGCTCCGCGACCGCGGCATGCCGCTCCCCTACGTCGACAACACCATCCGCGTGCTGCTCGGCACGCAGATCGGCTGCTCCCAGTGCCACGACCATCCGTTCGATTCCTGGACACAGCACCAGTTCTACGAGCTGGCCGCCTTTACCTCCGGCACGCGATCGCGGCTGGCGGGCCCGCCCGACAAGAAGGACGGCTTCACGAAGGCCCAGACCCGCGAGGCGGCGAAGGCGGCCCGCGGCACCAATACCGAAGCGGCCCGGCACGTCCGCGAGATCGTCCAGGAGGCCAACCAGCGGGTCCGCGAGAAGAAGGTCGACAACGGCCTGCGGCTGTTCATCAACGCGAACCTGACCGGGATCAACTACCATCAGGCCAAGCTGCTCCTGCCGCACGACTACAAGTACGACGACGCCAAGCCGCTGGCCGCGGTAGCGCCCCACGTGCTGTGGGGCGAAATTCCCTCCACCGCCGCGACGCTCGACGGACGGGCCAAGCTCGCCGCCTGGGTGACCTCCCGCGACAACCGCCAGTTTGCCCGCACGATCACCAATCGCATGTGGCGCAAGGTGATGGGGGTGGGGATCGTCGAGACCCATGACGATTTTCGGGAGGACAACCCACCGTCGAACCCGGCGCTGCTCGAACACCTCACTGACCTGATGCTGGCGCTCGACTTCGATCTCCGGGAATTCGTCCGCGTGCTCGTCTCGACCACGGCCTACCAACGACGGTCCGTCCTCCATGACCCAACCTCACCGGCCCCCTTCCGGTTCACCGGCCCGGCCCTCAAGCGGATGACGGCCGAGCAGCTCTGGGACTCGATCCTGACGCTCATCGTCCACAACGAATGGGCGTTCCAGCGGCCGACCGCCGGCGAGTTCGCGAAGGTGGCGGCCATCGACCTCACCTCTGCCGACACCAGCTACGCCGCCGTCGAGAAGGCCTACGATGCGTTCAACGACGTCTACGGTCGTAAGCGTTACATCGGCCAGTTGCAGAGGCAGTATGGCTTCCAGGGGCAGGTGCTCGTGCGGGCCAGCGAGCTGCCGGCGCCCTTACCGCTGGGCCACTTCCTCAGGCAGTTCGGCCAGAGCGACCGCGAGTCGATCGAGGGCGGCCGCACGGTGGCCACGGTGCCGCAGATCCTGACGATGTTCAACGGATCGATCACCCACAGCATGCTCGTTCCTGGCTCGGCGATCCATGACGAGGTGATGTCGCACGATCCGAAGGCTGCCGTCGACGTCGTCTTCCTCTCGATCCTGTCGCACCGCCCCTCGGCCGAGGACCGTTCGTTCGCCATCCAGGAGATCCAATCGGCCGACACACCGCAGGCGGGCGTCGGCAACCTCATCTGGGCGCTGCTCAACACGCGGGAATTCATCTTCATCCAGTAGCGAGAACGCTCCGGGAGCAAAGGCTTATGACGCAGCAACACCACTGGCTCGACACGCTCTCCCGCCGTGAGGTTTTCGGACACGTCGCCCGGGCGACGCTCGGCGTCGGCCTCCTGCCGGTGGTCTCGCGGCAGCTGGAAGCCGCCGGGAACGGCACGAAGCCGCACGCCAAGAACATCATCTATCTGATGATGCAGGGTGCGATGAGCCACCTCGACACCTTCGACCCCAAGCCGGGCCGCGACGAGCAGGGGGAGACGAAGACGATTCCCACGAAGACGCCGGGCGTTGTCTTCGGGCAGAGCCTCGAAAAACTCGCCAGCCTGTCCGATCGCTTGGCCGTGGTCCGGTCGCTCACCACGGAGACAGGCGCCCACGAGCAGGGGCAGTACCTGATGCGGACGAGCTACCCGATGATCAACAGCATCCGCCATCCGGCGTTCGGGGCGTGGGCGGTCCACGCCATGGGCAAGATCAGCAAGGATCTTCCCAGCTACGTGCTCGTCGGCAACGGCAACGACCATCCCGGCGCTGGCTTCCTCGATCCCTCGCTCACACCCGTGCCGGTGGCCGATCCGCTGAAGGGCCTCGAAAACACGAAGCGGCCGCGGTATCTCTCGGAGGAAAACTTCGACCGCCGCCTGACGTTGGCCGATCGCATCGACCGCGACTTCAAGCAGCGATACGCCGGCCGGCAGCTCGACGCCTACAACCAGCTCTACAAAGACGCCGTCCGGCTGATGGGCTCGGTCGACCTGCAGGCGTTCGACATCGCCCAGGAGAAGCCCGAGGTCCGCGACCGCTACGGCGACTCGAAGATCGGGCTCGGCTGCCTGCTCGCGCGGCGGCTGGTCGAATCGGGTGTGCGGTGCGTGGAGGTGGAGTTTGGCGGCTGGGACATGCACCGCGACGTGTTCGAAGAGATGGACGAGAAGGGTTCGCAGCTCGACCGTGCGATGGGAACGCTGATCGAGGATCTCGAACAGCGCGGCCTGCTCGCTTCGACGCTCGTCGTCTTGGCGACGGAATTCGGCCGCACGCCGCGGATCAATGAAAACGCCGGCCGCGACCATCACCCGGGCGTCTTTTCCTGCGTCTTGGCGGGCGCGGGTGTGCAGGGAGGCGCGGTCTACGGCCAGAGCGACGAGAACGGATTCCGACCCGAGAAGGACGCCGTCTCGGTCGCCGATTTCAACACCACGATCGCCGCCGCCTGCGGCCTGCCGTATGAAAAGGAGTTTCACGCTCCCAACGGCCGGCCCTTCAAGATCGGCGGCGGCGGCAAGCCGATCACCGCCGTGCTGGCCTGACCAGACTGACCCGCTGTGTTCGTCTCTCCTGTGGCAGCGAGTTTTGAACTTGCTGAATCCGCGACTCCTATTGTGGCAGCGAGTTTTTAACTTGCTGAATCTGTCGTGCTACATGGACAAGATGCAATCTCGTCCCCACGGGGAAGACGAGATGCAATCTTGTTGCCACGCGGGAGTGGCTCTGGGCCGGATAGGGAAGGTGCGCGCCCGTGGGTATCCGTGCCGCCGGCAAGTCCGCGGGCTCGTCTCTGCGGCCGGAGCGAACCGATGTCTTCCGTGGAGCTTGGGAAATCGTTCACTGTCAGGAGTAGATCATGGCACGCAGGCGGTCGAGCAAGGAAACCTACGCCCAGAAAGTGGTCGAACTGGCCACGTCGACCCTGCCCCTGCCGACGCCCGTGAAGTCGATGGCAAACTCCCGCTGGGGCGCGCGGCTGTTGCTTGTGCTCATACCGATTCTCATCGCCTCGGGCGTGGTCACGATCTCCTGGACGGGCGGTCTGCCGAACATCACGGTCAATAAAGATCGGGCCGCCGTCGTCGGCCAGGAAGTGCAGATGGAGGCGATGAAGGCGGCGGAGCGGGTCCAGCAATACCGCGCCACCAACTACCGCTAAGACGCAGCGGGCACATCCCGTCGCTCACGCCCAGGGCGTCAGCCGCGGGTCCACGCGGCATCGAGAAACCGCCAGGGTCGCCCCTCGGGAGCCTCATCCCGCAGGCACTCGGGCAGCCGCTGGTGGGACCAGCCATCGAAACAGATCCGCCGGGCAAACCGCAGGATCGACCAAGGCATGCCCACCGCCGAGAAGAACGGCGGACCGGCCGAGGGCCACGGGCCCCCGTGCTGCATCGGCGGCGTGACGGCGAGCCCTGTCGGCATTCGATTCTCGATGATTCTGCCGGCCCGTGCCACGAGGCTCGCGGCGACCTGGGCGACCGTCGCATCGTCGCGGCCATCCTTGGCGCTATAGATGCTGGCAGCGAGCGCCCCGGGCACGCAGGTGACCGCCTGCATGAGTTCGCCGACGCTCGCACACTGCACGAGCACGGTGGCGTTGCCAAAGGCTTCGATCAGCAGTGCCTCCGGTCGGGCCACAAGGAGTGCGGCGGGCACCGCGAGTAGGGTCGGCCTGTGGCTGCACGGGCCATCGCCCACGCCGCCGCCGGCCAGCACCCGCGCGCCCGCGCTCTTGAGTTGGGCGAGCGCTGCCACCAGTCGCTCGCGGCCGACTTTCCCCAAGAGCACCTGCGCACCGATCGCCTCGAACCGCTCCGCAACCGCGGTGGTAAACGTCGCGGCGGCCTCGTCGCTGATCAAAAATACGAATCCCGGCTTCGTGCAGAACTGCCCGGCTGACCCGGTGACGCTCGCGGTCAGTTCGCCCGCGATCTCCGCGCCGCGCTCGGCCAGAGCACCGGGCAAGAGGACGACGGGATTGAGGCTTCCCATCTCCACCCAGATCACGCGTCCGGCCGCGGCAGCAGCCGCATAGAGCCGTTTGCCGGCCTCTTGACCACCGGTAAAGCCGGTGCCGCCAACGCGGCCGTCGGCCACGAGACGTGCGCCGTCGTCCATGGAGATGCCATGCACGAGCTGCACGGTCGCCGGAGGCAGCCCGGTCTCAAGAACCGCAAAGAGCGCCTCGTCGGCCGCGATTCGCGACACGCCCGGATGCCCGGGATGGGCCTTGGCGATGACGGGATTGCCGGCTGCGATCGCGGCCGCGAAGTCGCCGCCGGTGACGGCGCCGTAGGCCAAGGGAAAATTCGCCGGCGGAAACACGACGACCGGTCCGAGCCCGAAGGCCGCCGAGCGGATGTTCCGCTGGGAGTCGATCATGCCCATCCGCCAGGTGCCCTCGCGGGCGGCGGCGGCGGCCTGCCGCAATTGGTCGAGCATCCGCGGCAGCTCGACGTCGGCCAGCCGCGGTTTCACAGCCAGCCCCGATTCAGCATGGGCCACGGCCACCAGGTCGTCCCCGCGGGCCGCCAGCCGGTCGGCATAACGCTCGAGGAAGTCGGCGATGCGTGCCCCGGGTAGGCTCGCCAAGGCGCTGGCGGCGGCGACGGCCGCATCGAGCGCCGCATCGACATCGCTCCAGCCGCTGACCGGCCACTGCTGCGGCCGCTCGACGCCGGTGGCGGGATCGATCGCGCGAAAGCTGCCCGTGGCCATGGCGGCACGCCATTGGCCATCGATCAGCACCGGTTCGGTATCACGGAGAGGGGCGTTGGCAGACATGGTGGCAAACCTCGAGAGCGGTGGGACGGTGTGGCGAGTAGTGTACGATCCAGCTTTCCCGCGGAGCTATGTTGCCCATGCGTCACGCCCCGATCAAGTCATCCCTGTTCCTCACCCACCGTCAGCAACTGACGTCACTCCTGCCGCCGCAGAGCCTCGTCATCGTGCACGCCGCCGATCTGCTGCCCACCTCGGGCGACGGCACGCTCAGGCTCCATCCGGCCAGCGACCTCTTCTGGCTCACGGGGATCGAGCAGGAGGAGAGCGTGCTCGTGCTTGCCACAAGCTCTCCAAGGACAAGGCACGGGAGATTTCGGGCGTGGCAAAGATCCGCTGGCTGGCCGACCTGCCGGGCGTGCTGCACGCGCTGATGTGCGAGAGCGAGAGGATCTACCTCAACGCCAACGAACACGAGCGGTCGAGCACCGAGGTCGAACCCCGCGACCTGCGACAGGCCCGCATGCTCCTGTCGCGATATCCGCTCCACCGCTACGAACGTCTCCAGCCGCTCCTGCGGCAATTGCGCGCGGTGAAGAACACCACCGAGGTGGAGCTCATGCGACGGGCCGTCGAGATCACCGACGGTGGCCTCCGTCGCGTGCTCTCGGCGCTTCGGCCGGGCGTGATGGAATACGAACCGGAGGCCGAACTGGTCGGTGAGTTCACCCGGCAACGTGGCAAAATGGCCTACGAGCCGATCATCGCCGCGGGGAAAAATGCCTGCGTGCTCCACTACAACGACAACGATCAGCCATGCGGCGACGGCGAGTTGGTGCTGATCGACGTCGGCGCCTCCTACGCCAACTATGCCGCCGATCTCACGCGGACCTATCCAGTGAATGGAAAATTCTCGCCGCGGCAGCGGGCGGTCTACGAGGCTGTGCTACGGGTCTTGCAGCACTCGATCGCCCACACGACCGCCGGCACGTTGCTCCGCGACTGGAAGCGGGCGGCGCAGCTTGAGATGAACGAGGAGCTCCTGCAGCTCGGCTTACTGACACCAGAACAGGTGGCCAAGGACACGCCCGAGGAGCCGGCCTGCCGGAAATACTTCATGCACGGACTGGGCCACTCGCTCGGCCTGGGGGTGCACGACCTCGCGCCGCCCAATGGCCCGCTGGCTCCCGGCTGGGTGATGACGGTGGAGCCCGGAATCTACATCCCCGAAGAGGGCATCGGTATTCGGCTCGAGAACGATATCCTCGTCACGGAAGATGGCCCTGTTGATCTCTGCGCGGGGGTGCCGATCCTGCCCGACGAGATCGAACAACTGCTGGCGAAATAGCAGGGCATTTTCTGTATACTCCTGCCATCCGTACCCCTTCAGGAGCCCACGCGATGCGTCTGTCCAACCTCGTATTCCTCGCGCTGTTTTCCCTCACGCTCACACTCAATTTTTCCTCCATGGAGACCACCGGAACGTGTCAATGACTTTGAGACAACTGCGGAACGAATTTAGTGTCGCGGGGTAGTTCAAGTGTGCGGACTGTTGGCCGGTTTTCGGGTGGGTTGATCCAGACTTCCGTTGCCGGCGTAAGCGGCCTCGGAACACCTTG
>JAPLNQ010000266.1 GCA_026401075.1 Planctomycetia bacterium
CGCAGTGCGCTCAGGCACAACCACCGCAGCCGTCGGCTTCATACCGGCAGCCGCCGCCGGTGCCCCCGCCCGGTGGCGCGTATCCGTGGCAGTCGCATCAGCAGCCACCAGCCGAGCCGCCGGTGGTCGTCCGCACGGCAGTGCCACGTCGGCGATCGGGCTTCGATGCGGAAAACGTGATGGGCATCGTCGGCATTCTCGTGATGCTGGCGGCAGCAGGGATTGGAGCCAAGCTCTTTCACGACCAGTGGTGGCAGGACATCATGCCCCGCCCGGCTCCGAAGCCGGTCATCGACCGCGGCCCAATCCCTCCCGCGCCGGCTCCCGTCGTGATAAACGGGAAAGGCAAGGTCTCACCGCCGAGCCCCGAGCCCGAGCCGCCGCCCCGCCCGTTGATCAAGCCCGAAGGGGATCTCGCCGCGGCCCGAGTCCAGGTGAAAGCAGCCTTGGAAAACGTGCGCAAGGGCTTTTTCAACGAGGCCGATCTGGATGCGCAGAAGGCGCTGATGGCTGCTCCAGAGTGCGACGAAGCCCAGGCGATGCGGCTTGCAATCGGTTATGTCCGGCAGTATTCGCCGCTCGCGGATGAGGCCATGGCCGCGTTGAACGAAAACAACGTCGTCGATCTCGGGCCGAAGCATGGCCGGGCCGCCTTCATCTCGAGAGGCGACGACGGTTCGATTACATTCCAGGTGAAAGGCCGGTCAAAGAAATTTGCCAGCAACGAGCTCGAAAAGATCCCGGGCTTCCGCTTTCGAGTTACCAGAGATTTTCTCGACAACGCGACCAACCCCGCCAACGACCTGATTCTCGGCTCGTATCACCTCGTGTCGAAACTCGATGGCGACGGGGGTGTCGATCCGAAAGGAGCGATCGAGGCCGCCCACAAACGGTGGACGAAGGCCGCCAAATCCGGGGATGAGCAGAGTGTCGAGCAGGCGGGCCTGCTGCAGAAAATCCTAGCGATGGACCAGTCGGACTGAAGGCGTGACGAAGCTCCGCCCTAGCCACAGAGCGGCAGGGCTTTTTCCAGCCGCACGAGCGACTTCTCTCTGCCGAGGATCGCCAGACAGTCGTAGAGCCCCGGGCCCACCGTCTTGCCCGTCACCGCCACGCGGACGGCGTGCACGAGATCGCCCACCTTCACCCCCGCCTCTTCGATCACCCGCTTGAGCGCCTCTTCGAGCGGCGCCGGCTCGAACGGCTCGACGCTCCTGATCGCGGCCGCATACTTCGCCATGAGGTCGCCGACCCCCGGCTTCGCGAGCCGCTGCTTCACGGCCGTCTCGTCGAGCGGCGGCTCGTCGACGAGAAAGAAATCGGCATAGGCGAGGATGTCGCCCCCCACCTTGAGACGGTCGCCAGAGGCCTCGATCACCCGCCGCACCGTCGCGGCCGCCTCCGGGGGCACCGGATCGGCCACCAGCTTCGCCTTCACAAGAAACGGCAGCATGAACGCCAGCTTCTCGTCGACCGAGAGTGCGTGCATGGAGTGATCCTGCACGGCCCAGAGCTTTTTCGGATCGAAGCTGGCCGGCGACGAGTTGATCCGCTCGAGCGTGAAGCGGCTGATCAGTTCGTCGCGGGAGAAGAACTCCGTCTTGTCGTCGTACGACCAGCCGAGCAACGCGAGATAGTTGTCGATCGCCCAGGGCAGATAGCCGACCTCGCGGTAGAAGTCGACGATCACGGGATTGAACGTGTCGGCGTCGGCCGTGAGTCCGATCCGCTCGGCGATCCGCGTGCCGTGCTCGGCCACCTGCTTGAAGTCGGGGTTCTTCAGATACTGCGCGAGCTTCCGCTTGCTCAGCTTCGTGCGGCTGCCCGGCTCGGCCACCAACGGCAGGTGGGCATAGGCGGGCAGTTCATAGCCCAGTGACAACGCGATGAAGGCCTGTCGCGGCGTGTTGGAGAGATGCTCCTCGGCGCGGATCACGTGCGTGATCTCGAGGTCGTGGTCGTCCACCACGCTGGCGAGGTGGTAGAGGCAGGAGCCGTCGGCCCGCTGGATCACATGATCCTGCTCCCGCTCCCAGGCAAACTCGACCCGCCCGCGGACGGCGTCGTCGATCACGAGCGACGATTCTCGAGGCATCTTGAGGCGAACCACACTCTGCCGGCCCTCGGTGGCAAACCGGGCCGCGTCTGCCTCCGTGAAGGCGGCGAATCGACGGCTGTAGAGAAACGGTTTCCCGGCCGCCTGCGCCGCTTTCCGTTCTTCGTCGAGTTCGGCTGTGGTGGCAAAGTCGCGGTAGGCGTGGCCCGAGGCAAGCAGTCTGTCGACGGCTGAGCGGTGGCGGTCGGCTCGCTGCGACTGGAAGTAGGGGGCGTGCGGTCCGCCCACACCCGGCCCCTCGTCCCAGTCGATGCCGAGCCACTTGAGCCCCGAGAGAATTGGCTCCAGGGCCTCGTCAACGTTTCTCGCCACGTCGGTATCGTCGATGCGCAGGATGAACTGCCCGCCCCGCTGTCGGGCGAAGAGCCAGTTGAAGAGCGCCGTCCTTACTCCACCGATATGGAGATAGCCGGTGGGGCTGGGCGCGAAACGGGTGCGGACGGTCATGGTGAAACTCCGGAGCCGGCAGCACTATCGGGCACAGGCCCGCCGCCGTCAAAGCTGTCAGGCGGCCCGGCTCATGCGGGACAGCTTCCTCAGGCGTTTTCGCTCCGCCTTTGAGAGATGCTGCCCGGACTGATCGAAATCCTCGTCTGATTCGGGCGTATTCGTGGCATCGACGAACTCTGTCTGCCCGTGCCGCTGGCCGTATCGGGCATCGCCCTCGTCGCGGCCAGACACGTCGTCGGTCTCGATGGCATTGGCGGCGGCTTTGCGGGTCGTCTGAGCGGGCGTGGCCGCTGTCGCGCCATTTTCGCTGGCCGTGTCGCTGGCCGTGCGGACCGGGAGCCCGCGCACCTCGCGGAGCACCGTCCGTGCCGCCGCCAGCATCGCAATCGCCGCCAGCACCCCGCCTGCCATCCAGCAGACATTGCCGACCAGCAGAGAGAGGTCCCGTCCAGAAAGTTCTCCGCTCTGTCCGATCCAGTGGCAGGCAGCCGCCGCAGCCCAGGCCGACAGGCACAGCGACAGCCAGACGCCCGCTGCCGCCCGCTCATGCAGCGGCAGCACGGCCCAGAGACCGACTGCACCATAAGTCAGCCCTGCCAGCAGCACCCACCAGCCCATGCCGTTCGGGCCGAGCGCGATGCCCGTGGCGTCGGAGAGGAATGCGGAGAATAGCCCCCCCAGTGGCACCTGTCCCGCGCAGGCAGTGGCCGTGAAGAGTCCGGCGAGCCAGCCCCAGGCCCGGTAGCGGCCCCCGTAGTCGTCCCGTCGATGGCGACGCATCAGCCGCACGATGAGCGCCGTCGCGGTGGCGCTGATCAGGCTGATCTGTGCCAGCCAGCCGCCCAACGACAGGAGCGAGTGCACGGCCAGACAGCGGCGGACTGACGCCAGCGTGGCCGCGAATCGAGTGGCGTCGCGTCCAAAGACCGGCCCTCCGGCCACCGCTTCCCAGAGCCCCACGCCGACGGCTGCGGCGAGGAAGACGAGGAGGCCGGTCGCCGCCAGCGCGAAGCCGCCCAGCCCCGCGGGCAGGAGCGTGGCCAGGCTCGGCTGATGCTCCGGCAGCGCCTCCGGCGCGTAGTCGGCCAGGCGGCGGGGCTCGGGCTGGGAAGTCGAGGGTGTGGACGCAGAGCGGTTCCACGAGACGACCAGCCGACGACGTTGGTCTCGGCGCTGGCTAGCAGCGAGCGACATGGTGGCAGATTCCATCCAAGAGGCCGCGGGGCAGGACCCCGCGCGGTCCGCGGCCGGCATCCTGCCGCACCTCGGTCGAACCGCTGCAGGGCAATTCGACCGATCGTGGCAGGCGGATTCACTGCCGGGGTCTCAGGCAGGTTATGACGCACGGCCGTCAGGTTCGACAGAGTCGGCACCAGCCCATTTGCCGGGCTCGCCGCTCTGCGGTACGATCCCGCGTGAACCATACGAAAACCAGGAGATTCCTCGCCATGGCCTACACGCTGCCCGCCCTGCCCTACGCCTTCGACGCCCTCGAGCCCTCCATCGACGCTCGCACAATGGAGATCCACCACGACAAGCACCATGCTGCCTACGTGACGAACCTCAACAAGGCCCTCGAGGGGCATGCCGAACTGGCGGCCCTGCCGATCGAGAAGCTGATCGCCAGCCTCGACAAAGTTCCCGAGGCGGTGCGCACCGTCGTCCGCAACAACGGTGGCGGCCATGCCAACCACTCGATGTTTTGGGAGACAATCGGCAAGGGCAAGGGCGGCGAGCCCGCCGGCCACCTGGCCGAGGCTGTCAGGAGCGTGTTCGGTGGATTCGACACCTTCAAGGAGACCTTCACGAAGGCCGCCATGGGCAGGTTTGGCAGCGGCTGGGCCTGGCTTTCCGCCGATCCGCAGGGCAAGCTGCTCGTCGAGAGCACGGCCAATCAGGACAGCCCCATCATGCAGGGCAACACGCCGCTGCTGGGCATCGATGTCTGGGAGCATGCCTACTACCTGCTCTACCAGAATCGTCGGGCCGATTACGTGAATGCTTTTTACAACGTGATCGACTGGGACGCCGTCGGCAAGCGGTTTTCAGCCATCAAGAAGTAGGACCGCCGCGTGGCTGTTCGGCCCGTGTACCCCCTATCTTTCCTGGACGTTTTCGCCTCAAGGGCGATGGGGATGATGGGGGGCATGGGCTGTTGTCGTTGTGCTGCCGTTGACTTTTCTTCGCGCGAATCCTTATTTCCTCCCCAGCCGGCGAACCGATACTTTCGGCAACGTTTCACGGCTGGAGGAATTTGCATGACTGCGCAGAAGAAACACGCCAACACACACACCCTCATGCACGCCAGTGCGCCGGGCCGCAGGCCGAGCACGGCCACGCGAGCGCTGTTCGCCGCTGCGGTGATGGGATGCGTCGTGCCGGCCGTGGGCTGTAAAACCGGCACCTCGTTTACCAAGCCTTCATGGTGGACCTTCGGCGGAACGCCGAAGGCCGAAGCCGATGCACTCGCCTCGGCGCCCCCGTATGGCGGCGAGATCAAGAAGCCATCGGAGTCGGCCAAGCAATACCCGACCACGTCGACGCCGAGTGGGTATGTGATCACCGGCACGGCCAGCCCGACTGATGCGGTCGTGCAGCAGTTTCAGGCCGCCCAGCCGCAGACTCCGGTTGTGTACGGAAGTACGCCGCCACCGCAGCCGACATCAGCCGTCGCCGTCGCGGCAATGCCCGCCACGCAGCAGACCGCACCTGCCTCGATCGCACCGCAGGTGGGCCCCTATGCTCCCCTGGCCGGCGATGCCATCCCGCCGCCCGGTCAGCCCCTGCCGCCGATCTCTCCGTCGACGATGCCCAGCATGGCGAGCACGCCGGGCATGCCCTCGACTCCGTCGGAAGCCGCGCTGCCGAACACGGCCTACTCGAACTTCTCGGCACAGCCGGCCAGTTCTTTCAGCGCCGCACCTCCCGCACCCCGCATGGCCGATGCCCGCGCCGCCGATCCCGCTGCCGCCATTCCGGCCGCGGCGCTTCCGGCCGAGGCAGCTGCCTATGGCGGGTCTCGTTACTCAGGGGCCTCCGGAAGCCGGTTTGGCGGCGCCGAGTCTGCCTCGTTCTCGCCGCCGGCCGCAGCTCCACCGGCGTCTTACTCGAGCCCTCCTGAAACAGGATTTCCCCCGCCTGCCGCCGCCTCGCCGTTCGCAGCTCCACCGGCGTCGTTGCCGCCGGCAGCTCCTGCAGCGCCGGGGCTGCTCCAGCCATCGGCCCAGCCGGTGCGGCGGCCCGACCCCTCCTACCGCCCGGGCGGCACGTCGAGCTACCGTCCCAGCCGCACGATCCTCGCGGATGACGCGGCTCCGTCGCCGGCGACCGTGCGTCCCGCTTCCTACGAGGAGCCGGCGGTCACGATCCAGCAGTGAGAAGCCGGTTGTGGTAGAAGTCCACGCATGGACTCGTACCCGTCGTGCAGCCGCCTCTGCCTGACCTGCCGCATGACCTGCCATGCGTTGGCGGTGCTGTTTCTGGCCACGGCGTGTCAGCCTGAAGTCGGCCATGCTGCCGGTGTGGAACCGGCGGTGGCGTTTCAGGGGATGATCTCCCTGCCGAACCACGCCAATGATGCCGATGGGAACTCGGTCGAGATCACAGGCTTGAGCGGCGTCGCCTGGCTGGGCGACGACGAATACGTCGCCGTGATGGACAACAGCCAGCACATGCTGCTGTTTCGGCTGTCGCTCACGCAGACGGGGAAGCCCACCGCCGTCGAATCGCTCCGCATCGTGACGCTTTCGCAGCGGCACGACTACGAAGACGTGGTGCCCTGCCCCGGAGCGGTTGTTCAGGCCATGCAGCGGGATCGCGGACGGACGGCCGTTGAACGCGGCAAAGACAGTGAACCGTGTGTGCTGGTCTGCGAAGAGGATACGCCGGCCGTGCGGGTATTTTCACTCGCGGATGGCAGCATGATGGGGACGGTGCCCCTGCCGGAGAACCTGCTGACGAGGCGTCCCAATCGCGGGCCGGAGTCATTGGCGATCGAACCTGACGGACGCTCCCTCTGGACGGCCAACGAGGAGGCCCTGGCCAACGACGGCCCGCCCGCGACGGTTGGCGGTGGCACGGTGGTGCGGCTGACGAGACTGTCGCTGGCCGCCGACGAACAGCCATTGCCCTTCGATCGACTGCGGTCCCGCCGCGAAGCCCCGGCGACCACCGCCTTCCAGGCGGCCTACAGCGTCGAGCCCCCGCACGCGTTCGTTCGTGTGTTCTCAGGGCAGCCACTCTCAGGGGTCGCGGCGCTCGTGGCATTGGGCCGCGGCAGGCTGCTGGTGCTGGAACGCAGCGGCGGGCCAGGCCTGCCGCCGTTTGCCAGCCGCATCTATCTCGTCGATACCAAGGCCGCGGTCGATGTCTCGGCGGTGGAACGCGATCTGGCCGCCCGCAAGGAGGCGATCGTCGAGAAGCGGCTGCTGTGGTCAGACTCGCTAGGCGTCAATCTGGAGGGCATGTGCCTGGGACCGATGCTGGCGGACGGCAACCGTGCGCTGGTGGCGATTGCCGACAACGGCGGGCTCGGCACGCCGAATCAGCTCGTCGGGCTGTCGCTCGTCACCCCGGCTCCGGCCGCCAAGCCTGGGGTGCTGGGGGCGGTGGCGGCCATCGTCGCGATCGCGGTCGTGGTGGGCAGGCTCAGCAACCCCTGAACTCACCAACCCTCTTACCAACCCTCCTACCAACCCATGACCATGTTGGACTCGATCACCCGGCGGGCCCGATCGAGATCGTCGCCCGTTTCGTGCATGTAGAGCCGGATGGCATGCAGCTTGTCGCCCTGTGCCTTGGAAAGGCATTCGCGGGCCGTGTTGCAGGGGTCGACGCGGGAGTCGGTGAGGCCCGTGCTCAGTCCGAGTGCTGATTTTGAGATCACCCAGGTATCCCTGGGCCGCCGGGTGAGACGGACGATCCGTTCCCCGGGGTAGGCGTCCTCGACAACGGCCGCCGCCGCCTGCTCGTCGGCTGCCCAGGAGATGATGATGTGGGCGACGGTTTCGATCTCGAAGAGTGGCATTGGGGAGGTTCCGGTGGAGGGCTGGACGTTCCGGCAGGCATCCGGTTCTGAAGACGTTACGTCAGGCCAAGCAGGCCAGTCAATTGTTCATGCCGGCAGGTCTGGTTACGATTGATTGGACCACGGCCCCTACGAGGTTTGACGAGATGCGGTACGACCGGCATGGTTTTCCGATTCCCGTGGAGTTCGAACGGCCCACGGCGGCCCAAGATGCGACCGATTTCGGCCGCGTCGGTCCCCGGCTGGCATCTCTGGAGCAGGACGATGACGCTCAGCCTGGGCGTGCTGCCACGGTGCCCGTCGGCCGTCAGAGGCCGGGAGCCTGGAAACGATGGCTGCTGCTCGCCGCCATTCTCGGGGGCGTAGTACCGGCAATCGTGATTCCGCAGGTGCTGCCTGTCGTCAGAGAGGTGGTCGTGCAGTGGTCGCTCAAGCGGGCAGCCGAGTGCGAGGCCCGGAGCGACATCGCTGGAGCCGTGGCCGACGTGAGCCGCGCCGTCCGCTGGCTGGGTGACGATGCCGATCTGCTCTGCATGCGGGCCATGCTCAGGCTCGAGAAACGCGATGCCCCTGGCTGCCTCGAGGATGCGGTGCGGGCCAGTGGGATCGCGCCCACGGCCGTCCAGCCGTGGCGGGTACGGGCGCTGGTCAACGTCGTGCTTGACGACGCCGATGCAGCCCTCGCCGCCGCCGACATGGTGGTGAGCCTGTCGGCTCCCGGCGATCCCGACGCCCTCAACCACCGGGCCTACATTCGCGGACTGGCGGGCCGCGATCTGCAGGCTGCCATCGTGGATATCGATCGGGCGATCGGTGCCACCGAGGAAGCGTCACCCGAGATGCTCGACACCCGGGGCTTCCTGCTGCACCTGGTGGGCCGCCACCGCGAGGCGGTGGACCAGCTCAATCTCGCCATCACGGGCATGCAGCAGAATCGGCGCAAGCTCGGCCTGCTGGCGGGGCGGGTCGATCCGGCGCACCTGGCCTGTCGCGTGCGGGGGCTCGAGCACGGCATGGCGGTGATGCTCCATCATCGGGCCCTGGCCTGCCGGGAGGTGGGGCTCGAGGAGCAGGCCAAGCAGGACTTCGAACTGGCGGACCGCAAGGGCTTCGACCCCACCCGCGGCATTTTCTGACGCAAAACGGCCTCTGTTGAAGTGGCGGGAAAACCGATACACTAGGGGCTTACGGCGAAGGCCCGTTGTGACTCGTGGCATGTCCACCAGTTGCGCACGGGGGTGTAGCTCAGTTGGTTAGAGCGCCAGCCTGTCACGTTGGAGGCCGCGGGTTCGAGTCCCGTCACCCTCGCTGTTTTCTCTCGCGAACGCCCCTGGCACGAACGCACGAACGATCGTTCACCATCCCAGCCCCTTCCATACGGGGAGGGCCCTCCCGGGGAATGCGGTCGACACGCCATTGGCGGCCGAATTTTGCAATCGGCCAAGCCTGCAATTATCCTCGCACCCGGCAGAAGGCCCGCTGAATTCCCTCGCGGGCACCATGGATCAGGAGACAGCGTCTGATGAATACCCTTGGTGCAGAGGCTCCCGGACAGGACGTGGCGTCGAAAGTGATCTCGGTTGCGGCCGCAGGCGGCCATGCGAGTGATCTGGCCACCCCGGAGCACATTGCGCAACTGACGCAGCAGCTCTCGACCCTCCTCAATGAAACGGTCGAGCATATCGCCGGCCTCAATCGCGAAGCCCGCATTCTCGCACTGAACGCCGAAATTGAATCGGCGCGGGCTGGTGACGCGGGCGTGGCGTTCGGCGTGGTCGCCAAGGCGATGTCGCAGCTCTCTGAGAAAACCGGCGACTCCGCCAAGGAGCTGGCCCGCGGATCGCGGGGCTTGATCCGCGAAATGCAGCAGGTGACGGATGTGCTGCAGACGAAGATGCGAGGGGAACGGCTCTCCGATCTGGCGCTGACGAACATCGATCTCGTCGACCGCAACCTCTATGAGCGGTCCTGCGACGTTCGCTGGTGGGCCACCGATGGCAGCGTCGTCGCCGCGCTGGCATCGCCGACCGAGGAAAACCGCCGCTTCGCCAGTCAGCGGCTGGGTGTGATCCTCAACGCCTACACGGTCTACTTTGATCTGGTGCTCTGTGATCTCACGGGCAAGGTCGTGGCCAATGGTCGGCCCGCGCAGCATGCGGTCACCGGCATGATGCAGGATCAGGCCCCCTGGTTTCAGGCCGCCATGAAAACGCGGAGTGGCGATGAGTTCGGTTTCCAGGCCGTGCATCGTTCACCGCTCGTCAATCATCAGCGGTCGCTGGTCTATTCCTGCGGTGTGCGGGCCGGGGGCGAATCGCAAGGGGCACTGCTCGGGGTGCTCGGCATCGTGTTCAACTGGGATGCCCTCGGCCAGGCCATCCTCGACCGCATGCCGCTGTCGGCCCACGAAAAGCAGCGGGCCATCGCCTGTTTTGTCGATGCTGAAGGCAATGTCTTGGCCGATTTTCCGGCGGGATCATTGCGTGACACGTTCGACAACTCACTGTTCCATGGCCTCCGCCAGGGGCAAAAGGGATACGGCGTGCATCACTTCGGCGGCCGTGAGTATTGCGCCGGGTTCGCCATGTCGCCGGGGTTCGAAACCTACTCCACGGGCTGGTCGTCGCTGGTGATGGTGTCCCGCGATCTCTGATCGCCTTGATCCGCCACGGGCTGTCAGGCTGGCGGGGCCGCGGCGTTTCGAAGCTGTTCACGGGCTTCGTGAAACCGCTCGTTGGGTGTCAGGCCAGCCGGGTCGGCGCTGAATTCGGGCCGCAGTCGCTCCAGAAAATACATCTCGACGGCGGTGCGGTTCTTCACGGCAACGCTGCCCCGCGGCGTGCATTCGAAGAACGGCTCGACCAGTTGGTGGGTGGTGGCGGAAATATTGATTCGTCCGGGCTCGCCGCCGCTCTCCATGCGGCTGGCCGTGTTGACGGTGTCGCCCCAGAGATCGTAGGTGAACCGTTGTTCGCCAATCACGCCGGCCACGAGCGGCCCGGTGTGGAGACCGATCCTGATCGCAAAGGTCGGCGCACCGGTTCCCTCCCACTCCCTGGCCGCGTCCGTCACGCACTCGCGGATCGCCATCGCGAGCAGCGCGGCGTCGAGGGGGTGGGTGGCGTTCGCGGTGGGAACGCCACCGGCCGCCACGTAGGCGTCGCCGATCGTCTTGAGCTTTTCCATGTGGCACCGGGCCGTCAGCGCGTCGAACCGCCGGAAGTATTCTTCCAGGCCGTCGATCAGCTGCTGGGGAGCCATCGTCTCGGCCACCCGCGTGAAGCCGACGAAGTCGGTGAACAGGACCGTGACTGCGTCGAAGTGCCGCGGCTGGCTCTGCCCTGCATTGGCGAGTTCGTCGGCGATCTGTCGCGGAAACACGCGGTAGAGCAGTTCCTGGGTCTTCTGCAGGCTCGCCTTGACCAGCTCGCTGGCGGCGCTGAGTTGGGAGTGCATCTCCTCCAGTTTGGTGTTTTGGCGGAGGATGTTCTCGTAGGTGGAAAGGAGCAGGTTCAGCAGTTGCCGCCGGCTCACATCGAGTTGCATGGTCTCGCCGGCGTATTCCAGCGGCAGCGGTTCGCCGGGCGTATCCGGAGCGGACAGGTGGCGGATCAGGTGTTCGATCCGGTCGACCACGTAAGGCGGATCGTAAGGCTTGGTGACATAGGCCGCAGCCCCTTCGCGCAGACCATCGAGAATGTCGGAGGTGGCGGCGAGCGCCGTCAGCATGAGCACCGGTATCTGCCGCAGGTCTGGATCAGCCTTGAGAGTCCGGCAGAGTTCGTGCCCGTCCATTTCGGGCATCTCGACGTCGGAGACCACGAGCACGGGCCGATGCTCGCGGATCAGGGCCAGGGCCTCGCTGCCGTTGGCCCCCCAGTGGACCAGATAACCGGCCGTTTCCAGGGCAGCCTTGAGGATCCGCCCCTGGAGGCGGCTGTCCTCGGCGATGACGATCGTGAGTGGTGCATTCATGGCCTACAGAATAGCCGGAACGCTGGATCCTGACGATCGGATTCCCTGGCAGTCATGGATATCCGCTGTCAGCCGTTCCCGGGCTGATGGGGCTCGCAGGCTGGGCCAGCAGCGGGGTTGTCGCGCACCACCGCGGCATACTTTCCAAACAGCGACAGCAGTCGCTCCTTGTCGAACGGCTTGACCACGAAATCGAGGGCCCCTAGGGCGAAGCATTCCCGAAGCTTTGCCCGTTGGTCCACGGCGCTGACCATCACCACGCGTGCGTTGGGGTCTGCGGCCCGAATTTCGCGGAGCGTCTCCACTCCGTCGAGTTCCGGCATGACGATGTCGAGCGTAACGAGATCGGGCTGGTGTTCGGCGTAGCGTTCGAGCCCCTCCCGGCCGTTGGTGGCCTCGGCCACGACCTCCCATCCGGCCTCGCGGGCGATCCCGGCGATCCGCATCCGCATGATGGTCGCATCATCAACGACCAGCAGCCGAGGGGCACGTGCCCCCACCAGGTTCGTATCCATTGCAGTCTCCCTTCCCATTACGCCAAGGTCTCCGTGCCGTGTCCGGCGGTCTCGACCGTCACCGCGCCGGTGACGACGTCGACGACCAACCGCCGGCCATGCCGCCCGCCGCAGAGGCGGCCGGTGATCGGTATGCCGAGATCCAAGAGAATCTTTTCGAGCGCCAGCACGTTCTGCTCGCCGATCGGAATGCCCGATTGGAATGCGAACATCGTCGCACCACCCACGAGTTTTGCGGTGCATGCGAGGGGCGTTTCCCCGACGGCTTCGCGGAGAAGTCGGAGCGTCTCGGTCACAGCCGTGTCGGCATATTTTCCGGGCGGTGAACCGCGGCCATTCGATGACGGCAGCATCACGTGCGCGAGGCCGGCGGCCTGTTGGCTGCGCGCGTGGAGCACGAGCCCCACGCAGGAGCCGACGAAGGTCCTGAGCACGCCACCGCCCTGGGCAATGCCAATCTGACCGATGGCGACGGAATCGCCAGGACGGCCTGTCGGCGTTGGAAGGTCAGCCGCAGTCACGTGCCGGCTCCCGGATCGACGGCCGATGGCATGAGAGCCGCGACGCCGGCGGCGTCGGGCAGAAAGACGAGGCCGCAGGCGACCGGCGTGCCGTCGATGCGGAACTCGGTCCGCGCCAGCAGCACGATTTCGGACAGCACCGGCTGCTCCATCAACACGGCCTCCATGACCGACTCGGGAAAGTCGCGGAGAAACACCGGTGGAGAGGGGAGGATGCCGGCGGCTCCGGCCGGACCGAGGGCCGCGCAGATCGCGTTGAGGTAGGCGCAGCCGACGATGTTGGCCGTCTCGATGACGGCCGACCGTTCGAGGTCGCCCCACGACGTCGACGTGCCCGCAGGCCGCTCGAGCAGCGTGTCAGCCAGCGACAGGCCCGCGTCGTCGTCGGCCGCGAGCAGGAGCAGGCCGCCGATCGCCCCGTCGATTCGCATGGCACAGCCGCAGATCAACGTGTCGCTCGAGCCCATGACCGCCGCAGCCTCTGCGATTGGGAGCGCATCGAGCCGTTCCACCGAGAGGGCTGCGGGCCGCGGCCTTCGTCGGGCGTCATGCGTGCACCTCCGTTGCGCTGCGCGATCGCATGACGATGTCGACGACCGCCGAAGCATCGAGCAGCAGGCAGACCTCGCCGTCGCCCAGGATGCTTGCCCCGCCGATACCGCGAATCCGCATGAAGTTTTCGTCGAGCGATTTGACGACGAGGTCTTGGGTGCCGAGCAGGGTCGATACCCCGACGGCGACGGCCCGCGAACCGGAGTGGATCACGAGCACGGCCCCTCGCGGCGCCGGCTCTCCCGCGGTGGACGGCCAGGCAAAGACTTCGTCCATCTCGACCAAGGGCAGAAACTCGCCCCGGATGTCGCACACCCTGCGGCCCCCGATCGACAGAATACAGTCATCGGTGACGGTGACGAGTTCTCGGACGTTTTCCACCGGCACGGCCACGGCGGCCTGTTCCAGTCGGAACAGCATGCACCGCGCGATGGCCAGTGTCAGGGGCAGGCGGATGATAAACGTGCTTCCCACGCCCAGCGTCGAGTCGATTTCGATCGATCCGCTCAGCGCCTCGATCCGGGTTCGGACGATGTCCATTCCGACACCCCGTCCCGAGATGTTGGAAACCTGCGCCGCGGTGCTGAAGCCGGGCTGCCAGATGAAGTCGATCAGTTCACGGGGGCTGAGGGTGGCCGCTTGGTCGGCCGAAACGAGTCCGCGGGCAACGGCACGATCGCGAATCCGTTCGACGTCGATGCCACCGCCGTCGTCGCTGATCGAAATGATGACACTGTTGCCCCGATGCGACGCGGCGAGCCGCACCGTGGCCATCTCCGGCTTGCCACGGCGCAGCCGCACGTCGGCCGGTTCGATCCCGTGGTCGATGGCATTGCGGACAAGATGGACGAGAGGGTCGCCGAGTTCGTCGATCATTCGCTTGTCGAGTTCGGTCTTCTCTCCCGCAAGCTCGAGCGTCACGCTCTTGCCGAGCTCGTTCGCGATGTCACGGACCGACCGCTTGAACCGGTTCAACAGCGGGCCGACCGGCACCATCCGCGTGCTGAGCACACCCCGCTGCAGGCTGTCGGCCACGCGGGTGAGGTGGTCGACCGACTCCACGAGTTCGGCGTACCGCCGGTGGCCTTCCTCCCACAGCCGGCCCTGCTCCTCGAGCTTTTCGAGTTGCGATTCGCAGGCAGCGGCGGCCCGGTCGACGGGCCCCGAGGCCGACCGAATGATCGACTCGACGGCCTCGCGGAGTGAGTGGGTTGTGCCGCCGGACCTGCCACCGACGGCTGCTTTTCTGAAGAGCGGGGCCATGTCGGCGACGAGTTGCACGAAGCGTGCGCGGCTGACGACCAGTTCGCCGACGAGATTGAGCAGCACGTCGAGACGCTCGACGCCAACCCGCATCGTCTCAGCGACCGCGCCGCTCTCCGTCGGCGCAGGGGCAGCGGCGGGCTCGGCCGGCGGGGCGACGTCGAGCTCGACACCGACGACGCCGTCGACATCGGCAGCGATCGTGATCGCGCTGCCGGTGGCGGCTGTGCGGAGCACGATATCGAGGGTCCGCAGGTCGCTGGTGGTGGCAAACTCGGCCGACGCCGGAGTTGACTCGACGACGACGCCGAGGCCGGCGAGCCGCGCGAGCACCAGTTCGGCCTTGAGGTCGGCCATGGGAAGCCCAGGCGTGAACTGAATGCGGATTCGGCGAATCCGCTCGTTCGCCGCGGGCACGGCAGGCGTCGGCGGAGGCACGGGAGGTGCTGGCGTCACCGTTGGTACAGCTTGCACGGCTGACGTCGGCGGCGCCTTTGGTAAAGCTGGTGGCGTCGGCGGCGCTGAGGGCACGACTGACGTCGTCTGCGCCGTTGGTAAAGCTGCTGACGTCGGCGGCGCCGTTGGTAAAACTGGTGGCGTCGCCTGCCCCAGCTTCTTGACGACCTCGAGCAGGTCGTCGACCGGTTCGAGTTTCTCCCCCTGTCGCAGCCGATCGTTGCAGGCACGGAAGTAGTCGATGCACCGCAGGGCCGCCTCGATCGTGGGGCCATCGAGGAGCAGGCTGCCCGACCGAAGCCGCTCGAAGTGGCTTTCGAGGTGATGGGCGAGCCCCGTGATCCTGTCGAGCCCAAGCATTGCCGCCGAGCCCTTGATCGAATGGATGAGCCGGAATGCCTCGGCGATCCGGCGGGCATCGCGGGGCTCCGACTCGAGCGCAAGCAACAATTGCACGAGCTGTTCGCACTGCTCGCCCGTCTCGTCGATGTAGACGCTGACGAATTCCGCCATGTCGTCGGCGGGGAGATCCTGGTTGCGGCGGCTGGTGTCGGCCATGGCGGCGGTCTTTCAGGGTTTCTGGTAGGCGAAGGTCGAGCGACGCTCGAGCCCTTCGAGAAAATCGTGCGCCCCGTCGGTTGAACCAGCCACGAGGAAACCGCCACCGTGGAGCGCATTGACGAGGTGCCGCAGGGCGACCGGTTTCGAACCGCGGTCGAAGTAGATCAGCACGTTCCGGATGAAGATGCAATCGAATTTCGGCCCGGACATCGGATCGAGGAGGTTGTGCCGGCGGAATTCGCAGAGTCCGGCGACGGCGGGCTTGAGCCGCCATGTTTCCCCACCCTGAACGGCGATGAAGTGACGGGCGAGGCGTTCCGGACTGACGTGTTCGAGCGCCTTCGGCCCGTAGGTCGCGGCACGTGCCGTCTGCAGAGCCGTCTCGCAGATGTCGGTGCCGACGACCTGCAGCGTCCAGCCGGCCAGCCGTGGGGCGTTCTCCGCCAGGCAGATGGCGAGCGAATACGGCTCCTCACCGGTGCTGCATGCCGCCGACCAGACCCGCAGTGACCGTTCCCGCTGCCCGGCCGTGGCCCGCGCGATCACGCCGTCGAGGAACGGGCCCGCGAACCAGTCGAAGTGATCGTTCGTGCGGAAGAAGTGGGTCTCGTTGGTGGTGATGGCGTCGATGAACGACTCCAACTCTCCGGCCAACGTTCCGGCGGTGAGCAGCTTGTAATACTCGTCGAACGACTCGAGCCCACGGTCGCGGAGCCGGCGCCGGATCCGGTTGCTCAGGAGCGCGGTCTTGCCGTCCAGCGTCCAGATGCCGGTGTGCTTGTAGATGAACTGCTGGAACATCGTGAACTGTTCGGGTGTCAGCGAGATCAATCCGCTCACGGCAACTCCTGTTCGCACGCCGCGACAACGCCGGCGGGTGGCGTTATACCCGGAACCGCTTCACGAGGTCACGCAGGCCCTGCGCCTGGGCGCCGAGTTCCTCGGCGCTCGCGGCCATCTCCTCGGCGGCGGCGGCGTTCGACTCGGTGGTCTGCGACACCGACCGAATCGCCTGTTTGACCTCGCTGGCGTTGGCCGACTGGGATTCCGAAGAGGCGGCGATGCTGGAGATTCCCGCCGCCGTCGACTCGACAGCGGAGACGATCGCCGCCAGCGACTGCCCGACCTTCTCGGAGAGATCGGCCCCTTGCTCGACTCGCTGTGTCGATTCGTTGATCAGCTGGGTGATCTCCTTGGCGGCCTCGCTGGCCCGTTCCGCGAGCTTTCGCACCTCGTCTGCGACCACGGCGAACCCGAGCCCGTGCTCGCCCGCCCGGGCCGCTTCAATGGCGGCGTTGAGCGCGAGCAGGTTGGTCTGGGCGGCGATCTCGCTGATCACCTGGATGATGTCGTTGATCTGCTCCGACGACCTGCGGATCGTCCGCATCGAGTCGATGGCATCGTGGACAGCCTGGCTACCAGCCTGGGCCAACTGCGTGGTGCGGCTCGCCTGAGCCCGCGATTCGACGGCGCTCTTCGAGATCACCGCGATCGATGATGCGAGCTGTTCCACGGCCGCCGTCATCTGTTCGACGCTGGCGGCCTGCGTTTGCGCGCCGTCGCTGAGGCTGCCGGCACTCTCGGCAATCATCCGAGCCCCGTCGTTCTGCTGTTCCGCAGCCTCGGAAATCTGTCTGATGACGTCGCGGAGGTCGCCGAGCATGCGGCCGGCGTTGCCGGCGAGTGTCGCCATTTCGTCATTGCCGTCGGCATCGACGGAGATGCTCAGATCCCCCTTCGCCGCCGCCCCGAAGACATTGGACAGGACCCCCACCTTCGTCTCGAGGTTCTGCTTGTCGGACGCCATCCGCGTCTGGAGTTCTCTTTCCCGTTCCTCGCTGCGGATGCGGTCGGTGATCACGTCCCAGGTGATGAGTGGGCCGATGTAGCGGCCGCTCGAGTCGTTGAGGGCAGAGATGTTGAGGTCGAGCACTTCCGGCCCGAGATTCACCTGCTCCCGACGCGGCAGGCTGTCAGGGCTGGCCAGCAGCTTCCAGGGCATCAGCGCCGGGGCCGGGAGGGTGTCGAGCGAGCCACCCACGATCTCTTCGACGCGACGTGGCACGAGGTGCTGAAACTGCCGGAGTGTCTTCTCCGACGCCGGATTCATGTAACGGATCGTGCCGGTTGTGTCGGCCTGGATCAGCCGCACCGACGTGTTGCCGACCATCTCTGAGAGCTGCTGCTGCATCTGCTGATCGCGGGTCAGTCGACGGGCGATGAAGAAGGACGACAGCACGATCCCCGCCGTGGTCAGCCCGAAGAGGAGCAGGCCGAACTGACGCAGCCGCCGCACCGGGCCCATCACCTCCGCCTCGTCGATTTCCGAAATCAGCGCCCAGCGGACCGATCCGTTGCCATTGGTGTCGCCCTTGAAAATCGTGACCGGTGTCCACGACGAGAGCACCGGCATGTTGCGGTAGTCGCGGCCCATGGCCGTGCCCGACTCACCGGCGTCGAGGGCGCTGCGGACCGGGACGGTGTCAACCTTGAACTGTGGGTTGATGATCGTCGATTCGACGCCGAGATCCTTCGCGAACCGGGAGTTGGAGCGGAACATCCGATCGGGGCCGATGGCGTAGGTCTCGCCAGTCTCGCCCAGGCCCGTCGTCTGGCAGATGATCTCGTTGGCCTTGTCGAGCGGCAACTGGAACGCCAGCACGCCGACGACCGTGTCGCCGTCGAGGAGCGGCGTCGCGAGGAAGCTCGCCGGGGCCATCAGGGAAGGCAGGTAGCGGCTGTACTGGCCGTAGGCGATGGTGCCCGGACGGCCCATCGCGCCCGCCTCGCGAAACGCCTTGGCCAGATTGCTCGAGGCGAGCGGGCCGGAGGTCAGTGACGCTCCGAAGTCGATCTCCTTGAACACCGTATAGAGGATCGTGCCCGAGGCGGCGTCGATCAGGAAGATGTCGTAGACGCCATAGCGTTCGAGCATCTCCCGGAAGATCGGGTGCAGTGTGGCGTGGGCACGGGAGTAATCAGAACCGTCGTCGGCGGCGTCGAGCAGCTGCTTCGAGCCGACGGGGTTTGGGTTTCGCCGCAGGTAGCGGTCCTGCAGCATCACGCCGCGTGAGGTGAGGGCGTCGATGGATGGCCGCACGTCGATTTCCGCGGCATTCTGCTTGCGATAGAGGGGCGCGAACTCCGCGGTATAGTAGCCGGCGAGTTCCTGCCGCGTTGCCGCCACCGTCTCGTCGGCGACGGGCAGTTCCTGCCACGCCTTGCGAAACGTCGTCAGCGCTTCCCTTGGCAGCGGACCACTGGCGGCGACGAGGAGTTCCTCCCGCACGGTCGAGAAATACCGCTCCACCGACTGGGCTGTGATCGTTCGGACCGCCTCCAGCCGCGCGAACGCCTGCTCGCGGAGAGATTCCGCCGCCGTGCGGTACATGGCGACGCCCAGCAGGGCGAGCGGCACCAGCGACATCGTCAGCAGTGCCGCGAGGACCAGATTGCGGAGGGATCGATCGGAAGACAGCTTCATCTCAGGAGGCCTTATCGGAGGGGGTAACGCCGGGAACGCCAGCGCGGTGGATGCCGGCGAGGCCGGTTGGATCGAGCAGACTGTCGGCATCGAGCAGAATGAACAGGTCGTCGCCGGCGCGGGCGAATCCCTCGACGGACCGCTGCCGGTCGGCAACGACCGTGTCTGGAGTCGAGTGGATCTGGTCCACGGGGATGCGGATCACCTGGGACACGGCGTCGACCATGCAGCCCATCGTGCGGTTTCCGACGTTGACGACGATCGTGCGGGTGTCGGCGTTTGACTCGCGGGCCTGCAGCCCAAACAGAAGCCGGAGGTCGATGACGGGAATGATCGTGCCGCGGAGGTTGCTCACGCCGACGACGTAGGCGGGCACGTCCGGCACACGGGTCACGCTGCCTGGGGTGATGATTTCCTGGATCCGCTCGATGCGAAACAGGTATTTCTGGCCGGCGATTTCGAAGCCGACGAACTGGGCCGAAGCGGCCTGTTTGATATCTGCGGGGCGGACCGATTCCATGCCGGTGGTACCTGTGCGGAGGCGACGTGCGGGCCGCGAAACAGCGTCCCCCGGTTCTCCGGGGGACCCAACGAGGTATAGCTTGGGAATTCGGTCGGTTCAAATTTATGGGAGTGCCGGCCGGTCGGGGAGATGCCGTTCCCCGGTACCATCGTTACGATAGCCAAAATCCAACCCCCTCCGTCTCCGCTCACCAGTCCCTGTTTGCACTATGTTTGAAGGCGTTCTCAAGGTTGTCGTGGTGGACGATTCTGCCCTCTACCGGCAGATGCTCCTCACGGTCCTCGGCAGGATCGCGGGCGTGGAGGTTGTCGGAACGGCCGCCGACGGCGACGCGGCGGTGGAGCTCATCGCGCGGATCAGGCCGGACGTCGTCACGCTCGACGTCCAGATGCCGGGCCGGGACGGGATCGAGGTGCTGCGGGCACTCAAGCAACGTGGGCTGTCGCCACGGTCGATCATGGTCAGCAGTCTCACCGCACAGGGAGCGCCGACGACGGTCGCCGCCCTGATGGAGGGCGCCTTCGACTTCGTGCTCAAGCCCGCGGGCGGCGACCTGCACGTCACGCGCGACACCATCCAACGCGAGCTTGCCGAGAAGTTGGCCGCCGTCCGGGAGAGCATGGGCGCCCCGGTTGTGGCCGCCGTGACGCCGCCGATGGAGCGGCCGTTTCGGCCCTCCGCAGCGGCACGCTTCGACGCGATTGTGATCGGTACTTCGACTGGCGGCCCTCAGGCCCTGCGGGCCGTGATCCCGGCGCTGCCTGCCGATCTGCCAGTGCCGGTCTTCGTCGTGCAGCACATTCCGGCCCAGTTCACGGGCAGCCTCGCCGAGCGACTCGACGGGATGTCGCCACTGCGAGTCGTGGAGGCAGCCGACGGCATGCTCGTCGGGCCGGGAATGGTGCTCGTGGCACCAGGAGGCAGGCATCTGGGCGTGGCGCAGCGGGGTGAGCGGGTCGCATGTGTGCTCGACGATGGTCCGCGGCGTCGCGGCTGTCGGCCGTCGGTCGACCATCTTCTGGAGTCGGCGGCGCAGCTCTACGGCGGGAGGGTGCTGGCCGCGGTGCTCACCGGGATGGGCTGCGACGGGCTCGACGGGTGTCGTGAACTGAAGCGGCGAGGGGGCACGGTGCTGGCGCAGTCGGCCGCGGGATGCGTCGTCTACGGCATGCCGAAAGCGGTTAGCGACGCCGGTCTGGTCGATGAGGTGGTGCCGCTCGAGCGGATGGCCGCGCGGCTCTCCGCCTGGCTGCGGGGTGCGGCTGGGGAGTGAAAAATCGCCCGGCAGGCCGTTTTGCGGCCGCCCAACACTCAGTCCAGCCGCCTACTCGAGCAGTTCCAGCCAGGCGCGGATCTCGTTGTCGTATTCGCTCGCCAGGCCGCCCACGATCAGCTGTCGGTGAAAGCTCGCCGCGCCTTCCTTCACGAGGTCGGCGTCCTCGGCGCTGGGAAACCGCCGGGCCGGGTCGGCCGCGATCATGCCCCGGATGAAGTTCATCAAGAGCTCGTTGCAGGTGACGTCGGCTGGCAGGAGCTGCGGGAGCCGATGGGCGAGCGAACGCTTGGCCTCCAGCAGGTCGCGGTAGGACTGCAGCCCCGCGAACGGTGGCTGGCCCGAGAGCATCTCGATGAGCACGTAGCCGAGGCTGGCAAGGTCGGAACGGGGGGTGTTTTCCCGGCCTTCGAGCACCTCGGGAGCCGCATACGACGGGGTGCAGGTGCGGTTGGGGGGCATGTCGTCGAGCGCGAGCGCCGAACCGATGTCGATGATCTTCGCGTTGCCCGTCCGCTTCACCATGATGTTGGAGCTCTTGATGTCGCCGTGCACGATCTCCTCCCGGTGCAGGGCGGCCAGGGCTGCCAGGCATTCGCGGACGATCGCGATCGCCACGCCGGGCTTGAGCCGTGACTGCTGCGGGCCCGCCGTCACGATCACGTTGTTCAGGTGCCGCCAGCGGTCATCGCCCACGCTCGCCCGGGTCTGGGCAAGCAGTTCCGGGGCCAGCAGCCGCGAGAGGTCGTAGCCGTCGATCCACTCCATCTCCATGATGCGGATCCGCCGCTGCTCGACGAAGTTGTGCACATCGAGCAGGTTGTCCTGCTGGATCTGGGCGACCCGGGAGGCCACCTTTGCAATGCGGTTCATCCCCTCGTCGTAGATCGCCTCCGACTCGTAGCGCTCCGGCGAGAAGATCTTGAGGGCCACCGGCAGGCTGAAATTGTCGGTGCCGCGCCGCTCGGTGAGAAACACCACCCCCTGCCCTCCCGCACCGAGTCGGCGGGTGAGCGCGTGGTAGTCGGTCCAGGTGAGGCGACCCGCATCGAGGATTTCGCCGTAGCGGGAGAGCAGTTCCTCCGGGCAGCGGCTGCCCACGTCGCCGCCGACTGAAATCGTCGGCCGACCGTCCTGTGCCGAGGGCCCCTCCTGCTGATAGATCGTGGTGTTCATCGTGTCCGGCTGGATGGTCATGGTGTTTCGCGTGGTGCTTCAGCGCTGACTGGTTCGGGAAAGCTGACTGGTTCGGGAAAGCTGACTGGTTCGGGAAAGCTGACTGGTTCGGGAAAGCTGACTGGTTCGGGAAAGCCAAGCCGTTTGTCGACCAGATTCCTGAGCGGATGTGCCGACAGATGCCTGCGGAGATTATCGCAGAAAAAGTCGGTCATCGCATCAATTCGGCGGGCCGATTGGCCGGCGACGTGCGGCGTGATCAACAGGCGTGGCGCCCGCCAGAGCCGGCTCTCCGGCGGCGGCGGTTCGATGGGCGTCACATCGACCGCGGCGGAATCGAGGTGGCCACTCTCCAGGGCGTCGACCAGTGCGTTTTCGTCGACCAGTTTGCCGCGGGCCATGTTGATGAGGATTGCACCTCGTTTCATTCTCGCGATTGCGGCGGCGTCGATGATGCCGCGGGTCTGGGGCGTGAGCGGCGCACAGAGAAAGAGGATGTCGGCCTCCGCAAGGACGGTGGGGAGGGTCTCAGGGCCACCGAGCCGTTCGACAGCGGCCGGCTTGCGGACGGGAAAGTAGTCGGTGGCAACGATCCTCACGCGGAAGGGCGCGAGCACCTCCACCAGCCGACGGCCCACGCCTCCCAGGCCCACGATGCCGACCGTCGCGTCGGTGAGGTCACGGGTGGGGCGTCGGACAAACTCCTGCCGCTGTTGCTGCTCCAGGAACAGGGGAATCCGTCGCGTGCAGGCGATGGCCAGCCCGAGGCCGTGCTCGGCCACCTGGTCGGCGAGCACCCCCGAGGCGCTTGTGACGATGATGTCTGAGCCGATCACCACCGGCACCAGACAGTGGTCGAGTCCGGCGGCCGAAGACTGGATCCAGCGGAGCCTGCCCGCCTGGACGACGTCGTCCCAGGGCACCGGCACCTTGGGGTGGCCGCAGAAGATGTCGGCGGTGGGCAGTTCGGCAGCCACCCGCTCCTGGCCGGCATCGATGATTTCGGCATGGGGGGCGACCGCCTGAATCTGGGCGATGTGATGAGGCTCGACGGGATAGCAGAGGACGATGCGCATACCTACGGTTTTCGCCGGAACGGGCTCAAATGTGCAAGTCGGTACCGGCCGACGGGTGTTGCGTTCGTCCCACTACTTGCCGAGGCGGGTTGTCGTGGTTTAATACACCTAGCGGGCTGAAGCCTCACGGTCGAGGGTGCCGATGGTTTGTGATTTGGTGGGCTTTGGCCTGGCTAGCAGGCCGTTGTCGGCCCATCTCCCTCTCGCTCCCTCTCGAACAGCTGACCTTCCCGGTGCATCCCATGCGTTCCACGCTGCTGGCCGTTGTGGCCCTCGCCTTCCTGCGGATCGTCGTCGGGATGCACTTTTTCCTGGAGGGGTTGAGCCATCTTCGCGATCCGGGCTGGTCGAGCGCTGGCTTTCGCAAGGCCGCTGTCGGACCGCTTGCCGATTTCTACCAGTCCGATCTGCCCCAGACGGGCAACTGGTCAGAGACGCTGGGCACGATCGATAAACGTTCCCTGGACGACGCGCTCGCCGCCTGGAAGGCCAGTGTCGTGGCAGGCTGGCAGCGGCGGCTTGAGGAGCGGCAGAAACTGGTTCCGCTGGATGAGGCCTCGATGGCCGAAGCCAAGCGTTGCCTTCAGGCCGCCGAGGATGAGCTTGATGCGTATGCCGCCGACAAGATGATCGTCCTGGGGGAGTACCGGTCCGAACTCGCCCGGCGGTGGGAAATGGAGAGTTCGCCGGAAGCCGCCCGAGTGCCCTTTATTCGCGAGCTGATCTCCAAGGGCCGGCGGGCGCTGGCCGCCCAGCAGGCGGAATGGATGCGGGACGCTGCGGCCATCGGCGCCAAGCTGGAGTCGAACTGGGATGAGCCGCGGACGGGCGCCGAACGGCAGCGGCTCTCCGGCGGCATCACGCCGACGCGGCTCTGGAGGGCTGACAGATTCGTGAGCTGGTCGCTGGTCACGATCGGTGCCTGCCTGGTGCTGGGAATTCTCGTGAAGTTCAACGCCGTGGGCGGCGCCTTCTTCCTGGCCAGCATCATCGCTTCCCAGCCGTTCTGGGTGCCTGATGCCCAGGCCACGTATAACCAATGGGTGGAACTCGCCGCCCTGCTCGCAATCGCCAGCCTGCCGACCGGCGGCTGGAGCGGCCTCGATTTTTTCGTCAAAAAATGGCTCGGAAATTTCTGTCCGCTGACCGGCTGCTGCCGGACGGCATCCCCCGAGTGATCCTTTTTGAGTGATCCGCTATTAAGTGATCCCTGTTCAGTGATCCCCTGTTGATCGATCCCCTGTTTTGGAAGGCGACGCGATGAACCTGACGGAAGATCAGAAAACGATCGGCAAGGAGAATTTTGCCGACGTCATCAACATCACGCGGCGGGATTTTCTCACCGGCACGCTCGCCGCGGGCCTCGCCACGGGTGCGGGCCTGGGATCGATCTACTTCGGCTACGGCAAGAGCGTCGGCAACCCGCTCCGCGTGGGCGTTCTCGGCACGGGCGACGAGGGCAGCGTGCTCCTGGGCGCCCACAATCCCGACTACCTCAATGTTGTCGCGATCGCCGACATCCGCCCCTACAACGTCTTCCGCGCGTTCCACGGCGACGTCTCCAGCCCCACTGCTTATACCGCCCGTCCGGGCCTGATGGCGAAGTACAAGTGGTCGAGCGAGGACGAGGCCCGCAAGCAGGTGAAGGTCTACGCTGCCTACGAAGACCTCCTGGCCGACGATGAAATCGAGGCCGTGGTCATCGCCCTGCCCCTCCATCTCCACGCCGAGGCGGCGATCAAGGCGATGCGGGCCGGCAAGCACGTGCTCACCGAGAAGCTGATGGGCCACTCCATCCATGAATGCAAGGAAATGAGCCGCGTCTCGCGGGAGACAGGCAAGATCCTCGCCACCGGCCACCAGCGGCACTACAGCGTGCTCTACGACAATGCCGTGCACACGATTGGCAGGGCCGGGCTTCTCGGACAGTTGCATTCGATTCGGGCGCAGTGGCACCGCGGGAATCTGCCTGGCAACGACAGCTGGAAGCCGCCGATGCCCGACGACGAGTCGCTCGCCAAGAAGCTGGTCGGCTGGAAGAAAGACCTCGAAACGGCCAAGCCCGCCGATATCGTGCCACTCACCAAGCGGATCGCGCAGCTCGAGGCGCAGATCTCTGACGCGCTGGTCGATGCTGGTAAGTATGGCTACACCCCGATGACGCTCGGCGACGGCGAGGCGCGGTCGCCGCTCCAGGAGCTCATTCGCTGGCGGCTCTGGAACCGCACCGGCGGCGGCCTGATGGCGGAGCTCGGCAGCCACCAGCTCGATGCGGCAGGCATCTTCGTCTCGGCGATGCATGGCGAGGGGAAGAAGGTGAAGCCGCTCACGGTCACGGCCGTCGGCAACCGCAGCATCTTTCCGGCCGATCGCGAGGTCGAGGATCACGTCTACTGCATGTACGAGTATCCGGCCCCGGGATACGAAGAGGACAAGAACAAGAAGGTGGTCGTCACCTATTCGTCGATCAACGGCAACGGGTTTGGCGATTACGGCGAGGTGGTGATGGGCACGAAGGGCACGCTCGTGCTCGAACGCGAACAGGACGTGATGCTCTACAAGGGCTCGGCCAAGGACACCCGCGTGACGGTCACCAAGAAGAAGGACGGCTCAGCCGCGCTCGACACCACCGAGAGTGGCGGTGGCGGCGGACCGGCGGCCGGCGGCAAGGTGGCCGGCGACGGGGCCCCCCCTTCCCGCGGCTACACCGAGGAGATGGAGCACTGGGCCTGGTGCATCCGCAATCCGTCGCCGGAAAACCAGCCGCGGTGCAAGCCGGAAGTGGCGATCGCCGACGCGGTGATCGCGCTGGTGAGCAACATCGCGCTGGCGAATCCCGAGACGCAGGCCCGGATTCACTTCAAGCCGGAGTGGTTCGACATCGCCAGCGACGAGACTCCCGAAGGCGTGACGCCCGACACGGGCCGCGACCGCTATAAGGTCTGACCGAGCGGGTTGCCCGTGCCCCATCGCCGGACGTTCGCTCCGGCATCCTGCCTCCGCTCACTCGATGCTGACTGCGCTTCGGCATCCTGCCTGCGCGGGTCAGCAACGCCGGCTCTTGGGGCACGGGCAACCCGCCCTGCCATCCAAGCCCGAAGCGCAAGCGAGAGGAATCCGCGTCCCAGCTCGTCAGGCCACCCGCATACCCTTGCTTGCGCTGCGGGCTTGGATGGAGAAAGCGGGTATCCAGAGCAGCAGGATGCTCTGTTTCGCGAGACAAGAAGCCCCGGACGGAAGTCCGGGGACACCGGGTTGTTGGGCGAGGGCGGGACGGCATGGCACGCGGGATGGTGTTCCCACCCGGAGTCCCCCGGCTTCCGCCGGGGGCTTTCTGCCGTCCCGGCGGTGCGATTGTGATGCCCGAGAAAGCTCGAATGCCGGCCAGTCACTCCGCCCAGGCCGACACTGGCACGCAGCTGCAGAACAGGTTGCGATCGCCGTGGACGTTGTCCACCCGGGCGACCGATGGCCAGTATTTGCCGCGCTTGAGCGAGGCGACTGGAAAGACCGCGATTTCGCGGGCATAGGGACGGTCCCAGTCATCGTCGGCGATCGCGGCCGCGGTGTGGGGCGCGTGCTTGAGCGGGTTGTTGTCCTGCGGCCAGACCCCCTCCTCCACCTGCCGGATCTCCTCGCGAATCGCGATCATCGCCGCGATGAACCGGTCGAGCTCGGCGAGCGGCTCGCTCTCAGTTGGCTCCACCATCAACGTGCCAGGCACCGGAAAACTGAGCGTGGGGGCGTGGAATCCGTAATCGACCAGCCGCTTGGCCACGTCTTCGGAGGTGATGCCGCTGGTTTCTTTCAGGGGCCGCAGGTCGAGGATGCACTCGTGGGCCACGCGGCCGTTGTCACTTGTGTAGAGGGTCGGGTAGTGGCCGCGGAGCCGGAAGCTCAAGTAGTTGGCGGCAAGAATGGCGGCTTCGGTGGCATGCCGCAGCCCGTCGGCACCCATCATCCGGCAATACATCCAGCTGATCGGCAGCACCGCGGCATTGCCCAGAGGCGCAGCCGACACGGCGCCCACATCACTGGCGGGCAGGCCCGCCGTGGCATGGCCGGGAAGGAAAGGCACGAGGTCTGCGACCACGCAGACCGGGCCGACGCCCGGGCCGCCGCCGCCGTGCGGAATGCAGAAGGTCTTGTGGAGGTTTAAGTGGCTGACGTCACCGCCGAATTCGCGAGGGGACACGGTACCGACCAGGGCGTTCATGTTGGCGCCGTCGACATACACGCGGCCGCCGTGACGATGGACGATGTCGCAGAGCTTTCGGACCTGCGTCTCGAAGACGCCGTGGGTGCTTGGATAGGTGATCATCACCGCCGAGAGCCGGTCGCTGTACTGTTCGCACTTGGCCTGAAGTGGGCGTCGCAGCCGATGACGACGACCTCCATGCCGGCCATCTGGGCGCTGGCGGGGTTCGTGCCGTGAGCGGACGACGGGATCAGGCAGATCGTGCGGTGGCCCTGGCCCCTGGCCCGCTGCCAGGCCTGGATCACGAGCAGGCCGGCATACTCCCCCTGGCTGCCGGCATTGGGCTGCAGGCTGATGCCGGCATAGCCGGTGGCCTCGCAGAGCCAGTCGCGGAGCTGGCGTTCCAGGATCCAGTAGCCCTCCAGCTGGTCGGCGGGGGCGAACGGGTGGACGTTCGCGAACTCCGGCCAGGTGATCGGGATCATCTCGCTGGTGGCGTTGAGCTTCATCGTGCAGCTGCCCAGCGGGATCATGCTGCGGTCGAGCGCGAGATCCTTGTCGCTCAAACTCCGGATGTAGCGGAGCATCGCGGTTTCGCTGTGGTGCGTGTTGAAGACCGGATGCGTGAAGAAGTCGCTCGTCCGCCGCAGTGCGGCCGGGATCAGCGGCTCGATGCCCTGCTCGTAGATGGTGAGGTCGGGCACCGCCTGCCCCGGCGCCGCGAACACCTGCAGCAGCCGCACGAGATCGTCGCGGGTCGTCGTCTCGTCGAGCGAGATCGAGAGCGTGTGGGCATCGAGAGTCCGTAGGTTCATGCCGAGTTCGCGGGCCCGCGCCGACACTCCCGCGGTGCGGTCACCCGTTTCGAGGCAGAGCGTGTCGAAGGCGTGGGCATGTCTGATGGTGACGCCAAGTCGCTTGAGCGCGTCGGCGAGCAACGCCGTGTAGGCCGCGATCCGTTGGGCGATCCGCGTGAGGCCCGCCGGCCCGTGATAGACGGCGTACATGCTCGCCACCACGGCGGGCAGCACCTGGGCGGTGCAGATGTTGGAGGTGGCCTTCTCGCGACGGATGTGCTGCTCCCGGGTCTGCAGGGCGAGACGGTAGGCGGGCCGTCCCTCCGCATCGATGCTCACGCCCACGAGGCGGCCCGGCATCGACCGCTTGAAGGCGTCGCGGCAGGCGAAAAAGGCGGCGTGCGGGCCGCCGCAGCCCATCGGCATGCCGAACCGCTGCGTGGTGCCGGCCACGATGTCGGCCCCCCACTCGCCCGGCGGCATGAGCAGCGTCAGGGCCAAAAGATCGGCCACCACGCAGAGGAGGGCCTGTTTCGCGTGGACCCGCTCGGCGAGGCCGCGCCAATCAACCACTTCGCCATCGGTCGTGGGGTATTGGACCAGCACGCCGAAGCAGTCGTGGCGTTCGAGCAGGTCGCCGACGCTGCCGATCTGGACCTCGATGCCCAGCGGCCGGGCCCGCGTCTCGAGCACCTCGAGCGTCTGCGGGTGGCAGCGGCCATCCGCCAGGAACACCTGGCTCGTGCTCGTGGAGGTTCGTCGTGCGAGCGTCATCGCCTCGGCTGCGGCGGTGGCCTCGTCGAGCAACGATGCATTCGCGATCGGCATGCCGGTGAGTTCGCAGACCATCGTCTGAAAATTGACGAGGGCCTCCATGCGGCCCTGGCTGATTTCCGCCTGATAGGGCGTGTAGGCGGTGTACCAGGCGGGATTCTCCAGGATGTTCCGCAGGATCACGCCGGGGGTGTGGGTGCCGTGGTAGCCTTGGCCGATGAAGCTCTTGAGGAGCCGGTTTCGGGATGCGATGGCCTTGAGTTCCGCGAGGGCGGTTGCCTCCGAGATGGGCAGCGGAAGCTTCATGGCCTCGCGGCGGGCGATGCTCGCTGGCACGATGCCGTCCACAAGCGACTGGCATGAGGCCTCGCCAATCGCATCGAGCATGTGCCTCTCGTCGGCGGCATCGAGCCCGATGTGCCGGCCGCGAAACTCAGCGGCGTTTTCCAGGGAAGCCAGCGGGATGGCGGGGGATGCAGACATGACAGAGCTCCTCTTCAGTCAATCAAGGGGTGGGAGGACTTGCCCGGTGAAGCGGCATGCCTCCACCAGGAACCCTGTTGTCCTTGGACCTGAGAGATTCGCCGCGGGCCTCACCCGCGGTTTGCCCCTTCGGTGGACGCTCAGCCCCAGCGGGGCCTCGAGTCACTCTCCAACAGTGCGATAGTCAGTACTTTTGCCTGAGCGTTCGGCCTTCGGCGGTCTTACGACTCTCTCCTGACAGCAGAAGTCTAGTCAGGGTCAGGAAAACCGACAACGCGGGGGCTTGAAAGGTCTCGCGGCCGGTGCATACTCTTTGCGAGAACGACTGGTTTTCCCGGCAGCGATTCTGGACGCAGCCGGGGCAGCGGTCGGTTGATGGCGCCGTGGATATCCAACGCATATCTGCGGGGCTCGTCTGCCGTTCGTTGATCCGTTGAGTTGTCGAACGTTTTTGATTACCGTCCCCCCTCCTTCCCTCCAGACATCTTCGGAACTCACCGGCTCGTGGCTGCTCAGGCGGAGCGGTCGCGGGCTGTCAGCGGGTTTTTCCGTGAAGGCACGCTCCCCGGAGCGTGTTCGTTTCGGTCCGCGTCACACCCAAAACAAACCAGGATCCACTTCCATGCCTCCACGCCCGCAACGTGTCCGGATCACCCGCGTTGAATTCGTCGCAGCGCTGGTCAGCTGGTCGCTCTCCATCGTGACCACGGCGGCCCTCGCTGCGGTCGGCTGGTTCGGGCATGCCACGCACTGGACGTTTGGGCTAGCTGGTCATGCTGGTCATGCCAACGGCCATGGGACGGCCGCGCATGCCGCCCCTGACCATGGAGCAGCGGCGGGGCACGAAGACACGCCGCCACGGGAGGCCGACGCCGTTCATTTCAAGTCAAAGGAGGCGATGGAACGCACCGGCATCGAACTGGTGCCGATCGAGGAACGGCCAATGGTGAGTGAATTGGTGGCCAGCGGCGTCGTGCACTACGACCAGCGACATATCGCACAGCTCTCTGCCCGCGTGCCGGGGAGCGTCTGGCGGGTGGAGAAGCACCTGGGCGACACCGTGAAAAAGGGTGACGTGCTCCTCGTCATCGAGAGCCGCGAGGTGGGAAGTCTGAAGGCCGAGTTTCTCAATGCGCTCGTCGCCCACGAGGCCCGGGTGGAGCAGCTCTTGATCCTGGAGGAGGTGAAAGGCGCGGTGATGGGCCGGCAGCTCCGCGAGGCAAAGTCGGCCCTTCGCGAGGCCAAAAACCATCTCCACAACGCCGAGCAGGCGCTCGTGAACCTGGGGCTGGGGGTGGCGATCACCGATTATGAACCGCTCGACGACGAATCCCGCGCGGCCCGGATCCGCATAGCCGGACTGCCCGAGTCGCTTCTCGTCGCGATAGACCTGGATCACATTACCTCCAATCTCATGCCCTTGTGCGCCCCCTTCGATGGCATCGTGATCGGCCGCGACGCCGTGGTCGGTGAAGTGACCGATCCGACCGAACCGATCTTCGAGGTGGCCGATGTTTCCACCATGTGGGTCGTGCTCAACATCAGCAAGGAGGACGCCGGTCGTGTGGCGCTCGGCCAGCGGGTCATGTTCCGCCCCGACGGCTCGACTGACGAATACGAGAGCCGCGTCGCCTGGATCAGCACTGAGGTCAACGAGGAGACACGGACGCTCGAGGTCCGGGCGGAGATCTCGCGGGGCCCAGCCGCAACGGTCGCGGCCTCGCCAGACGGTCGTTCGACCCCGGCGGGCCTGCGGGCCAATACCTTTGGCAGCGGTCGTATCGAGGTCGATCGCCGTGGGACCGCGCTCGTCGTGCCACGCTCAAGCGTGCAGTGGGACGGCAGCCGCTGGGTGGTGTTCGTGCCCACCGGCGAGTCGACCTTCGCGGCCCGGCCGGTCAGCCCGGGCGTGCAGCAGGGCGACTCCATCGAGATCGTGGGTGACTTTGCCGGCGGCATCCGGCCGACGCACGTTGTCGGTGCCGGGAGCCACGTGCTCAAGAGCCAGATCCTTCTCGAACGCATGGAGGCGGGCGAGTTGTAGTCGCTGCGTTGCATGCTTGAAAAAATCATTGCCTGGTCGCTGTCGCACCGGATCGCGGTGCTGCTGGGGGCGGCGGTCGTCTGCCTGGTGGGATGGGTGGCCTCCAACCGGCTCGTGGTCGATGCCTTCCCTGACACCACGCCCGTGCAGGTGCAGATCAACACCGTGGCCCCCGGCATGGTGGCCGAGGAGATCGAACGGCAGATCACGTTTCCCGTTGAGCTGGCGATGGGCGGCATGCCTGGCCTCGAAGGGCTGCGCAGCGCCAGCATGTTCGGCCTGTCGGTTGTGATCGTCACCTTCCGCGATGGCACCGACATCTATTTCGCGCGGCAGCTGATCAACGAGCGGCTCACCACCGTGAGCGTGCCTGGCGGCGTCGAGAGGCCCGAGATGGGGCCGGTGTCGACGGGGCTCGGCGAGGTGTTTCATTATCTGCTCGTGCCCAAGCCATCGGTCGGCGGGGCCGAGACTGCCGCCGATGGGACTGGCGGCATGAGCCTCACCGATGTGAAGACCCTCCAGGAATGGACGCTCAAGCCGGCCCTGCGGAGCGTGCCGGGCGTGGCCGAAGTGAACGCCTGGGGTGGTCTCAACAAGCAGTATCAGATCCGCATCGACCCCGTTCTGCTGCGGAAATACGCGCTCTCCTTCGACGAGGTCGTGGCGGCCGTCCCGCGGAACAACTTCAACGTCGGCGGCGGTTCGATCGACCGCTCCGGCGACGCCGTGCTGGTCTACGGCGTGGGCCGGACGGTCGATGTCGAGCAGATCGGCAAGATCGTGGTTGCGTCGCGGGAAGGAACGCCGATCCGGATCCGCGATGTGGGCGAGGTGGTGATCGGCCACGAGATCCGTAAGGGCGCCGTCACCTACGGCGGCGCGGGGGAGGTGGTGCTGGGCCTCGGCTTCATGCTGATGGGGGAAAACAGCTACGCCGTCACGACGCGGCTCCGCGACCGCTTCGAAAAACTGGTGAAGACGCTGCCCGATGGGGTGGAGGCGAAGATCGTCTACGACCGCACGAAGCTCATCGATCGGGTGATCGCCACGGTGCGGCAGAATCTGCTCGAGGGGGCGTTTCTGGTCATCGTGATCCTCTACATGATGCTCGGCAATCTACGGGCCGGGCTGGTGGCGGCCACCGCGATCCCGCTCTCGATGATGTGCGGCTTCATCGGCATGTGGCAGACGGGGATCGCGGCGAGCCTCTTGTCGCTCGGCGCGATCGACTTTGGCATCGTGGTCGATTCGTCGGTCGTCGTGATCGAGAGCATTCTCGAGAAGATCGCGCATCATCCGGGCGCCAGTGGTGCGGCGAGGCTCAAGCTCGTGTTCGAGGCGACGAGCGCCGTCAAGAAGCCGGCCTGCTTCGGGCAGCTCATCATCATGATCGTCTACATCCCGATTCTCACGCTCGAGGGTGTCGAGGGGAAGATGTTCCGACCGATGGCCATGACCGTGGTCTTCATTCTGATCGGGTCGCTCGTGCTCTCGCTGACGGTGGTGCCGGTGCTCTCGAGCCTGTTTCTGCCGCGGCGGGTCGACTCGCACGACGTGCTGCTCGTGAAGCTCCTGCGGGCGTTGTACCGGCCCGTGCTGCGATTCTGCCTGGCGGCCCGCGGACCATTGGCGTGCGCGGCGGTGGCGATCCTCGGCATCACGCTGCTGCGGGCTCTGTCGCTGGGCACCGAGTTCGTGCCGAAGCTCTCCGAGGGCGACATCGTGCTGGGCATCATCCGCGCTCCCGGCACGAGCATCGAGGAATCCTGCAGGATGAACACGCGGATTGAGCAGGCGCTCCTTGCGGAATTCCCCAAGGAGATCGCCCATGTCTGGAGCCGCACCGGCACGCCCGAGGTGGCCACCGACGCCGGCGCGATCGAGGCCACCGACATGTTCATTGCGCTCACGCCCCGGGAGGAGTGGGTCCGCGCCCGCACGCAGGCGGCTCTGGTCGAGGTCATGAACACGGTGGTCGAGGGCGTGCCGGGGCAGATCATCTGGTTCACGCAGCCGATCGAACAGCGGATCAACGAGATGGTGTCGGGCGTGCGGGCCGACATCGCCGTGAAGGTGTTTGGCACCGACCTCGAGAGCCTCGTCAAGAAGGCGGGCGAGGTGGCGCAGGTGATCAAAAGCGTTCCTGGCGGCGTGGACGTGGCCGTGGAGCAGGTCAGCGGCCACAGGACGAGATCGCCCGCTATGGCATCTCGGCGCAGGCTGTGCTCGACATCGTCGAAAGCGTCGGCGGCAAGGCCGTCGGGCAGATCGTGGAGGGGCAGCTCAGATTTCCGATCGTGGTCCGCCTGCCGGAGCGGATGCGGGACGGTCCGGAATCGATCGGCGACATTGCCGTGCGCAGCCCGGCGGGTGAGACCGTGCCGCTGGAGCGGATTGCCGATATCCAGACGATCCTCGGCCCCAAGTTCGTGACCCGCGAATGGAGCGAGCGGCGGGTGGTGGTGCAGTGCAACGTCCGTGGCCGCGACGTGGGCGGCTTCGTGGCCGAGGCCCAAGGGGCGATCGACCGCTCGGTCGATCTGCCGGCCGATGAGTTTCGTCTGGAGTGGGGTGGCCAGTTCGAGAACATGCAGCGGGCTCAGAAGCGACTGGCGATCGTCGTGCCGCTCGCGCTTGTGCTGATCATCGCCCTGCTCTACCTCACCTACCGCAACGTCGCCGACACCGCCCTGCTGTTCGTGAGCGTACCGTTCGCCTGCGTGGGGGGCATCTGGGCGCTGGCGGCCCGCGAGATGCCGCTTTCCATCTCGGCGGCGGTCGGCTTCATCACGCTCTCCGGCGTGTCGGTCTTGAGCGGCATGGTGGTGGCCAGCGCCCTGCGCGAACGGCTGGCCCGCGGCACGGCCCGCGACGTGGCGATCGAGGAGACGGCGGCGGCGAGCCTCCGTACGATCATCATGACCGCGCTCGTGGCGAGCCTCGGCTTCATCCCGATGGCCGTGAGCGAGGGGACGGGGGCGGAGGTGCAGCGGCCGCTGGCGACGGTGGTGATCGGCGGCGTGCTCACGAGCACGCTCTTCACGCTCTTCGTGCTGCCGGCTCTCTACCGACTGATCCTTCCCGTGCCGCCGGTGAAGATCCTGGCGGGCGACCGGTAGGTGGGGCCGGGGCTGACCACGCCCCAAGAGCCGGACGTTCGCTACAGACATCCTGTCCTTCGCTCACTCGGATGCTGACTGCGCTTCGCCATCCTGGCTCCGCTTGTCATCATACGCCGGCTCTTGGGGCGTGATCAGCCCCTCGCTCGATACGTGTTGCTGGAATAAAAGCCCCCGGCGGGAGCCGGGGGACACCGGGTATGAACACCGTCCCACGTGCCATGCCAACCCGGGTCGAGATCCCGTCGCTTACGCTCAGGGCTTGTATGGATCCCATACAAGCCCCCGGCGTGAGCCGGGGGATTCAGCCGGGGGAACGCAGGAATCACCCGATGTCGAGAAATCGCGGGAGTGGGGCGTCGGCGGGGAGGCCGAGGATCGTGCGGAGTTCGACGAGATCGGCGTCGGAGAGCGGCACGAAGAAGACTGGATCCTGACAGAGCTCGGGATCGACGAGCCGGTAGCCGGTCACCTGCGTGCCCTTCACGATCGGCGCCCGGCCGTAGCCATACATCATGTTGTCGATGTTTTCGAAAAAGTCGCGAAGCGTGATGGCATCGGGCCGCGGCCGTCGCACGTAGAACAGTTCGATCACGTCCTTCCAGAAGTGCGGCACGAACTTCTCGCCGAAGTCGGCGTGGCCCACGCGGTCACGGTTGGTGCCGGCGATCATGATTGGGAGCGAGCCGAGCGCCATGCCGCGGTCGCGACAGCGGCCCTCGATGGCGTTGCCGAGATTGGTGAGGAAGTCGGCGCTGTAGCAGTCGTCGCAGACGATGGCGATGTGGTCGAGATTGAACGGTTTTCCCGGCGTGGTGCCGGCCCCGTCGATGAGCGCGTCGGCCAGCCTGCCGAAGGGAATGGAATAGCTTTGGATCTCCCCGGGGAGGCCGTGGCCAAGCACCACGATCGTGGTGGGGGTGCGGTCGCTGGCGGCGGCGGCGACCGCTGCGAGGAAGTCGGCGGCGACCTGCGGAATCGACTGCGTGGCCGCGTCCTGCTTGAACACGGTCGGCTTCGCCCCGTAGGCCGTGGCGATCGTCGTGATTTCCTTGGGCTCGAGTCCCCGGGCCGGGTCGAGCAGGCCGATGACCGTGCGGTCGGTGCCGATCACGACGAGGTCGCCTGTCGCATCACGCTTTCGGTCGATGAACGCCGCCAGTTTGACGATCGCATCGATGCGTGGCCCGTCGGGCAACGCCGCCAGGCGGTCGGCGTGCGCCATGCAGAGGTAATAGAGCGACGGCTCGATCTGCCGGTAGTGCTTGGGGGTCGCTTCCAGCTTGGCGGAGATCGCCGGGGAAAGCTCGGCCTGGAAGGCAGCGAAGTCCTTGGGGAAGTCTGCCGCGTTGGCGACGGCCATCCAGCACAGGATCAGCGTGAGCGACAGGCAGCGTGGGAAACGGCGGTGCAATGGTGGCATCATGCCATCGATTGTAGCGGGCGGTGGAAAAACGCTCCGTCGGTCTGCGAGCGGGGTGTTTTGTGGCGACCGTTGACTAGTACGGAACGGACGTATAGTATACGGGCGTACATAAATCGTTGGAGGCGACCGTATGGTGACGCGTGTCTTGGATGGCTTGGGCCTGTATTTCGAGGGACGGGAGACGGTGGCAACCGGGTTTTCATCGCTCGATCGCCTGCTGCCGGCCGGTGGCGTACGACGCGGCAGCCTGGTGGAGTGGCTTGCCGGCGGCGCCGACTGTCTTGCCGGCGGCGTTGGGAGCGGGGCGATCACGCTGGCCTGTGCGGTGGCCTGCCGGCTGGCCGACCCGCGGTGGGCGGATCAGTCGCGGGCTTCTCAGGCCTCGACGATCGTGGTCGTTGATCGTGGTCAGCGGTTTTACCCGCCGGCCGTGATCCCGTGGCTCGATGCGATGGCAGATGCCACGGGAAAGGGTGGCGGCAGGCCGCATCTTGTGGTGGCCCGCCCCTCGCGCGATGACGACGAACTCTGGACGATCGATCAGGCCCTCCGCTGCCCCGGCGTAGCGGCCGTGTTGGCCTGGCCGAGGCGGGTGCATGCCACGGCCATGCGGCGGTGGCAGCTGGCCTCACGAGCAAGTGGGGCTGTCGGGCTTGTCGTGCGTGGGCTGTCGGAGTGTGGGTTCTTTGGGCGGGTGCCTGTGGGCGAGCCGACTGGACCCAGTGGGCCGACCTGGGCCGACGCGAAGGTGGCGATCTCGCCGATGGCCGGGGAGTCTGGTGCTGATCTCGCCGTGCGGCGACTGCGGATCTCGCTTGCGGGTGGGCCATGGTCGGGCAACGAGATGCTCGAAGAACGGTCGACGGAGTTGCTTCTCGATCTGACGAATGGTCGTGAGGCCACTCGCCGTCACCGTGCGCCCGTCCGGCATACCGCGCCGGGCGTGGCAACAGGTCTTCAGAAAGGGCGTTTCCAGCCGGAGGGAGTGGCATGTCGCGCATCATGACGATCTGGCTGCCGCGGTGGCCCGTGCAGCGGCGGCTGCTTGAGCGGCCGGAGCTGCGCAGGCGGCCCGTGTTTGTCTGTCGGCGCGAACGCCGCGGCGTGATGAAGGTGGTGGCCTGGGCCTGGGCGGCGCCGCCGCGAAGGGCGGGACCATCTGTGCCGCAGTCGGGGCCGCAGTCGGGGCGAGCGTCGGTCCCGCCGATTCTGGCGGGCATGTCGCTTGCCGAAGCGATGGCGGTGCTGGCGCTCTCGCACGGCTCCCGTGCCTGTCATATTGCCGAGGTCGAGCATGACGATCCCGTGGCCGACCTGGCCGCGCTCGAGGAGCTTGCCCGCTATTGCCGGCGGTTTGCGCCGATCGTGGCAATTGAGAAGCCGCCGCGGCATGAGCCTGTGGGGCCGGAGTGTTTGCAGATCGACGTGACTGGCACGGCCGGATTTTTCGGTGGGGAGGGGCCGCTCGTCCGCACGGTCGTCTGGACGCTGGCCGCGCGGGGTATTCATGCGCGGGCCGCGATTGCCGATACCCCGGCCGCCGCCTGGGCGGCCGTGCATCATACGGATGCACTCCGCGACGATTGTCGCCACGACCACGGGCATGCGCTGGTTCACGGGCATGTGCTGGGCCGCGGTGGGCGGCATCGGCGTTGGGCGATCGTGTCACCAGGGGCGCAGCTGCAGTCGCTGGCCGGATTGCCGGCTGCGGCCCTCAGGCTCGACGCCACCGTGCTGACACAGCTGCGAGATGTGGGCATCGAGACCATTGGTCGTGTCGCCCGTCTGCCGCGGAAGAGCCTCGCGTCGCGGTTTGCCCCACAGGTGTCGCAGCGGCTGGCGGAGTTCACCGGCGAGCGGCCCGAGCCGCTGGTGGTCCCCTGCTCCGGCGAACTTCCGACCGCCTCGCAGACCTTCGATTTTCCGATTCTGCTCCGTGACACGACGCTGGATGATCTGGTCGCAGTGACTGAGCGGCTTCTGCAGGAGTGTGTCGCGCCGCTGGCAGCGCACGGCAAGGGAGTGATGTCGCTGCAGGTGCGGCTGGAGCGATCTCAGTCGGCCGAACTCCGCGAGACCTGCACGCCTGCGATCATCGATATCGGCGTGTTTCAGCCGAGCAGTTCAGCAAAGCATCTGGTGGAACTCGTGCGGCTGCGGATGGCAAGGATGCGGATGCCGCGAGAGATCGAGGAGATCACGGTGGAGGTGGTGTCTGCGGGAGCGGCCGAGTGCCGGCAGCGGACGCTCTTCGGCGAGGCGGCGGAGACATCGGCCGCGCAGGTGGGGATGCTGCTGGACAGGCTGTCGGGCAGGCTTGGCCGCGGGGCGGTATTCGAGCCTAGGCCTATGGCCGATGCCCAGCCAGAGCATGCGTGGGCGGCAGTGCCACCGGCAACCTCCAGATCCTCGCGATCAAAGCCAGAACCCAAGCCTGAGCATAGGAGCGGATCAAAGCGTTCGCATCACGATGGCCCACATGCGTCCCGCATGACATCATCCCCAACGTCCATGGCTGCCCCGCAGCGGCGGCCGATCTGGCTGCTGCCACAGCCGGTGCGGCTGGAAACGGTAGCGCTCGTTCCCGAGGGAGCGTTCGAGACGAGATCGCCCGAGAGCATGCCGCCGGCGCGGTTTCGGCTGGCTTCGCAGTCAGGCTCGCAGACGCACGAGGTGGTGAAGGCCCACGGCCCGGAACGCATCGAGACGGCCTGGTGGCGTGGGCCGACCGTGCGGCGCGATTATTACGTCATCGAGACGGCATCGGGGGCCCGCTATTGGATCTTTCGTCGACTGCGTGGTGCTTCAGGCGGCCGGCCGGGGAGTGAGTGGTTTCTGCACGGCACGTTTGCCTGAGCCTATTTTCCGACACGCAGGAAGGAGAGACGAGCATGCAAGAGCCGCCGTATGCAGAGCTACACTGCCGGAGCAATTTCTCATTCCTGGAGGGCGGGTCGCACCCCGAGGAATTGGTGGAGCGGGCCCATGCGCTCGGCTACGAGGCGATCGCCATCACCGATCGGGCCACGCTTGCCGGCATCGTGCGGGCGCACGGCACAGCCAGGCAGACAGGCATCAAGCTGATCATCGGGGCGCATCTGGAGCCGGTCGATGCCATGCCGCTGGTCGTGTGGGCAGCCAACCGCACAGGCTATTCCCAGCTCTGTCGGCTGCTGACGAGGGGCTATGCTGCTGCCGCGGGTGATGCTGGCGGTGCGGCGCGTGATCCAGGTGCGGATGCGTGCCGGCTCTCGCTGGCCGATATTGCCGCCCACACCGATGGGCTGCTCGCGGGCGTGCCGCTGGCGGCGATCGCGGTAGCCGGCCTGAGGGATGCCGGCGGGCTGCGCGACGCCAGCGAAGCCGTCCTGCAGTGGCGGGAGGTGTTTGATGATCGGCTGGTGGCGTTGGCCGAGGTGGCACTCGAAGGGGACGATGAAGAACGTCTGCAGTGGTATGCGGCGGTGGGCCGCCAGACGCGGGTGCCGCTCGTGGCGGCGGGCGATATCCGCTACCACAAACGCTCCCGACTGCCGCTCTTCGACGCCCTCACCGCCGTCCGCCACGGCTGCACGGTGGAGGAGGTGCGCGGCCGGCTGCTCTCCAACGGCGAGCGGCATCTGCACGAACGCCGGACAATTGCCTCGCGGTTTGCCACGCTTGCGGGGGCCGTCGAGCGGTCGGTGGAGATTGCGAGGCAGTGCACGTTTTCGCTCGCCGAACTGCGGTATGAATATCCCGATGCCAACGTGCCCGCAGGCCGCACGCCAGCAGAGCATCTGGCGGACCTGGCCTGGCGGGGAGCGGCGAAGCGGTATGCCAACGGCATTCCCGGCGGTATTCCCGAGAAGGTGCGGTCGCTCATCGAGCACGAGCTTGCGCTCGTCGCCGAACTTGGCTACGAGGCCTACTTCCTCACCGTCTTCGACATCGTGCGGTTTGCCCGCCGCCGCGGCATCCTCTGCCAGGGTCGAGGGTCGGCGGCCAACTCCGCCATCTGCTACTGCCTCGGGATCACGTCGGTCGATCCGGCCCGCATGGACGTGCTCTTCGAGCGGTTCATCAGTCGCGAACGCTGCGAGGCGCCCGACATCGACATCGACTTCGAGCATGAGCGCCGCGAGGAGGTGATCCAGTATGTTTACGAGACCTACGGCCGCAGCCGGGCGGCAATGACGGCCGAGGTGATCTCCTATCGGCTACGGTCGGCGGTACGGGATCTCGCCAAGGCGCTCGGTCTCTCCCTCGATCGCGTGGAGAAAATTGCCGGCGTGCTCGATGTGGGGGATGGCGTGGAGGAATTGCCGCAGCGGCTGGCCGAGGCCGGGCTCGACCCAGCCGACGACACCTGCACGCGGCTCACGACGCTCGTCGGCCAGCTTGTCGGCTTTCCCCGTCATCTGGGGCAGCATGTGGGCGGCATGGTGATGACACGTGCTTCCTCCGGTGGGCTGCGTGGCGACCTCTGTGATCTCGTGCCAGTCCAGCCCGCCGCGATGGATGGCCGCACCATCATCCAGTGGGATAAGAACGACCTCGATGAGTTGGGCATTCTCAAGGTCGATTGCCTGGCGCTCGGCATGCTCTCCTGCATCCGTCGGGCGTTCGATCTGATCGAGGCAGCAGGCGGGCCGAAGCTGACGCTGGCGACGGTGCCGGCGGAAGACCCTGCCGTCTATGAGATGATCTCGCGGGCCGACACGGTGGGCGTGTTCCAGATCGAGAGACGGGCGCAGATGAGCATGCTGCCCCGGCTGAAGCCGGCCTGTTTCTACGACCTCGTCATCGAGGTGGCGATCGTGCGGCCTGGGCCGATCCAGGGTGACATGGTGCATCCCTATCTCCGCCGTCGCGCGGGCGAGGAACCGGTGACGTTTCCGAACGAGGCTATTCGCGCGGTCCTCGAGAAGACGCTCGGCGTGCCGCTCTTCCAGGAGCAGGCGATGCGCCTGGCCGTCGTGGCGGCCGGCTTCACGCCCGGCGAGGCTGATCAGCTCCGCCGTGCCATGGGGGCCTGGCGGCGGCCGGGAGTGATCGACGAGTTTCACAGGAAACTGGTCGACGGCATGCGCGCCCGCGGCCTTTCGCAACAGTTTGCCGAGCAGGTGTTTCAGCAGATCCGCGGCTTCGGCGAATACGGCTTTCCGGAGTCGCATGCGGCGAGCTTCGCCCTGTTGGTCTACGTGTCGGCATGGCTGAAGCGACACCATCCGGCCGCCTTCACGGCCGCCCTGCTCGGCAGCCAGCCGATGGGGTTTTACGCGCCGGCGCAGTTGGTGCGTGATGCCAAGGAGCATGGCGTGCGGGTGCTGCCTGTCGATGTGAATGCCAGCGGGTGGCACGCGCGGCTGGACGTGGATGGCAAGAGCGGAAAGCGGAAAGCGGAAAGCCAAGGGGCGGCAGGCCGGGGATCGTTCCGAATGCGGCGGCCGGAGCCGGCCGTACGTCTGGGATTGGAGCAGGTGTATGGCCTGGGTGAGGCGGCGGGCCGACGGATTGAGGAGGCACAACGGGCCGGACTATTCAGACTGCCGCACGAGCTGGCCCGGCGGGCGCAGCTCGATCGCGAATCGCTCCTGCACTTGGCCCGCGCCGGGGCGTTTGAGTCGCTGGGGCTCGATCGCCGCCGGGCCGTCTGGGAGGCGATGCGGTGCCTCGACCGTCCGGAAAGTCAGCCACTGCTTCAAGGGCTACAGGACGAGAGCGACTCCGATGAAGAAGAGGATCTCCTCCTGCCCGAGATGACGCGGCAGGACGAAGTGATCGCCGACTATCGCACCTCTGGCCTCTCCCTCCGGTCTCATCCGCTCCACTTCGAACGCGACGCTTTGGCGGCGCGGGGAGTCATCACCACCGCCGATGCTGGCGTGGCTCCGGAAGGCCGCCGCATCCAGGTGGCCGGCATCGTGCTCACAAAGCAGCGGCCCGGCACGGCCGGAGGGATGATCTTCCTGACGATCGAGGATGAAACCGGTGCGGCCAACATCGTGGTGCGGCCCGATGTCTGGCAGGCGGCCGATCATGCCGTCCGCCGCGCGGCGGTGCTCGTCGTGCACGGCAGAATCCAACGCCGCGGCCAGGTCGTGCACATCCTGGCAACGACCCTCGAGCCGCTCACCCTCGCCACGCTGCCGCGAATGTCACGCGATTTCTGCTAGCTTTGCGAAAAACACGTTATCGTGTGCGTACCGTGTCCCCCGTGGCGGCAAGTTTTCAACTTGTCCGTGTCCCGTGTCCCCCGTGGCGGCAAGTTTTCAACTTGTCCGTGTCCCGTCATCGATTCCACAAGTTAAAAACTCGTGGCCACGGGTCTATTCCTCCGGCCACATCCCACGCCGCCAATGGCGGTGTGCCGAATCGGCCCGGTCGCTTCTGGAACTGGACGGGGCCGGGATTTGCCTTACAAAAGCAGTCATGACATCCTCAGCCGTCACGGAAACGAATCTCGGCATCGGCCCGCTCTATCGCGGCAAGGTCCGCGATTGCTACCGCCTTGACCACTCGGCGTTTGGTCCCGCGATGCTCATCGTCAGCACCGACCGGATCAGCGCCTTCGACTGGATCCTGCCCACGCCCATTCCCGACAAGGGCAAGGTGCTCACCGCGATCTCGGCCTTCTGGTTCGGCTGGCTCGCGTCCGGTCCGCACCCGCAGGCCCATCATCTGCTCACGACCGACGTCGATGCCATGGGCCTGCCGGCCTCGGTCGATCGCGAACTGCTGCGCGGCCGCTCGATGCTCGTGCGCCAGGCCGAAGTGATTCCTTTCGAGTGCGTGGTCCGCGGCTGGCTCGCCGGATCGGGACTCACCGAATATCGTCGCAGCGGCACCGTCTGCGGTGTGCCACTGCCTGCCGGCCTCGGCGCAGGATCGCCGCTGCCGGAGCCGATCTTCACGCCGGCGACCAAGGCTGTGACCGGACACGACGAGAACGTGTCGTTCGAAATGATGGCCGACCGCATCGGTGGCCCGTTGGCATCAACGCTCCGCGAGAAGAGCCTCGACGTGTTTCGCCGCGGTGCCGAGTATGCCGCCTCCCGCGGCATCGTCGTCGCCGACACGAAGTTCGAATGGGGCCGGCTGCCCGACGGCTCGCTGCTCCTGGTGGACGAGGTGCTCACGCCCGACAGTTCCCGGTTCTGGCCGGACGACGGACTCATCCCGGGCCGCGTTCCCGACTCCTTCGACAAGCAGTTTGTGCGGGATTGGCTCGAGTCGAGCGGCTGGGACAAATCGAGCACCCCCCCCGCTCTTCCGGCCGATGTCGTCGCCAAGACACGGGAAAAGTACCTGGACGCCTGCCGCCTGCTCACTGGCCGGGTGCCGTAAGCCGGTCGTCGGCCTGTCCTCCTCGCAGCACTTTTTCTGGCGGGTTTCTGGCCTAGGGGGGCGTGCCTGCCGAAATTAGACTCAATGGCGACTGTTCACGCCGGGCCGCCCCTTCCCTGCCACCGACACTTCTTCGTAGAAGCCTTCCTATGCTGCGTTATTGGACCGCCGGAGAATCGCACGGCCCTGCTCTCGTGGCCCTCGTCGACGGGTTTCCGGCCGGCATGGCCGTCGACAAGGCATTGATCGATGCGGAACTCGTCCGCCGGCAGGGTGGCTATGGCCGCGGCGGCCGGCAGCGGATTGAGACCGACGCCGTCACCTTTCTCTCGGGCCTCTGGCATGGCACCACGCTCGGCAGTCCGTTGGCACTCGAAGTCGTCAACAAAGACACCAAGCTCGAGCGGCTCGAGGACGTTGACCGGCCGCGACCCGGCCATGCCGACCTTCCCGGTGCCGTCAAGCATCTTGGCAGCGTCCGCGCGGTGCTGGAACGCGCGAGCGCCCGCGAGACCGCTGCCCGCGTGGCCGCCGGTGCACTGGCCCGTCAGTTGCTTGCTGTCTTCGGCATCGAAGTCGCCGGCTGGGTCACGGAACTTGGCGGCGTGGTGCTCGGCGACCGTGCTGGCACGCTGCCAGAGCTGCGGACCCTCCGCGACTCAAGCGCCATTTATTCGTTGCATCCCGAACGCGACGCCGAGGTGACCGAACTCATCGACCGCATCGGCAAGGAGGGCGACACGCTCGGTGGCGTGGTGGAGGTGCGGGTCGACGGGCTGCCCATCGGCCTGGGCACGCACGCCCAGTGGGATCGCAAACTCGACGGCCGGCTCGCGCAGGCCGTGATGGCCGTGCAGGCGATCAAGGGCGTGGAAATCGGAATGGGCTTTGAAGCGGCCCGGCGCCGCGGCTCCGAGGTGCATGATCCGATTCACTACGACGAGGCAGCCCGCAGCGGCACGCAGCTCGGCTTCACCCGGCCCACCAATAATGCAGGTGGCCTCGAAGCGGGCATGACCAATGGCCAGCCGCTCGTGGTGAGGGCCGCGATGAAGCCGATCAGCACGCTGCGGAAGCCGCTGGAGTCGGTGAACCTCAAAACAAAGCAGGCCGAGGAGGCCGCCTATGAGCGGAGCGATGTCTGTGCGGTCAGTGCCTGCAGCGTGATCGTGGAGAGCGTCGTTGCCTTTGAGATCGCGGCGGCCTTGGTGGACAAGTTCGGCGGTGACAGCATCGAAGAGATGCGGGCACGGTGGAAGCTCTACCACGACATGGCGCGGAGCCGGTAGCGGCCTCGTGAGGCAACAGACTGGCGGGTCGCGGGACGCGATTCGGTTTCTGGCAGGGAACAGGTCCGGCAGGGAACAGGGATGTTCATCGAACGGTCGGCAGCACGGATTCGGCTGATGCGCACGCTTTTCGTGCTGCTTGCGGTCTTGCCCTGCGCAGGCCTGTGCGGCTGGGCCGCGGTGAGGCATTCCGACGTCCATCGTGAGGCGATGGAGCGGCGCTTTGAACAGGTGATCGGCCTGCCGCTGCAGATCGGCAGCATCGAATATGTGAGGCCCAACGCCATGCGGCTGCGCGACTGCCGGCTGTCGACGCCGTCGGGCGCGGTGGTGTTGGTGGCACCGGCGATCGAGGTCGAATCCCTGGCCAGTGAATTCCGGGTGACGCTCGGAAGGCTTGACTGCACGCCGGAGTTGGCCCGTGTGCTGGCTGGCCTGGCGGGCGAGTGGCTGCGGCAACCAGCCCGATTTCCGCTGGACTGCGTCGTGGATGTGGACGACTTCTCCTGGCGGCAACGCCCGCCTGCTGCGGCTCGTGGCCCCCAGGCCGAGGATCCGCTGCCGGCTGGTGGGCATGCCAGATCGCTGCATGTTGAGTGCGTCGCGGCCAACGGTTCCCGAGCCGTCCGCGTGCGGCGGAATTCCGCCGGTGGCGCGGCTGGCGACGAGGTTCGCGTCGTAGCGGGACGGCTCGCGGGCACCGACAGTGGGAATGCGCCCACGGAGCCGGAGGCGGTTCGGCCGTGGGAGCAATTCGACGAGGGAAGTCTCGAGGTCCACGGCACCATCGTGGAGCCCTTGCCAGTCACCATGCTCGAAACGCTGGCCGGCCTGGAGGCGGGCACGTTGCCGCTGGGCGAGGAAGCCGTGGTGAGCGGAGCCGTCACGGCGGTGCTCGATCCTGGGCGGTCGAGTGGTTCAGCGAGTGGGCGAATCGACCGGATTGATCTCGCTGCGGCCAGTCTCCATTTGCCCCACAGGGGCGCGGGGGAGTTGTTGCTGGCGATCGACCGGCTCGAGTGGAACCAGGGCAAGATCACGGCATGTGAATGCCAGTGTTCGGTCTCTCGCGGCCGCGTGGGGCAACGTCTGCTCGACGCATTCGTGTCGGTGCTCGGCTGTCGTCCGGGGCCGGCCTACCGCTCGCTGGCCCGAGAAGAAGTGAGGAGCTTTGACGATGTGGCGGCGGTCCTGCGGATCGACTCCGCCGGGATCGATCTTCGTGCCGCGCCGGGGCGGACTGGCTCCCTGGCCAGGATCCAAGGGCTTTCGATCCTCGATGAACCGCTGACGCCGGCGCCGCTCGACCGAATGGCCTGGCTTCTTTCGCCCCCAGGCACCGTGGCCGTGCCGGCGTCCAAGGCCACCGCCTGGCTGCTCCGGTTCTTCACCATCGACGCCCCTGTCGGGCCGGTCGGCGCAGGGGAGGCAGGCGGCGGCGAATTTTCCGGCAGCTCGCCGGTTCAAGCTGGGCGACCGCTGCAACGCAGGGGATTTTGACCCAGTTTTGACACTGGGCGGACACTGGGCTGACCGGCGAGACTGGCAAGTCTGACGAAATACGTCACAGTATGCGACGCCAGCTGATCGCTGGCTCTTGCGATCCGCCGCGAACGCAGGCCGTCTCCCCCATGCGACTTCTTGCATGACCGAGTCGGGTCCGTTCGGGCGGTCACGTCAGGATGATCGTGCGGCCTCGCGAAAGGAAACGATGATGCCCTCAACTCCCACTCGCCACCGGAAGAGCGTTCACCACAAAGCAGCCCAGCGGGCTGAGCATTCTGGCATTTCCCAGTCGGGTATCGAGTCGGATCTCGATGCCACAGCCGTGGTTGATGCAAGAGCGGACGAGCGTCAGTTTGGGAGGTCTGCCGTGCACGACCCCAGGGAGTGTGACGAGACGGGCTCGCACGATCTCGCCGTGGAGCCGCGACAGGATGGCGTCGGGGCTGTGAGCGGGCTTGATTGGCCTGTGTTGATCTGGATCGTGGGCGTGCATCTGGCGGCCCTGACGGCACCATTCTGCTTCTCGTGGTCGGGCTTGGCGATCTGCCTGACGCTGTATTACGTGACGGGAAGTTTTGGCGTCTGCATGGGCTACCACCGGCTGCTCACGCACGGCAGCTTTGCCACGTCGCAGCCCGTCCGGATGTTCTTTGCATGGTTGGGTGGCGTGTCGGGCGAGGGTTCGGCGCTCCTCTGGGTGGCGAATCATCGCAAGCATCATGCGTTCAGCGACCAGGATGGCGATCCTCATACGCCGCGCGATGGCGGACTGTGGTCCCACATCCTGTGGATGTTTCCGAATCGCACCCCCGCGGAACTGGCGGCCCACATCAGTCGTTGGGCCCCAGATCTTGATCGCGAACGCGGCCTGCATTTCCTGCAAAACACGTTTCTGTTGTGGCATGTCCTCATCGGGTCGGCGTTGATGGCTGGAGGCTGGTTGCTGGGTGGACCGCAGCTGGGCATCTCGTGGCTGGTCTGGGGACTCGCCCTGCGGATGGTGATCGTGTTCCACGTCACCTGGCTGGTGAACTCGGCGAGCCACATGTGGGGATATCGCAACTACGAGACGACTGACGATTCCCGTAATCTGTGGTGGGTGGGGCTGCTGGCCTTCGGTGAGGGCTGGCACAACAACCACCATGCCTATCAGCGGATGGCGAGGCATGGACACCGCTGGTGGGAGTTCGACGCCACATATCTTGGCATCCTCACGCTCGAAAAGCTGGGGCTGGCCTGGAACGTGGTGCATACCCCGTATGGGAAAAACAGCCGCGAAAAGGCAGCGAATTGACCCCTGTCCGGAGTGGATTTGGCGGCTCCTGTTGCAATCTCCACAAGCCTCGATACACTTCGCGTAACCAAACCTCATTTCAACAATCAATGCCGCCCGTGGACGGGTGGATTTAGGCTCGATGACGCTTACAAAAGAACGCAAAAACGAGCTGATTGGTGCCTATCGGCGAGGGACTGCCGACACCGGATCAGCCGAGATTCAGATCGCCCTTTTGTCAGGGCGTATTTCGCATCTCACGGATCACTTCAAGAAGCATTCCAAGGATTTCGCTAGTCGCCGCGGTCTGCTCATGATGGTGAGCCGTCGACGCCAACTTCTTGATTACCTCAAGCGAGTCGCTCCGCAGCGGTATCTCGACGTCATTCGGCGGTTGGAGATTCGCAAGTAGGCGTTCTGCCTGTCGCCCGTCGGCGCGTGGCATTGATTGATGAGGTTCGCTCCCAGGCTATCCCTTGTCCGGGTGATCGTATTGGGCCGTCGTGGCTCGGTGTGATCTGGAGGGGTGTCTGGTGGTGTGGCCGTCCGTCATCAATCCAAAACCTCGAGCTGCGATGTTTGAAGTATGGCCCCGTTCGTGGGCCGTTCCCCCGGGAATCGTTCCTGGGCGCCGCCCGAGCGCAAGACCAACCGAAGACAAGACCAAAAGGAAGAGAAGAAAAAGGAAGCAATCATGAAGCAACGCGTTGAACGGCAGATCGGCGATCAGGTTCTCTTTATCGAGACGGGTTTTCTGGCAAAGCAGGCCGCTGGCAGCGTGCTCGTCGGCTATGGCGATACGAGGGTGCTCGTGGCGGCTGCCACCGGTGCGCCCCGCCTCGGCATCGACTTCTTTCCGCTGACCTGCGACTACCGCGAGCGCGTGGCCGCCGCCGGCAAGTTTCCCGGGGGCTTTCTCAAGCGTGAGGGCCGTCCCACGATGAAGGAGACGCTCACCAGCCGGCTCATGGACCGGCCCATTCGCCCGCTGTTTCCCGATGGTTTTTTCGACGAAGTGCAGGTTCAGGCACAGGTGCTCGCCAGCGACCGCCAAAACGACCCCGACATCCTCGGCATGGTGGGCGCATCGGCGGCGTTGTGTGTCTCGCCACTTCCCTTCCGCGGCCCGTTGGGCAGCGTGCGGATTGCGCAGGTGAATGGCCAGTTCATTCCGTTCCCCACGCAGGACCAGCTCGAGGAAAGCGATCTCGATCTCATTGTTTCCGGCAGCCCCACGGCCGTGCTCATGATCGAAGGCTTTGCCCGCGAGATGCCCGAGGACCGCATGCTGCAGGCGCTGGAGGAGGCCCACCGCCACATCCGCACGATCTGCGAGATGCAGGAAGAGCTCGTCCGCAAGGCGGGCAAGCCCAAGAAGGAATATGTGCTCGCCGACTACTCCGGCCTGCGTGACCGGCTGACCCGTGGCTACCTCGCGGAACTCAGGGGTGCCAAGGCCCTCGCCGGCAAGCAGGAGCGTGGACAGGCCGTCAAGGCCCTGCGGGAGCGGGCCAAGGCCGAGATCGCTCCGTCCGAGCCGGCGGCGACGGCGAAGGCCGGCGACGCGGGCGGCTTCAGCGACGCCGACTTCGCCCACGTCTGGCATGCCCTTGAGGAACAGGCCGTTCGCGAGAACATCCTCGACGGCAAGCGGCCGGACGGCCGCGACTACACGTCGCTCCGTCCGATCCATTGCGATGTCGACCTCCTGCCGCGGGTGCACGGCTCGGCGCTCTTTCAGCGTGGCGAGACTCAGGCCCTCATCACCATCACGCTGGGCACCGGCAAGGATGAGCAACGGGTGGACGGCCTCGTCGACGAGTATTCGAAAAAGTTCATGCTCGACTACTACTTTCCGTCCTACTCGGTCGGCGAGGTGCGGCCGATTCGCGGCCCTGGTCGGCGTGAGATCGGCCACGGCGCCCTGGCCGAGCGGAGCGTCAAGCCGGTGCTGCCGGATCCTGACGTCTTTCCCTACACCATCCGCGTGATCTCCGACATCCTCGAGTCGAATGGTTCGAGTTCGATGGCGTCGGTCTGCGGTGCCACGCTGGGGCTGATGGCGGCAGGCGTGCCGATCGCGAATCCCGTGGCGGGCATTTCGGTCGGCCTCGTCAAGCAGTCTGAGCAGAAGTGGGTGCTGCTCACCGACATCATCGGTGACGAGGATCACTACGGCGACATGGACTTCAAGATCGCCGGCTCCCACCAGGGCATCACCGGCATCCAACTCGACCTGAAGATCGACGGCATCTCGCCGGCCATCATCGAGGCCACGCTGCGGCAGTCTCGCGAAGCGAGGCTGGAAATCCTGAGGAACATGCTGTCGGCGATCCGTCGGCCGCGTGAAGAGATCTCCCCGTGGGCGCCGCGTCTGCTGCGGACGCGGATCGATCCCGAGAAGATCGGCCTGCTCATCGGTCCGGGTGGCAAGACGATTCGAGCCATCCAAGAATCGTCGGGCGCCAGCATCGAGGTCGAGGATGACGGCACCGTGACGGTGGCCAGCCACGACGCTGAGGGGGCGATGGCGGCCATGGCAAAGATCGAGGCGCTCACCGCATCGATCCAGATCGGGCGTATCTACGAGGGACGCGTGACGAGCGTGAAGGATTTTGGCGCGTTCGTGGAACTCGTGCCCGGCAAGGACGGGCTCTGCCACGTCAGCGAACTGTCGGATGAGTATGTGGCCAGCGTGGGAGACGTGTGTCGCGTGGGCGACATCATGCGGGTGAAGGTGATCGCCGTCGACGATCAGGATCGTGTGAAACTGAGCCGCAAGGCCGCCATGCGTGAGCAGGCGGAGGCCGGCAACAAGGGCGGCAACTCGTAGGTGGGCAACCAGTAGGTCGACAACCGATCGGGAAACTTCGTGCCATCCTCAATTTCTGTGGAAGGTGCCATGTCGTCCGCCGACGATTCAAGCCGCTCGCGGGCGGAAACATATGCGGAATTTGCGGCTCTCGTGGGCGCTCTTGCCCACGAGATCCGCAATCCGCTTTCCACGATCCGTCTCAACATGGAACTCCTCGCCGAGGACTTCGAGCAGACCGAGCCCGAGTCACCGACGAAGCAGCGGGATCGTCGGGCGAAGGCGAAGATCGATCTGGTGCGGCAGGAGTGCGACCGGCTGCAAAAGCTACTGGGTGATTTCCTCGATTTCGCCCGTCAGGAAAAGCTCACCCTCGAACCCGGGAGCCTGAACACGGAGATCGATCAGTTGCTCGATTTCTACGCCCCGCAGGCCCGCGATGCGCACGTGGAGATCGTGCGGTATCTCGACCCCGAACTTCCGATGGTGCGACTCGATCGTGAGACCCTGCGATCCGCCGTGCTCAACCTGCTGATCAATGCGGTGCAGGCGATGGAGGGTGGCGGTCAACTCGTCGTGCGGACCCGGCCGGCCGGGCTGGGCGTGTTGCTGGAACTGATCGATACCGGTCCGGGCATGGAGCCGGAGACGTTGGCAAAGGCGTTTCGTGCCTTCTACACGACCAAACAGGGTGGCTCGGGCCTCGGGCTGCCCACGGCACGGAAGATCGTCGAGGCCCATGGCGGTTCGATCGACATCGAAAGCACGCCTGGGCGGGGCACGAAGGTCACGATCTGGCTGCCAGCCCCGCCCCGGCTGCCCACGGCCGACGCACGTCCCGTCAGGGTGGGAGATGGCGCTCCCGGGCAACTGGACGGCCCGAAGGGCGGCTTCGTACGATCGAACGCATCATGAACCAGTCTCGAGAGAACACATCTGCCGCTCAAAGCCCCCCTGCCCCCGGGCTTCAGGGGCTCGTGCGCGTGCTGGTGGTCGACAATGACATCGTGCACGCCCGCACCATGGGCGAGGTGTTGAGTCGGCTCGACTATCAGGTCGTGGTGGTGGGGAGCGGCACCGAAGGGGCCCGAAAGATCGAACAGGAGTCTTTCGATGTCGTCGTCACAGACCTGATGATGAACGACATCGGTGGCCTCGAGATCCTGTCGCGTGCGAAGGCTGCGTCTGCCGATACCGAGGTGATCGTGGTGACCGGCCATGGCACCATCCCCTCGGCGGTCGCCGCGATGCAGCAGGGAGCGTTCACCTACCTGCAAAAACCGCTCGACCTCGCCCACCTGCGGGCGGCCGTCGAGAAGGCCTCCGCTGGCGCCCGTCTCAAGCGGCAGAACCTCGAACTCAACCGCCGCCTCGACGAGAAGTTTGGCTTTGAGGGCGTCGTCGGATCGAGCACACAGATGCTCTCCCTCATCGAGCGTCTCAAGCGGATCGCCCCGACCGACGCCACGGTGCTCATCCAGGGGCAGACCGGCACCGGCAAGGAACTCGTGGCCCAGGCCATCCATCAGAACAGCCCCCGTAAGAGTAAGCCCTTCGTGGCCCTCAACTGCGCGGCGCTCAGCGAGAACATTCTCGAGAGCGAACTGTTCGGCCATGTGCGGGGCGCGTTCACCGACGCATCGAGCGACCGCGTCGGCAAATTCGAATACGCCAACGGCGGCACGCTGTTTCTCGACGAGGTCGGCGACATGCCAATGCCGACACAGATCAAGCTGCTGCGGGTGCTCGAGTCGGGGGAGATCACCCGCGTTGGCTCCAACACCCCGACCCGCGTGAACGTGCGGATCCTGTCGGCCACGAATCGCAACCTAGAGGACGCCATCGCAACAGGTTCGTTTCGCAGCGACCTCTACCATCGACTGAAAGTCGTCACGATCGCCATCCCCACGCTTCGGGAGCGGGCAGCTGACATCCCCCTGCTCATCGAGCACTTCATCAAGCAGTTCGCCAAGCGTCACAGCAAGACGATCAAGGGCATGTCGCTGGCAGCCCGGATGAAGCTCGGTGCCTATGAATGGCCGGGCAACGTGCGGCAGCTTCGCAATGTCATCGAAAGCATGGTGGTCGTCGACTGCGATGAACTGCTCGACGTGGACGACCTGCCGCTGGAACTCGAGCCAGAGACGGCGATTGACAAGGCGGGAACACCCGCTCTCGACGGTGCGCCGACGGTTGCCTTGGAGGCTGGCCTCGCGGCACTCGTGGGCCGCCCGCTGGAGGAGGTAGAGCGGATTCTGATCACCGAAACCCTCAAGCTGACGGGGGGCAACCGGGAACAGGCTGCTGAACTGCTCGGCATCGGGGAGCGGACGCTCTACAGGAAAATCAAGGAGTACCAGCTGCCCTGACGGAGCACGGACAGACCGGAGCACCGACAGGGGCAGGGACGATCCATGGCAAGAATTCATAAACTGCCGGTGTCGGTGGTCAACCGCATCGCTGCGGGCGAGGTGGTCGAACGGCCCGCCAGCCTGGTCAAGGAATTGCTGGAGAATGCGCTCGATGCATCTCCCTCGCGGGTCGATGTGGCGCTCGAACAGGGTGGGATCGCGCTGGTTCGGGTGGTGGATGACGGCGGCGGCATCGAGGCCGACGATCTGCCACTTGCCGTGACGGCCCATGCCACGAGCAAGCTGCGAGTGGCGGAGGATCTCGAACACATCGAGACGCTCGGGTTTCGCGGAGAGGCCCTCGCGAGCATTGGCGAAGTGGCCCGTCTCGTGATCCGGTCGCGCACTCCACACGGGACAGGAGCCAGCCTGACGGTGGATGGTGGACGCATGGGCGAGGTGATGCCCGAAGGGTGCGGCCTTGGCACGACGGTCGAAGTGCACCAACTCTTCGGCAACGTGCCCGCCCGTCGGGCGTTTCTGCGGGCGCCGCAGACGGAGTGGTCGCATGCATCGGAAGCCTTCGTTCGCACGGCCCTGGCCCACCAGGGGGTGGCGATGTCACTCTCGCACAACGGCCGTCGCGTTCACGACCTGCCGTCCGTGGCGGCGTGGCGCGACCGAATTGGCGGGCTCTTCGGCACGGCCCTCGGCGCGCGGCTGATCGAGATCACGGCGGAAGATGACGAGATCTCGCTGCGCGGCCTCGTGGGACGGCCCGAGGACGACATGGCCGGCACCCGACTGCAGTATCTCTTCGTGGCCGGCCGGCCGTTTCGTGACCGCTCGATCCTCCATGCCGTACAGGAGGGATACCGGGGCCTGCTCCTCTCTGGACGACAGCCGATCGTGTTTTTATCGTTCGGCATGCCGGCCGACATGGTCGACGTCAACGTGCATCCGTCCAAGATCGAAGTGCGGTTCCGCGAGCCTTCCCGACTCTATCGGCTCGTCCTTTCCGCGCTTCGGACCGCATTTCTCCAGGCGGACATGGGCACCCGTCTGAAGGCTCCTGCCCCCGCCTGGCCGTCCAGGAACGAGTCGGCAGCCTCCACGGCATTCGCCCCCTGGTTTGGGCAACCGCACCCGCGGGCGACCTCGCAGGTAGAGGAGGGGAACGCATCGCCGCGACCGATGCCCTCGTGGGAGCGGGACGATCAGGCGCCGCTTGCGTTCGCCGCCGAGAGCCGGGCTTCGGGGGCGTCTCTCGGGGCTGGCCACGGAGCCGAAGAGCGGGCCGTACAGATGCACAACCGCTACATCGTGGTCGAGTGCGGGGATGGGATCGAGGTGATCGATCAACACGCGCTCCACGAGCGGGTCTTGTACGAGCGGCTGAAGGCATCCGTGGCCGACGGGAACCTGGAAGTGCAACCGCTGCTCATCCCCGAGAAGGTCGATCTCGAGGCCACAGACCTGGAACTCGTCACGGAGCATGCCGAGGCCCTCGACCGCGCTGGCATGCATGTCGAGCCATTCGGCGGCTGCACCGTGATCGTGACCAGCAAGCCCGCACTGGCCGGCAATGCGCCGGCCGCGGAGATCGTCCGGGAGGTGTTGGATCGGCTGTCGGCGGTCGCAGCCGGCGGCGATGCCGCCATGCTCATCGACGAGGTACTGCACGGTCTCGCCTGCCGCGCCGCCATCAAGGCGGGCGATCCGCTCTCGCGGGAGGAGGTCGATGCGCTCGTGCGCGACCGGAGGATGGTTCACGAATCACACCACTGCCCCCATGGCCGGCCCACCTCCCTCGGGTTGTCGCGGCAGGACCTCGACCGGCAGTTCCGCCGCACCTGAACCACTTCCGACGGAAATCGACATGATCTGCGTCAGCATCGGACGGGGCCGTCATCGGCACGTTATCGCCGAACACAAGTATCTGGCCGACCACGGCATCCGCCTGGTGGAACTGCGGCTCGATTACATCGAGGGTCCCGTGCAGGTGGCGCGTCTGCTGAGGGAACGACACTGCCCCGTGATTGTCACCTGCCGCCGCGCAGCGGATGGTGGGCGCTGGGGGCAGCCTGAGGAAACACGCAGGCTGGTGCTGCGAACGGCGATCGTCGAGGGAGCTGATTACGTCGATCTCGAGGACGACATCGCCGAAAGCGTGCCACGCTATGGCATGACGAAGCGGATCATCAGCCACCACGATTTTCACAAGACGCCCGTCGATCTCGAGTCGCTCCACGCCCGGCTCGCCGCCCTGGATGATGGCATTGGTGCGGTCGGCCACGATTCCGACGGTGGGCATATGCATGGGAGACATCGGCATGCCGACCCGCGTCCTCGTCGGAAGTTGCGGGGCGCCCTTCACGTTCGCGACGTTCCACGATGACCGGGTGATGGCGCCTGGCCAGATCGGCTGGCGGCAGATGCGCGACCTCTACCGCTACGACTCGATCACGCCGGCGACTCGCATCTACGGGGTGGTGGCCGATCCAGTGGCCCACAGCCTCAGCCCGGTCGTCCACAACGCGGCGCTCGATGCAGCCGGCATCGATGCGGTCTATCTTCCTTTCCGCGTGCCTGAAGAGCAGATCGACGAGTTTCTGGAGCAGGCGGCGGATTGGCCGTTGTCTGGGTTGAGCGTGACGATTCCCCACAAGGAGGCCGTGCTGAAACGTGTTTTCCGCCAGGAGGATCTGGTGACGGCGATCGGCGCGGCCAACACGCTTTCGTTCGAGCCGGCCGGAGTGGCGGCCTCCAACACGGATGCCACGGCGGCGATCGAGAGCCTGAGGGCTGCGCTGAAGGAACAGGAGGCCGAGGGGATCGCTGCTGGCGAGGCCGTGCGAAGGGGAGACGGGTTCGGTTTGAAAACGGCGCTCGTGCTCGGCGCCGGCGGCGCGGCGAGGGCGGTTGCCTTTGGCCTGAAGCAGCAGGGAGTCGATGTCACGGTGAGTTCCCGCACGCTGGAACGCTCCAAGCGGATTGCCACCGAGGTCGGCTGCAAGTCGGTCGACTGGAGCGCCCGCTACCGCGTGCCCTACGACTGCGTCGTGAATGCCACGCCCGTCGGGATGCACCCGAACGTGGACGAGACCCCCTATGCCAAGGAGCATCTCCGGTCTTACATGGTCATCTTCGACACCGTCTACAATCCTGAGAATACGCTGTTTGTGAAAGAGGCCCGCGCCGCGGGCTGCCAGATCGTGACCGGTGTGGATATGTTCGTACGTCAGGCGGCGATCCAGTTTCGGATCTGGCACGGTGCCGATGCCCCCGAGCAGGTGATGCGTGACGCGCTCAAGCGAGCCACGGCATCGGCACGGGAACCGGACTGAGTCGCGTCGACGGATGCCGCCGGCCGCCCCGAGAGGTTTGTGAATTCATGCCACGCATCACCCTCATCGGCTATCGAGGCACGGGCAAATCGACCGTGGCCGCCCTCCTGGGGGAGATCCTCGGGTGTGGGTGGTGCGACGCCGACGTTGTGCTCGAAGAGAAGATCAGCTGTTCGATCGCGTCGTTGGTCAGGGAGCGCGGTGAGCCCGTCTTTCGCGACGAGGAGGCGATTGTGCTCACCGAACTTCTCGGGCGATTCCCCGGCGTGCTGTCAACCGGAGGCGGGGCGGTGTTGCGGGCCGAGAATCGCGCGGCGATCAGGGAATTGGGCCGCCCGGTCGTGTGGCTCACGGCACCGGCAGAGGTGGTCCGGCGGCGGTTGGCCGCGGATCCCACCACCGCGGAACGACGTCCGGCTCTGGCCGTGCAGCCTTCCGGGGTGGCGTCGGCGCACGGGGACCCATTGCTGGAGGTGGCGACGGCGCTTGCGGCGCGGGAGCCACTGTACCGCGCGTGCGCTGATTTCCAGGTCGATACCTCGGTCGCGACGCCGGCAACGGTGGCCGCCCAGGTGGTGGCATGGTTGCAAGGAGACTGGGCGAGGCGGCCCGGCATGATCTCGCCAGATGACGTCCGGCCGACTGACGGCAGTGCAGGAGCCACGCTGTGAACGTCGCCAGTTCCCTCGTCGCTCTGCTGCCGGCTGCAGACAACAGTCTCTGGGTGGTGCTCATGATGATCATCGTGGTGATGGCGGTCGCAGCGGGGAGACTGCTCACATGGAGTGTGGGTGGGTTGCTCGACTCGGGGGCCTTCGACCCCGAGGAGTCACCAGCCCCGAAGATCGCCGCGTCTGCTGCGACGAGCCGCCGCTGGATCGAGGTGGCTGTGGTGGCGGCGGCACTGGGTCTCTGGTGGTGGGAAGTCCGCTGCCAGGGGCTGGCACCGATGGCGTTGTCGGCAGGAGACGCCGGAGCCGTGGCCGTGTCGCGGTACGCCGCGCATGCCGTGCTCGGCCTGTTGCTGGCTGCCGCTGCGTGGATCGACATTCGATACCGGGTGATTCCCGATTGTGTAACCGTGCCGGGAGTGATCCTTGGCCTCGTGGTGGTATGGCTCATGCCGGATGTGCTGCTGCCCATCGGATGCGAAGTGCCGCGATCGTTTGCGCCGCCGCTGCTCGAGGCCGATGTGCTCGGCTGGTTCGGCGGGCTCCGCACGCAGTCGCCGCCACCGTGGATGGAGGGGGCACCGCAGGTGCTCGGGCTCATCGTGCCGGCGGTCATCTACCTGGTCTGGTGGATCGTCTGCACGGCCCCGTTCCTCGTGCCGGCGGAGGTTATTCCTGCCGGTGTGGCATCGGTGGCGGTGACGCGGCGTCGGATCGAACCGCGCAACGTCATCCTGCTGGCGGGGCTCGCGGCGATCGTGGCGGCGTGGTTCGTCGGCGACGAGCGGTTTCGCGGACTTCAGTCGGCGCTCGTGGGGCTCGCGGTGTCGGCCGGGCTGGTGTGGAGCATCCGCGAAGGTGCTTCGCGGAGTCTTGGCCGCGAGGCGATGGGCCTCGGAGACGTCACGTTGATGGCCATGGTCGGGGCGTGGGTCGGCTGGCAGGCGAGCGTGCTGACGTTCTTCCTGGCCGCCTTCATCGGTCTGGCTCATGGGCTCGTCCAGATGGTGCGGCATCGTGAGAACGAACTGCCCTATGGCCCGAGCTTGTGCCTCGCCTGTGCGGTCGTGATCGTGGGCTGGCGGCCGCTGTGGCAATGGGCTGGCGGCCCGTTCACGCAGCCGCTTGAACTGGCCATGGTGATTGGTCTCGTCGTCGTGCTGACGGCCATCACGCTCTTTGTGTGGCAGCGGCTGCGCCGGTGACGGCACCGCCCTACCCGGATTGCATGGCAGGATGCCATGCGCAGCACCAGCAAACTGCGTTTGCCAAGAAAAAACGACACGATGTCGTGTTTTTTGTGGGGCATCCCGGCCTTGCCTGGCCTGCCGGTCTTTCCTACGATCCCGCCCCCCTTTCGGGCGCAGGAGCCGAGGCATGTCGATCCCTTGTTGCGCCACCACTGAGTCCTTCGCCGCTCGCTGCGTGCTGTTGTCGGCGCTTGCGATGGTGGTCGGCTGTTCGAACCACCTGTTTCAAAAGCCCACGGCTGCGGCACCGGTGAGCCTCATGCCGCCGCCGGGTGTGGCGGCACCGGCGGCCACGTTGCCGCAGCTCTCGTCCTCTGCGGCAACACCGTTGCCCTCGTATGCCGATGTCGACGGCCGCCAGTTGCAGACGACCCTGGCCCGCAGTCAGGACGAAAACCAGCTTCTGAAGGACGAGATCACCGTGCTGCGAGAGCAGTTGGCGAGCACCTCCAACCAGTTGGCCGCTTCGCGGTTTCCGTCGGCCGGGGGTGGGGCGACACCATGGGGTCCGCCACGGGCTCTTGGGCCAGCGGGTATCGGCCCGCCAGCGGGACAATCCCTGCAACCCAGCGGACCTTCGGCCGCGTTCGTGGCGGCGAGTCCTGCCGTGAACGGTCCGGCGGCGATGCACGCGGCGATGGGTCAGTTGGCGGTGCCCGGCGTCGAGACACGGTTTGACGGCAACGTCGTGCGGCTCGAAGTGCCTGCCGAACGGCTCTTCGATGGTGGGAGTGCCACCTTGCTCCCCGGAGGCACGGCGATCCTCACGCAGGTGGCAGGAGAGATCGATCGGGTCTTTCCGAGACATTTCGTGGGCATCGAGGGGCACGTTGATACCGAGCCACTCTCGCAGACCTCGTGGGGGTCGCCGCACCAGCTCACCTCGGCTCGCGCCACGACGGTGTTTGACTTCTTCACGACCCGCACGCCGCTGCGACAGGGGCAGCTCTTCCTCGTCGCGCACGGTGCGAATCATCCGGTCGTGTCCAACGCCACGGCCGCGGGCCGCATCCGCAACCGGCGCATGGAGTTCGTCATCTACCCCGAGCGGATCGGCGGCGAGGACGAGGGCGGCGAGGCCGCCCGGGACGTTTCCCGCTGAGTGGCCGGCGCCCAGCAGCCACTTTCAGCCTGACGCTCGCGGCCCTAAAATCCTCCCATGGTCACGATCATCGATTACGGTAGCGGCAACCTCCGCAGTGTGCAAAAGGCAATGGAGCGGGTGGGCGTCGAGGCCCGCATCACCGACGACCCAAACGTCGTGGCCGAATCGAGTCATCTCGTGCTGCCCGGAGTGGGTGCCTTCGGAGATGCGATTCGAGCGATCCGCGGCCGTGGGCTGGTGGAACCGATCCTTGCGCACATCCGGGCCGATCGGCCATTCCTCGGCATTTGCATGGGACTCCAGCTTCTCTTCGAGAGCGGCTCTGAGGGAGGGCATCACGAGGGGCTCGGAGTCCTGGCCGGTGAGGTGACGCGGTTCGAGTTGCCCCCTGGCATGAAGATCCCGCACATGGGTTGGAATCAGGTCTCCTGGAGGACTGCCGGCACGTCACAGCCGACGGGGAACGACGGCGACCACTTCTATTTCGTTCATTCGTATGTGGCGCGGCCCCGCGACGAAACGGTGATCGCTGCTACGAGCGACTACGGTGGTCCGTTCTGTGCAGCCGTGGCCCGTGGCCGCCTGTTCGCCACGCAGTTTCATCCCGAGAAGAGCCAATCGGCAGGCATGGAACTGCTCCGTACCTGTATGAGGAGACACTGACCATGGAACTCTGGCCCGCCATTGACCTTCGCGGCGGCAGGTGTGTGCGGCTCCTGCAGGGCGACTATGACCGCGAGACCGTGTTTGGTGACGACCCCGTGGAGATGGCCCGCCGGTTCACCTCCGGTGGCGCTCGTCGCCTGCATATCGTCGATCTCGATGGCGCTAAGGCAGGAACGCCCGTGCAGGCCGAACTCGTGGGCCGGATGGTGGCTGCGGCGGGAGTCCCCTGTCAGCTGGGCGGGGGCATCCGTTCGGTCGAGACGGCCCGTGCGTACGTGGCTGCAGGTGTGGATCGCCTCGTCGTGGGCAGTGTGGCGATCGAGAATCCTGACTTGCTCGCGGAACTGGCCCACGCATTTCCCGGTCGGATCGTGCTGGGGATCGACGCACGGGACGGGAAGGTCGCTGTGCGCGGATGGCTCGAGACCAGTCGGCTCGGTGCCATCGACGTGGCAAAGCGGCATGAGCAGCTGCCCCTGGCTGGAATTGTCTACACCGACATCGCCAAGGACGGCATGATGTCCGGGCCGAACATTCCCGCCCTTACGGAGATGGTCCGCGCGGTCCGCCTGCCGGTCATCGCGTCGGGAGGCGTCTCGAATGCGCGTGATATCCGGGAGGCGGCAACGGCCGGAGCCGCCGGCTGCATCGTGGGGAGGGCGTTGTACGAGGGCAGCCTGACACTGGCCGCAGCGGCCGATGCCGCCGGCGAGCAGGCCGCTTCCGGCGACGGCCGATAGCCCTCCTAGTCTGCCGGGCTTCCCGAGCCTCTCGCTGTCCCATTTTTTTGCGGGAAAAGCGGGAAGAACCTTCAATTCCTTCCGGGGTTCACGTCGACCGCTTTCTGGTCCAGCGTTCGGGTCAGATTGCCGGGCCCGCCGGCCCTCTCTACCATCGCATTCCATGGCCACCGACAACCGCATCAAGGAACAGCTGCCGGAACTCACCCGGCGTATCGTCGAGACGTATCACGACGTTCCCACGATCCACTATCTCGGTCACTGCCCGCTGCCGAACTATGAGGCGATCGTATCGGCCTGCGAGGACCTCAAGGAGATCCTCTATCCCGGCTACCGCCGCCGGGAGAACCTGCACATGGGCAACGTCACCTACCACGTGGGCGACCTCGTGGACGGGCTGCACGACAAGCTCACCACGCAGATTGGCCGAGCGCTGCGGCACAGCCTCTCGGCGCAGCGTGCGGCCACCGCACAGGGTGTCGATCCGCCCACGGTGTCCGATGCCGTGCAGCATTGCACCGAGGAGGGAGATTTCGAGGCACTCGGCCAGGCCAAGGCGGTCGAGTTTTTGGAATGCATCCCCGACCTCCGGAGGATCCTCGCCACCGACGTGCAGGCAGCCTACGACGGCGATCCCGCCGTGCGCACACTCGACGAGGTGATCTTCTGCTATCCAGGCCTTGAGGCCGTGACGATCCATCGTCTGGCCCACCTCTTGCACCGTCTGGAGGTCCCGCTCATTCCTCGCATGATGGCAGAGTGGGCCCACGCGCGGACTGGTATCGACATCCACCCCGGGGCGACGATCGGCGATCATTTCTTCATCGACCACGGCACGGGCGTCGTGATTGGCGAGACCTGCGAGATTGGCAGTCGTGTGAAGCTCTACCAGGGCGTGACACTCGGCGCGGTCTCGTTCCAGACCGATGCCGAGGGGCATCTTGTACGGGGCACGAAACGCCATCCGACGATCGAGGATCGCGTGGTCATTTACGCCAACGCCACGGTGCTCGGCGGGGCGACGCGGATCGGTCACGACTCGGTGATCGGCAGCAATGTCTGGCTGACTCGGACGGTCGATCCCCACACGACGGTCGTGCTCGAACGTCCCAAGCTCCGGATGCGTGGCGAGGCTCCGCAGCCCGAGTCGGACTATCAGATTTGATTACCGGCCGCGCTCGGCGATCCGCACGACCTCGCGGGCCGTATTCTCGGCCTGCATCTTTGTGGCGATCGCCTCGTCGCCAGTGGCGACCGTGCCTTGGATCTTCTCCAGCTGCTCGCGGGCCTGGGTGAGATCGATTTTCTCGGCGGGCACGGCCCGCTGGGTGATCACCGTGACGGCATCGTGGCCGACCTCGACGAATCCACCTTCGACAAACACGCGCCGCACGGCATCGGCCGCACCGCCCTGCTCGCCGGTAATCCGCACCTCGCCAGCCCCAAGGCGGCCAATGAAGGGCGCATGACCACGACCGACGCCGCGTTGGCCGTCGAACAACGGCAGCGTGACGGAGCGTGCCCGAGTGTCGAGGCTCGTCATTTCGGGCGTGACGATGACACAGCGAACGCCGAAGGCGTCGCCATCTCGCTCCGCTCTCGATCCAGTTGTCTCGGCCATCATGCGTGTTTCCTCAGCCTGTTTCCCGTTTGGTCGCCTGTCCGCGGGCACCAGCCTCAACTCTTGGCTCAGCCTTTGGCGGCCAGTTTCTTGGCCTGCTCCTCGGCCTGTTCAATCGGGCCGACGTACATGAACGCCGGCTCGGGCAGATGGTCCCACTTGCCGTCGGCAATCTCCTCGAACGACCGGATTGTGTCGGCGAGGCTCGTGATCTCGCCGGGCTTGCCGGTGAACACCTCGGCCACGAGGAACGGTTGCGACAGGAAACGCTCCATGCGGCGGGCCCGGTGCACCACGAGTTTGTCCTCCTCAGACAGTTCATCGACGCCGAGGATGGCGATGATGTCCTGCAGTTCGCGGTATCGCTGCAGCGTCCGCTGCACGCGGCGGGCAATCTTGTAGTGCCGCTCGCCGACGTACTGCGGATCGAGGATGCGGCTCGACGAGGCGAGCGGATCGACGGCCGGATAGATGCCCTTCTCGGAGATCGACCGCTCCAGGTAGAGGAAGGCGTCGAGGTTGCCGAACGCCGTCGCCGGTGCCGGGTCGGTCGGGTCGTCAGCGGGAACGTAGACGGCCTGCACCGAGGTGATGGCTCCCTTCGACGTGGAGGTGATCCGTTCCTGAAGGGCACCCATCTCCGTGGCAAGCGTCGGCTGATAGCCCACGGCGCTCGGCATACGGCCAAGGAGTGCGCTCACCTCGCTCCCCGCCTGGGAGAAGCGGAAGATGTTGTCAACGAAGAGCAGCGTGTCGGCCCCGGTCGTGTCGCGGAAATATTCCGCCATGGTGAGCGCGGAGAGCGCCACGCGGAGACGGGCACCTGGCGGTTCGTTCATCTGACCAAATACCATGCAGGTCTGTTCGATGACGCTGCGGCCCGTGTCGCCGATCTTGGCCTCCTGCATTTCCAGCCAGAGGTCGGTGCCCTCGCGGGTCCGCTCGCCGACGCCTGCGAAGACCGAGTAGCCGCCGTGGGCGCTGGCGATGCGGGCGATGAGTTCGGTGAGGATGACCGTCTTGCCCAGGCCGGCACCGCCGAAGAGGCCGGCCTTGCCACCGCGGACGAACGGCGTCAGGAGGTCGATCACCTTGATGCCCGTTTCGAAAAGCTCGGTCTTCGTGGACAGTTCGGTGACCGGCGGAGGATCGCGATGGATCGGCCAGCGTTCCGCCGTCTTGACTTCGCCGCGGTTGTCGATCGGCTCACCCGGCAGGTTGAACACCCGTCCGAGCGTGGTTGGCCCCACCGGCACGGAAAGCGGGCCCCCGGTGTCGACGACGTCCGCACCCCGAATGAGCCCGTCGGTACTGCCCAGCGCGACGCACCTCACCTTGCCGCCACCGAGATGCTGCTGCACCTCCCCGACCAGGTGCAGCGACACCCCCTTCTTCTCACTGTCGATACGGATGGCGTTGTAGATCGCGGGGATGCTGTCCTCCGCAAACTCGACGTCGAAAGTCGAGCCGATCACCTGAGTGACGTGTCCGATGGTCCTGCCTGCTGCCTTGGTCGCCGTCGCCATGATGGTTCCTGTTCGTGTAACGATCGAAAGAGAGGATGTCTTGGAGGGTATGTCTTGGTTGGAAAGTCCCAGTTGGATGTCCTAGGCTGATCTTTGCCGACGTGCTATTTTTTCAACGCCTCGACGCCGCCGAGGATTTCCATGATCTCGCCCGTGATCTGTGACTGCCTCGCCCGGTTGTAGCGACGTGACAGGTTTTTGATGAGACCGGCGGCATTCTCACTGGCCGCCTTCATGGCGACCATGCGGGCCACCTGCTCGCTCACGGCCGCATCCAGAAAGCACTTGAAGAGCCGCGACAGAAAGCTCGCCGGCAGGATTTCCTCGAGGATGCTCTCCGCCGACGGATAAAAGTCGTATTCCTGGGATGCAAGCTTGGCCTTCGGCGATCCAGAGGTTGTTCCGGCCGTCGACCCGGCAGCCGATGCCCCGGCGATTTCGGGGGCCTTCAGCGGGAGGAGCATCTCCGTGACCGCTTCCTGTCTGGCAATGCTGTGAAACCGGGTATAGACCACGTCGAGACGATCGATTTTGCCGGCGGCGTAGGCCTCGAGATAGGCTCGGCCTATCGGCATCACGGCGTCGAACGCGGGCTTGTCCTCGAACGCGGTATAGCGTTCATCCATGTCGATGCCGCGGAACTTGAGGGCTGAAATCCCACGTTTTCCGGAGACGGCCACGTCGGTGTCGACGTGCTCATTCCGCCACTGGCCCAGGATCGCCACGGATTGCCGGACGATGTTGGAGTTGTAGCCGCCGCAGAGGCCGCGATTGCCCGAGAGCACCAGCACAGCGGACCGTTTTGTCGGCCGGACATCGAGCAGCGGATGGACGACGTCAGCGCCGACGCTGGCGATGTTTTCCAGGATCTTCACCAGTTGCTTCGTGTAGTCGCGTGCGGCCACCGACCGGTCCATCGCCTTCTTGAACCGCGCGGTGGCGATCAACTCCATCGTGCGCGTGATCTTGCGGATGTTCCGCACGGAACGCCTGCGTCGATCGAGTGCTCTCGCCTTGGCCATGCTTGTAAACCTACAGTCCGGTTCGATTCAGTCTGGTCTGGTTCGCAACTACTTCGCCGTGCCGGCCAGCGGCCGGGAGCCGCCTGCCGAGCCTTGCTTGGCGGCCCACTGCCGCTTGAACTCCGCGATCGCCGCCTCCAACTGCCGCTCCGATTCGGCATCGAATTCCTTCGACTGTTCGATCTTTGCGCGGAGCTCAGGGACCTGGTCGCGGATGAAGGTCAGGAATTCCTTCTCCCACGCGGCGACATCCTCGCGTTTGACAGTGTCGAGGTGTCCGCGAGTACCGGTGTAGATGGAGAGCACCTGATCGACCACGTCCATCGGCTGATACTGACCCTGCTTGAGCAGTTCGACCATCCGGTAGCCGCGATCGAGCCGCGACTGCGTCGCCGCGTCGAGGTCGGTGCCGAGCTGGGCAAACGCCTCCAGTTCGCGGAAGCTCGCCAGGTCGAGACGCAGGCCGCCGGAGACCTTTTTCATGGCTTTGGTCTGGGCGGCACCACCGACGCGCGACACCGAGATGCCGACGTTCATGGCCGGACGCTGGCCGGCGAAGAAGAGGTCAGGCTGCAGATAGATCTGGCCGTCGGTGATCGAGATCACGTTGGTGGGGATATAAGCCGAGACCTCGCCCTCGAGCGTTTCGATGATCGGCAACGAGGTGAGCGACCCGCCCCCCTTCTCCTTCGACAGCTTCGCCGACCGCTCGAGCAGGCGGCTGTGGGCATAGAACACGTCGCCCGGATACGCCTCACGCCCCGGCGGACGCCGCATGAGCAGCGACAGCTGGCGATACGCGGTGGCCTGCTTCGAAAGGTCGTCGTAGACGATCAAGGCGTGTTCGCCGTTGTACATGAAGTATTCGGCCATCGCGGTGCCGGAGTACGGGGCGATGTATTGCAGGGGAGCCGCGGTGCTGGCCCCTGACACGATCACCGTGGTGTAGTCCATCGCACCATATTTCCGCAGGATGTCGATGGCGACGGCCACCGACGAATCCTTCTGGCCGACGGCGACGTAAAAGCACTTCACGCCGCTGTTCTTCTGGTTGATGATCGCGTCGATGCCGATGGCCGTCTTGCCCGTCTTGCGGTCGCCGATGATCAACTCTCGCTGGCCGCGGCCGATCGGAGTCATCGCGTCGATCGCCTTGATGCCCGTCTGGAGCGGTTCACGGACAGGCTGCCTGTCGGCCACGCCCGGCGCGAGCGTCTCAACAGGACGCCGGTGCTCGGTGACAACCGGTCCCTTGCCGTCGAGCGGATTGCCGAGCGGGTCGAGCACGCGGCCGATCACAGCCTCGCCGACCGGCACGCTGAGCAGTTTGCCGGTGCTGCGCACCTCGTCGCCCTCCATCACTTTCAGGTAGTCACCGAGGATGATCACGCCGACGGAGTTTTCCTCGAGATTGAATGCCAATCCCGTGACGCCGCCGGGGAATTCGACCATTTCACCGGCCATCACGCCGGAGAGGCCCCACACGCGCGCGATGCCGTCGCCGACCTCGAGCACGCGACCGACCTCGCGAACGTCGATGCCCGACTCGAACCGGTCGATCTCCTCACGCAGTACCGAGGCGATCTCGTCCGTATTGAATTTCATGAATGCTCCTCTGCTTCAGCCGTGCCCTGAGCCGCACTAGGCTCGTGGCAACGGAATGGTCATAGACGGTGTCGGCGATCCGCACGATGAGGCCGCCGATCAGTTCGGGATTGACGATGAAGGTTGGGCTGACGTTCGCCCCAATGGACTGTTCGATCGAGGCCACGATCTGGCTCTGCTCGGCCGCGTCGAGCGGCACGGCCGTGGTGAAGGTGGCCTGACGGCGGCCTTCCAATTCGTCGGCCAGCCTCTCCGCCGCGGCGACCACGTGGGACAGCATGCCCAGCCGTCCATGCCGGGCCAGCACGTGCAGTGCGTGAAGCGTGGTAGGAAGCACGTGGCCTGCGCAAATCCTGTTGATGACGGCCGACTTCTCCTCGGGGGTCACCTTTGGGGAGTCGAATACAAGACCCGCCTTCGGCACCTTGGGGAGTACGTCACGCACCATCGCGCCGAGTTCCGCGATCACCTCGCGGCGGCACTGCTTGCGATCGGCGGCCTCGATGATCGCCTGCGCATAGACCTTCGACAGCCGCTCAACGCCGATGTTGGTGGGGCCTGCGCCGGTTGGGCCGGCTGGCTGCTGGTTGTCGTGATGATCATGCTGTGCGGTGGTCATCGGGATGGCCTCAGTTCACGCTGGGCTTCGTGCCGATGCTCGCGACCGAGTCGCGAACGAGTCTGGCATGCTCTTCGCGGCCCAGTTTCTCAAGGAGAAACTTGCCCGCCACCTCGACTGCCAAATCACCCGCCCTGTCGGCGATCTGGGCGAGCGCATCATCCTTCGCGAGGCCAATTTCGTGGCGAGCGCGGTTCTTTTCGTCGTCGGCCGCCTTGCGGGCCTCGGCCACGATTGCCTGCCGGGTCACATCGGCATCGCGGCGGGCCTCTTCCAGCATGCCACGGACCTCGTCGGTGGCCTCCGCCAGCCGACGTTCATACGACGCCAGCATGCGTTTGGCGTCTTCGTTGGCAGCCTGCGTCGCAGCGATCGTGTCGGCGATCCCCTGCTCCCGCTTGTCGAGTCCGTCCATGATCGGCTTCCAGGCAAACTTTGTCAGCAGGCCGAGCAGGCCGAGAAAAACGACGAACGACCAGACGGCGAGATCGGTTTGAAACCAGGCAGGGCTCTCGAAGTCCTTTTGCGTTGTGCCGGCAGGCGGATTGTGGCCGATCTCCGGCAGATGGCCATGGTCGCCGTGTCCGGCGTCATGGTCTGCGTGCGAGGCGTCGGCATGCTTGGCATCGGCCGCGAGCGCGGCCCCACCGAAGAACCCACCGAAGAATGGAATCGCGCACAACATGATCGCCGCCGCGATGCGCGGCCGCGATGCGATGCGATCGCGATGGGTGGCGTGAATCTGGTTCAAAGTCTTTCTCCGCAACATTGATCCGGCATCGGGTTTGAAATTCGCTTTGTCCGGCCTGCATTTTCTGCGGCCCGCTGCATCGCCAGCCTCCGCGAGGCGGGGAGCGGTGTCGCTCCCCGCCCGCGATGGTGGCAGTACGCAAGTCCAGAATGGTGTTATTTCTGCGAGCAGATGAACAACGCGTAGAACGTGAAGCCTTCGATGAGGGCGGCGGCGATGATCATCGCCGTCTGAATGCTGCCCGAGACTTCCGGCTGTCGGGCCATGCTCTCGTAGGCCGCCGAGGCGAGTTTGCTGATGCCGTAGGCGGCGCCGATCACGACGAGGCCAACGCCGAACGGTGCCGTGAGGTCGATGAGCGACCGGCCGCCCATGGCTTCCTGGGCACTGGCGACGTTGGCGCACAGCACGGTGACAAGAACGGCGGCAAGGGTGGAGAGCGTACGGAAGGAAAACGGTGACCGAAGTTCTACGGAAATCCTGGTGATTTTGAAGGGGCCTTAATGCTGGTGGACAGAGGCCCCGATGAAAAGCGCCGACAAAAAGGTGAAAATGTAGGCCTGCAAGAAGGCGACGAACAGTTCCAGCAGGCTGAACAGCGTGCAACTGACAACGCTGATGCCCGTGACCGTCGCCCACATGCCCATGGAGTATGTTGCGGCGGTCGTGATCAGCCCCATGATGCCGAGCAACACGAGGTGGCCGGCAACCATGTTGGCCAAGAGCCGCACGGCGAGGATCAGGTGCTTGATCAGCAGGCCCAGCATTTCGATGGCGAAGATCATCGGCTTGAGCAGGATAGCCAGCGGCAGCGGCAGGTCCATCGAAGGCACCTGGTTGCCGAAGAACCCGAGAAAGCCGAACTTCATCATTCCGGCCACGACGACCGTGGCGAACGTCACGCCTGCGAGGGCGAGCGTCACGGAGAACGAAGCCGTGGGCGATCCTGCCCAGGGCACCATGCCGAGCAGGTTGCAGCCGAGGACGAAGAAGAAGAGGGTCAGCAGCAGCGGTACGAACTGATCGCCGTCGTGGTGTTCGCGAACGGCGTGCACCGCCGCGGTCGCATGTCCATCCGAGTGTCCCGAATGCGAATGGCCTTCATGCGAATGGTCGTCGTGCGCGTGGTCATCGTGATGGTCATGGCTGTCGATCGCCGGGCGGGCGATCTGGTCGCGGACAAAGAGGACCATGGCTTCGAAAAGGTTGGCGAACCGACCCGTCGGGGCTGCGCCCGTCCGCAGCACTGCTGCCAGACGCGTGAACAGCAGGAACAGGATGCCGGCGAGCACCAGTTCCAAGATCATGTATTTCGAGATCCCGAATCCCGACTTCGCCGCATAGAGGCTGTCGAGCGTCGCGAACGGCTGCGGGATCAAGATCTTCCCGTCCATCGCGTGGTTGAACTCGGCGACATCGGTGATGTCGGGGCGACCATCCCGCAGGAACTGCGGAACGGCGTCGAGCGTCTGCCAGCCCTGCCGCCACAAAGCCTTCGGCACCTCGAAGAAGTAGCAGTCTTTCAGGTGGTAGATCGGGTTATGGTCGGACATCGGATCCATCTTCCTTGGCTGCTGTCGGCTTGCAGATGCGACAGTTTTTTCCAGTGGGACGCAGAGTGTGGATGAAAAGGGACGCTCCCGTCAATCAGGAGAATTTTTACCGCGAATCCTGCGGAGTTCACAGTCTCCCATAATGTGTAGGAGAATGTCTGTGGCAAGCATCGCGAGGTAAAAAATCAGCACGAATCGGTCGGCGCCGGCCTCGCGGAGCCAACCGCCTCCTGCCTGTAGCCACCCCATGGCCACCAGCGGCAGGAAAATCCGTAGCGTCACGGCCCCCAGGCCCTTCGCCACCCCGGAGGCCGGATTGCTGGTCGGCCAGCGGGCAATGATCCAGCCTCCGACCCCGCCGGCAAGGCAGATCGTCGCCGCGAAGGCCACCGCCTCGCTCGTTCGCGGCGTCTCCCCCCCTGCCACGATCGCCAGTCCGGCCGCGCCGGCGAGGACGGCCGCGAGGACGGCGGTTCCGAAGAGGGTCCAGCCGAGCTCCGCAGGCCGCTTTGGTGGGGTCAAGGTTTCTTTCTCCTGCTCAGTTGCACCAGCCACGTCAGCCCAAGGACGAAGCCCAGCACCAATCCGGCCATCCCGAGAAATCCTGTGCCCAGCCGGCTGTCGAGCCAGTCGCCTGCCACGGCTGGCAGGAACATGGTGATTCCGATGGCGATGATCCGCGACGCCCAGGCCATGGCCTCGCCGACGGGGGAGCCCTGATCGTTGTGTTCGCGGTGTTCGCGGTGTTGGGGGGTGGTCATGGACTGCAGATGCGGGAAACGGCGACGTTCCTGATTTGGGCGCACCCAGTTTAGGATACTCGCCGGACTCGCCTTGGTTGAGGCACGGCCTCGATTGTGGCGGCGTCTTCCGCATTGCCCCATTGCTACTCCTTTCGTCATAGCCCTCCATGGCCCATCTATGGCCCATCGCAAAAACCGCCGCCGCCGTCGTCAACGCCGCGGGGATACTGCTTCGGTCGGGGCCGTGGCGACATCGGGCCTGCCCGTCTCAACCCTGCGGATGCTCGGCTGCGACGGTGAGACCTGCCAGGAAACCGTCGTGCTGCGGCCGGAGGAGCTCACCGTCGCACGCGAGAAGTGGCCGGTGGTCTGGATCGACGTCGAGGGTCTGAACGACGCCGAATCGATCCGCATGATCGGCGACGTGTTCCAGATCGGCGACCTGGCGCTCGAGGATGCCACGACCCCGGACGAGCGACCCAAGGTGGAGGTGTTTGGCCATCAGGTGCTCGTGGCGGTGCGGATGGCGCGGTTCGCCGGAGATGTGATCGTGACCGATCCAGTCTGTCTCTTTCTGGGCGACCGCTACCTGATCACGTTCCGCGACCGGCTCACCCTCGACGGTTTCGACGGCGTCAGGCAGCGGATCCGCCACGGCCGCACGCGGATCGGCCACCTCGGTGCCGACGCGCTCTGCGCGCTTCTGCTCGACGCGGTCGTAGACGGCTATTTTCCCGTGCTCGAGCAGTTTGGGGACCGGCTCGAGTCGCTCGAGGACGAGGCGATGAACAATCCCAGCCGCGACTCGCTCGTGCGGATCCACGATGTGCGGAACGACCTGATGACCCTCCGCCGCGCCCTCTGGCCCACGCGCGACGTTCTCCATGCCCTCGGCCGCGAGCAGACCCCGTTCGTGGGCGACCACGCGCGGACCCACTTCCGTGATTGCTACGACCACACGATGGAACTGCCCCTCTGTGCCAATGATAGGTGAGACACCTGCCTTTCCCCTATTAGAGTAGAGGGCCAGGAGGACAAGCGATGGAGAACCAGAGGATGTTGAGTACCCAAGAAGCGGTGGTGGGCGGAACGGAAGGAGGGCCTGGCCCGAC